>NZ_CP071632.1:2771250-3071666 GCF_017357385.1 Rhizobium sp. NZLR1 | reverse complement strand
ACAATTGCGGAATTCAAGAGGACACGCGCATGAAACTGCCGAAGGCGATCGGTCTCGTTCATTTCATCGGCATCGGCGGCATCGGCATGAGCGGCATTGCCGAGGTGCTGCACAATCTCGGCCACAAGGTGCAGGGATCTGACCAGGCCGACAGCGCCAATGTCCAGCGACTGCGCGACAAGGGTATCGAGGTGTTCGTCGGCCACCGGGCCGAAAACCTGGGCGAGGCCGAAGTCGTCGTCGTTTCGACGGCGATCAAGAAGAGCAATCCGGAACTCATCGCCGCGCGCGAAAAGCTGCTGCCGGTGGTGCGCCGCGCCGAAATGCTTGCCGAGTTGATGCGCTTCCGCAATGCGATCGCCATCGGCGGCACGCATGGCAAGACGACGACCACTTCGCTGGTCGCGACGCTGCTCGAAGCCGGCGGGCTCGACCCGACCGTGATCAACGGCGGCATCATCAACGCCTACGGGACCAATGCCCGCATGGGCGAGGGCGAGTGGATGGTGGTCGAGGCCGACGAATCGGACGGCACCTTCCTGAAGCTTCCCGCCGATGTCGCCGTCATCACCAATATCGATCCGGAACATCTCGACCATTACGGCAATTTCGATGCCGTGCGCGCCGCCTTCCGGCAGTTTGTCGAGAACGTGCCGTTCTACGGCTTCGGCGTCATGTGCCTCGACCATCCCGAGGTGCAGTCGCTGGTCGGCCGCATCGAGGATCGCAAGATCATCACCTATGGCGAGAACCCGCAGGCCGACGTGCGCTTCACGAATGTGCGCATCGACGGCACGCGGTCGATCTTCGACGTCGAAATCCGCCGCCGCCGCACCGGCCAGGTGATCGAGCTCAAGGGGCTGGTCATGCCGATGCCCGGGCGGCATAATATTTCCAACGCGACGGCGGCGATCGCTGTTGCCAACCGGCTCGGCATATCGAGCGCCGATATCGCCAAGGGGCTTGCGTCCTTCGGCGGTGTCAAGCGCCGTTTCACGCTGACCGGCGAATGGAACGGGGTGCAGGTCTTCGACGACTACGGCCACCATCCCGTCGAGATCAAGGCGGTGCTGCGCGCTGCCCGCGAATCCTGCAAGGGGCGGGTGATCGCGGTCCACCAGCCGCACCGCTATAGCCGCCTTGCGAGCCTATTCGAGGAATTCGCCGCCTGCTTCAACGACGCCGACAGCATTTTCCTCGCGCCGGTCTATGCGGCGGGCGAAGATCCGATCGCGGGTATCGATTCCGTGTCGCTGGTCTCGCGGATAAAATCCGGCGGCCATCGCGACGCCCGCTTTCTCACCTCGGCGGAGCTTCTACCGCAGATGGTTGCGGAGGTTGCAAAGCCTGGCGATTTCGTGGTTCTGTTGGGGGCTGGCAGCATCACATCCTGGGCGGCGGCGCTGCCCACGCAACTGGAAGGCCTATCGGGAAAGTCCGTATGAAACAGGTGAATGGGGAAAAGCTTCTCGCGTCTCTCGGAGACGGTGTAAAGGATATCCGCGGGCGCATCACGCCGGATGCCCCCATGGACCGCGTCACCTGGTTCAGGGCAGGCGGCCTGGCCGAGCTGATGTTCCAGCCGCATGACATCGACGATCTCGTCGCCTTCCTGAAGATACTGCCGGAAGAGGTGCCGCTGACGGTGATCGGCGTCGGCTCCAATATCCTGGTGCGTGACGGCGGCATTCCCGGCGTCGTGCTGCGCCTGTCCGCCAAGGGGTTCGGCTTTGTCGAGCTTGCCGGCGAAAACCGCATTCTTGCCGGCACCATCTGCCCCGATAAACATGTGGCCGCGATGGCGATGGATAACGGCATTGGTGGCTTTCATTTCTTCTACGGTATTCCAGGCAGCATCGGCGGCGCGGCGCGTATGAATGCTGGGGCAAACGGCGTGGAGACACGCGAGCGGCTGATCGAGGTCAACGCCGTCGACCGCAAGGGCAATAAGCATGTGCTTTCCAATGCCGAAATGGGCTATTCCTACCGGTATTCCGCAGCACCCGCCGAGCTGATCTTCACCTCGGTGCTATTCGAAGGCTATCCGGAAGAGCGCGCGCAGATCCGCGCCGAGATGGACGCCGTGCGCAATCACCGCGAGACGGTGCAGCCGGTGCGCGAAAAGACTGGCGGCTCGACCTTCAAGAACCCGAAGGGCCATTCGGCCTGGAAATTGGTCGACGAGGCCGGCTGCCGCGGCCTCGTCATCGGCGGAGCCCAGATGTCGTCGCTTCACTGCAACTTCATGATCAACATGGGGCAGGCGACCGGCTACGATCTCGAATATCTCGGCGAACAAGTGCGCCGCGAAGTCTTCGAGAAAGAGGGCATCAAGCTCGAATGGGAAATCAAGCGCCTCGGTGTCTTCATGCCCGGCCGCGAAGTGCGCCCGTTCCATGGCGTCACCAGCGAATAATTCTTACTTCACAGCGATCTTCAGACCTTCGCGTGGCGTGACGATGTGTGACCAGCCGAGCACGTCGCGGGTGTGGGATATGTCGACCTGCAGCGAACCGCAAAGACGCTGGTAGACGGCGTCTTTTCCGGTCAATCGCGCGCCCAGCTGCAACAGAGCGGGGGGGAAGGGAAGCAGCATTGGTTTGACACCCAACCCTGCGGCAATTCCCTCGATGAGCCCGGGCGTTGAGAGATCTTCTCCGTCGCCTGCGAGAAACGTCTGGCCGGCAGCGCCCTGATGCGTCATGCCCGTGATAATCAGATCGACGAGGTTCGGAAGCGCAACCAGCGTCCGGTGGTTTTTCAGTGACGCGAAGGGGAGCGGTATCTTCTTCCTGACAAGTCCGACGAGCAGCGCGAAGTTGCCCCTGGCGCCCGGCCCATAGACGAGCGGCGGTCGAATGACGACGACTTCGATGCCGGTTCGGGCGGAGATTTCATGCAGCCCGATTTCGCTTTCCAGCTTCGAAACACCATAGGGATCAAGCGGCATCGGCGTGTCGTCGTGGCGGAATGGCCGATCGTTCTCTTCACCATTGACTTTGATGCTGCTGATGAAAACGAGCCTTTTTACCCTGGCGCGTGCTGCCTGTTCGGCGAGATTCAGAGTGGCGGCGGTGTTGATCCGGCGGAATTCCGTCAGTGGATCGGCTGCGCGGTCATTCATGATATGCACGCGGGCGGCGAGATGGACGACGACGTCAACACCGTGAAGAGCTGCCGTCCAGTCAGTTTCGCTGGATATCTCGATGGGGAAATGCCGCACACCTTCCGGAAAGCTGGCGGCTGAAGATCGCGTGGTTACCTGAAGCTCGCATAGCCGCTCTCTGTGCAGTCTTTCGACGAGAGGCCCACCGACAAAGCCGGCTGCGCCGGTAATGAGGCATCGCATGATCTGTTCCCCGTTTACCTTGAGTACTCCGGTTAGCCGGAAGTGTCGACCGCATCAATAAAAAAGCCGCGACAGTGGCCGTCGCGGCTTCCGGTTCATTTGCTGTCCGAGGCTCAGACCTCTTCGCGGCCCGACAGCCGGATGCAGACCAGCGAGATCACAGCCGAGGCGGCGAGGTAGTAGCCGACATAGTCCAGGCTGTAGTGGGTGGCGAGCCGGGTGGCGATAAAAGGGGCGAGCGAGGCGCCAAAAATGCCGCCGAGGTTGAAGGTCATCGAGGCGCCGGTATAGCGGATCATGGTCGGGAAGGGGGCGGCAAGGGCCGCGCCGATCGGACCGTAGGTGAAGCCCATCAAAGCAAGGCCGATGATCGAGCAAAGGAAGGCGCCGGTCAGGCCGCTGGTCAACAGCGTCGCATAGAAGAAGCCGAAGATCGCAATGGCAATCGTCGTCAGCGTCAGGATGAGGCGGCGCGAATAGCGGTCGGAGAGCCAACCGGAAAGCGGGATGGTCAGGCCGAAAAAGACGACGCCGACAAGCTGGACGACCAGGAACTGCTCGCGGGAATAACCGAGCCCGCCCTTTTCCAAAGGTGTCGTGCCCCAGGAGAGCGTGAACACCGTCATCAGGTAGAACAGCACGAAGGTGGCGACCGCGATGAAGGTGCCGAGGATCAGACTGCGCAGATGACCGCGGAAGACGACCGCGATCGGCACGGCGACGCGTTCGTGCTTTTCGACGGCTTTGCGGAATTCCGGCGTTTCGGCGATCTTCAGGCGGACATAGAGGCCGACGGCGACCAGGGCGAGGCTGGCGATAAAGGGGATGCGCCAGCCATAGTCGAGGAAGTCCTCGTTGCTCATCGTTTCCGTCAGGATGAGGAAGAAGCCGGAGGAAAGGATGAAGCCGATCGGGGCGCCGAGCTGCGGGAACATGGCGTACCAGCTGCGCTTGCCGGGAGGAGCGTTTTCGGTGGCGAGCAGGACGGCGCCGCCCCATTCGCCGCCGAGGCCGAGGCCCTGACCGAAGCGGCAAAGCGCCAGCAGCAAGGGTGCCGCGATGCCGATCGAATCATAGCCCGGCAGCAGGCCGATCAGAACGGTCGAAAGCCCCATCGTCATCAGCGCAGCAACCAGTGTCGCCTTGCGGCCGATGCGGTCGCCGAAATGGCCGAAAATTACAGCGCCGATGGGGCGGGCGAAAAAGGCGATCGAGAAGGTGACAAGCGACTGCAGCGTTGCGGCGTTCGAATCGCTTGCCGGGAAGAAGAGATGCGGGAAGACGAGGACGGCTGCCGTCGCGTAGACGTAGAAGTCGAAGAATTCGATCGTGGTGCCGACGAGGCTGGCGATGAGAACGCGTGACGGGGAATTGACTTGCGCGCTCGAGGCAGGGGTCGGCGATGCGGAGATCGCGTCTGTCATTTTCTTTCCAATCAGTATTTCAATGAAACGGCTTGGGAGATCGGCGGGTCTTAACGCAATTTCAGCTCTGAGAAAACGTCTTCTCGCGTCGCACATATCGTATCTCGAACCCGCGGTTTCTTGCGTGGAGCTTGCCGCAGCATTTGCCGCCGGCTTGACTGGAATCGAATTGTGGCAGATTCACTATAAACTCTGTGGTTGAGGCTTAGGAGGGGCGCATGCAAAAGAGTCTTGTTGCCGAGTTTCTCGGCACATTCTGGCTTGTCTTCGGTGGATGCGGCAGCGCCGTCCTTGCGGCGGCCTATCCCGAGCTGGGTATCGGTTTTGTCGGCGTGGCCTTTGCGTTCGGCCTGACCGTGCTCACCATGGCCTATGCCGCGGGCGGCATTTCGGGTGGCCATTTCAACCCCGCCGTCTCGCTCGGCCTGACCGTTGCCGGACGGTTTCCCGCGGCGCGTCTCGTTCCCTATATCGTCGTCCAGGTGCTCGGCGCCATCGCCGCGGCCGCGCTTCTCTATCTCATCGCCAGCGGCAAGGCGGGTTTCGAACTCGGCGGCTTTGCCGCCAACGGATATGGCGATCATTCCCCGGGCGGTTATTCGCTGCTTTCGGCGCTGCTGATCGAAGTGCTGCTGACCATGTTCTTCCTCATCATCATCCTGGGGTCGACCAGCAGCCGGGTGCCGGCGGGCTTCGCGCCGCTTGCGATCGGCCTCGGACTGACGCTGATCCATCTCGTTTCTATTCCCGTGACAAACACCTCGGTCAACCCGGCGCGTTCCACCGGCCAGGCCCTTTTCGTCGGCGGTTGGGCACTGCAGCAGCTCTGGCTGTTCTGGATTGCACCGCTCGCGGGCGGGGCGCTCGGCGGGCTAGTGTGGAAGTTCCTCGACGACGCCGACTGACTATAGGATCCAGAGTTATCTCATTGAGCCCGCGTGGTTTTTCCGCGCGGGCTTTTCTGTTCTCGCGGATCGGTGGGCATGTTCGCTCCAACATTCCCGAGGCGTGGGGGGTGGAGAAATGAAGCGCGCACCACGGACAAATGCCGCGCTTGGGAAGGCGGAGTTAACGAAAGTAAACACTTCATTAACCATAATGATGCTCTAATGCATCCAGATCGGACAAAGGCCTGAAACGGCGCGGACAGCTTGGCGCAAGCGTCGATTTCGAAAACGGAAGTTATTTTTGGGGGTGTTGATGAGTCGCAAGCACGTTGCTGTCCTGATGGGCGGATTTTCCTCGGAAAGGCCTGTCAGCCTTTCCTCGGGAAAGGCTTGCGCAGAGGCCCTCGAAGCAGAAGGCTTCGACGTGACGCGCATCGACGTCGCCCGCGACGTTTCCGAGAAGCTCGCCGCGTTGAAGCCCGATGTGGTCTTCAACGCGCTGCATGGGCCGTTCGGCGAGGATGGTACCATCCAGGGCATCCTGGAATATCTCGAGATCCCCTATACGCATTCGGGCGTGCTTGCCTCGGCGCTGGCGATGGACAAGGACAAGGCGAAGCTTGTTGCTGCCGCCGCCGGCATTCCGGTCGCCGAATCACATGTGGTCAACCGTTTCGCCTTTCCCTCGACGCATCCGATGAAGCCGCCCTATGTGGTGAAGCCCGTCCGAGAGGGATCGAGCTTCGGCGTCGTCATCGTCACGGAAGATCAGGCGCATCCGCCGCAGATCGTCAGCTCGCCCGAGTGGCGCTACGGCGAGGAGGTGCTTGTCGAGCGCTATGTCCATGGCCGTGAGCTCACCTGTGGTGTCATGGGCGAGACGGTGCTCGGTGTCACGGAAGTGGTGCCGCAGGGACACAATTTCTATGATTACGATTCCAAGTATGCGGCGGGCGGTTCAAAACACGTCATCCCCGCGAAAATTTCACCGAATATTTACCAAAAAATACAAACATTGGCCTTAAGGGCGCATCAGGCAATCGGTTGTCGCGGCGTCAGTCGGTCCGACTTTCGTTACGACGATCGTTTGTCCGAAGACGGCGAAATCATCTGGCTGGAGGTCAATACCCAGCCTGGTATGACTCCAACCTCGCTCGTGCCCGAAATGGCCGGTCATGCCGGCTATTCCTTTGGTCGGTTTCTCCGGTGGATGGTGGAGGACGCGTCGTGTTTGCGTTGACAGTCAAGAGGATTGGGCGTCCGAGCCATCATGCCGTGCTTCCGATCATGGAAGCCGAAGAGCGGTTCGTCCTGCCGCGTCCGCTGCGCCGCGTTACCCGCTTCCTGGTCAGTCTCGGCAGCGGCCGCATCTACATTCCGGCCCATACGGGCACGGTTTCTGCACTCGCTCTCCTGGCTGCGACCGGGCTTTACGGCATGTCGCTCGGCGGCCACACCGAAGCTGTCGCGCAGGCGACGACGACGGCGGCGGGTTTTGCGATCGAGGATGTGAAGGTCTCCGGCAACTCGGAGACTTCCGAAATCGAGATTCTGCAGCTGATCGGTCTCGATGGCACGACCTCGCTGGTCGCCCTCGACGTCGATGCTGCCCGCCGCAAGATCGTGCAGCTTCCCTGGGTCGAAAGTGTCGAGGTTCGCAAGGTCTATCCGAAGACGATCGAGGTCAAGCTCAAGGAGCGTCAGGCCTATGCGATCTGGCAGCACGGACAGGAGCTTTCCCTGATCGAGAAGAACGGCAGCGTCATTGCGCCGCTGCGCGACAACAAATTTTCGTCGCTGCCGCTCGTCGTCGGCCGCGATGCGGAAACGGCTGCGGCTTCGCTCGACGACGCCTTCTCGAAGTGGCCCGACGTGAAGGCTCGCGTGAAGGCCTATGTCTGGATATCGGGCCGTCGCTGGGATCTGCACATGGATAATGGCGTCGTCGTCAAGCTGCCGGAAGTCGGTATCGATCAGGCGCTGGCGACGCTTTCGAAGTTCGACAAGGAGCACCAGCTCCTGGAGCGGGATATTGCTGCGGTCGATCTCAGGCTGTCCGACAGAACCGCGATCCAGCTGACGCCGGAGGCGGCGGTTCGCCGGCAGACGGCGGTGACGGAACGTACGAAAGAACTGAAGAAGGCGGGGCAGAATATATGAGCTTGTTCGGTTCATCCCATTTCGGATTGCCGCGCCTGAAGCCGCTTTCGTCGAAGCGGTCGCATGTCGTTTCGGTGCTCGACATCGGCTCGACCAAGGTGGTCTGCATGATCGGCCGGCTGACGCCCCGCGAGGAAAGCCAGATCCTGCCGGGCCGGACGCACAATATCGAAATCATCGGCATCGGTCACCAGCGTTCCCGCGGCATCAAGACCGGCGTGATTGCCGATCTCGACGCGTTGGAAGGCGTCATTCGTCTCGCCGTCGACGCGGCTGAACGCATGGCGGGGCTGACCGTCGAGAGCCTGATCGTCAATCTGACGGCTGGCCGTCTCGGCAGCGATATCTACACCGCGACGATCGATCTCGGCGGCCAGGAAGTTGAACTCAACGATCTGAAGAAGGTGCTGTCGGCAGCCTGCCAGCAGTCGTTGCGCCAGGACCGTTCGGTGCTGCATTCGCTGGCGACCGGGTTTTCGCTCGATGGCGAGCGCGGCATCCGCGATCCGCTGGCAATGTATGGCGATGCGCTCGGCGTCGACATGCATGTCGTGACGGCGGAGCGCTCGGCGCTGAAGAACCTTGAACTCAGCGTCAATCGCGCGCATCTATCGGTTGAGGGCATCGTTGCAACGCCCTATGCATCGGGCCTTGCGGCGCTCGTCGACGACGAGGTCGAGCTCGGCTGTGCGGCAATCGATATGGGCGGCGGCACGACGACGATCTCGGTCTTTGCCGAAGGCAAGCTCGTTCATACGGATGCCGTCGGCCTCGGCGGCCATCACGTCACCACCGACCTTGCGCGCGGCCTTTCGACCCGCATCGAGGATGCGGAGCGGCTGAAGGTCGTGCATGCCACGGCCCTTTCGAATTCTTCTGACGAGCGCGAGCTGATCTCGATCCCGCCGATCGGCGAGGACGATCGCGACCAGCCGTCGCAGGTGCCGAGGGCGCTGGTTTCGCGCATCGTTTCGGCCCGAATCGAAGAGACAATGGAACTGATCCGCGACCGCATCCAGCGCTCCGGCTTCAGCCCGATCGTCGGCAAGCGCGTCGTCTTGACCGGTGGGGCCAGCCAGTTGACCGGCCTTGCCGACGTGGCGCGGCGCATCCTTGCCCGCAACGTCCGCATCGGCCGTCCGATGGGCGTCTCGGGATTGCCGACGGCGGCCAAGGGGCCGGCCTTTTCGACGGCCGTCGGCCTGATGATCTATCCGCAGGTCGCGGACATGGAGACACATGCGTCACAGAGCGGTCTGCTCCTGTCGCTTGGAGGAAATAACAGCCGCATAGCCCGGATGGGCCAGTGGCTGAAGGAAAGCTTCTGAAAATTGAGTAATTGGCCGGCGTGGCGATGCGGCCAGAGAGAGAAGGAACAGGTACAATGACCATCAAGCTGCAAAAGCCTGACATCACAGAGCTGAAGCCGCGCATCACCGTATTCGGCGTTGGTGGCGGTGGCGGCAATGCCGTCAACAACATGATCACCGCCGGCCTCCAGGGCGTCGACTTCGTCGTTGCCAACACGGACGCGCAGGCGCTGACGATGACCAAGGCCGAGCGCATCATCCAGCTCGGCGTCAATGTCACCGAAGGTCTCGGTGCAGGTTCGCAGCCGGAAGTCGGCCGCGCGGCGGCCGAAGAGTGCATCGATGAGATCGTCGATCACCTGAACGGCACGCATATGTGCTTCGTCACCGCCGGCATGGGCGGCGGCACCGGCACGGGTGCAGCTCCCGTCGTCGCGCAGGCCGCCCGCAACAAGGGCATCCTGACGGTCGGCGTCGTCACCAAGCCGTTCCACTTCGAAGGCGGGCGCCGCATGCGTCTGGCCGAGATGGGCATCCAGGAACTGCAGAAGTCTGTCGATACGCTGATCGTCATTCCGAACCAGAACCTCTTCCGTATTGCCAATGATAAGACGACCTTCGCCGATGCCTTCGCGATGGCCGACCAGGTTCTCTATTCTGGCGTTGCCTGCATCACCGACCTGATGGTGAAGGAAGGTCTCATCAACCTCGACTTCGCCGACGTCCGCTCGGTGATGCGCGAAATGGGCCGCGCGATGATGGGTACCGGCGAAGCCTCCGGCTCCGGCCGCGCGCTGCAGGCCGCAGAGGCTGCAATCGCCAACCCGCTGCTCGACGAGACCTCGATGAAGGGTGCCCAGGGCCTGCTGATCTCCATCACCGGCGGTCGCGACCTCACCCTCTTCGAAGTCGACGAAGCCGCGACCCGCATCCGCGAGGAAGTCGATCCCGACGCCAACATCATCCTCGGCGCCACCTTCGACGAATCGCTTGAAGGCATCATCCGCGTCTCGGTCGTCGCGACCGGCATCGATCGGGCGATGAACGAGGCTGCCGAGCGCAACCTCCAGCCAGCCGCAAGGCCGGCTATCCGTCCCTCGGCGGCTGTTGCTCCGGCAGCGGCCGCAGTTCAGCCTGCCGCCGTGATGCAGGCACCGAAGGCCATGGATCCGATCGCGCAGACCATCCGCGCAGCGGAGATGGAACGCGAGCTCGAAATTCCGGCCCCGCGCGCCGCCGCACCGCTGCAACAGCCGGTGACACAGCAGGAAACCTTCCGTCCGCAGAGCAAGATCTTCGCGCCTGCGCCGGAAGCTCCGGCAATGCGCCCGGCACCGGCGCAGCAGCAAGCTCCGGCGCCAGTCATGAGCCAGCCGGTGATGAGCCAGCCCGTCCAGCAGCAGCCGGTTCGGCAGGAGCCGATCATCCGCCAAGCGCCCGAACCGATGCGCATGCCGAAGGTCGAGGATTTCCCGCCGGTCGTCCAGGCCGAACTTGACCACCGCACGCAGCCGGCTTCCGCACATGCGGCGGAAGAACGCGGTCCGATGGGGCTGCTGAAGCGAATCACCAATTCGCTTGGCCGCCGCGACGACGACGCCGTTGCTGCCGACATGACTGCCGCACCGGCAGCCGCTTCGCAGCAGCGCCGTCCGCTGTCGCCGGAAGCCAGCCTCTACGCACCGCGTCGCGGCAACCTCGACGACCAGGGCCGGACGGTTCCGCAGGCCCGGATGATGCAGGAAGACGACCAGCTGGAAATCCCGGCATTCCTGCGTCGCCAGTCGAACTGAAGGCGTGCTTCGGCACCATTTATGCCCGGGATCAAGGTCCCGGGCATTGCTGTTTTTCAGCCCACGATTCGCAAGCGATTTCAATTGCCTGACTTCGTAACAAAGCGAAAGAAACAGTGATTTGGATTGGAGCGCCGTGGCACGTAAGTATGGTGCAACGAATCTGCCCTAGGAGACTTTTCGTGTGGCTCCTTGTGCAGAAAGAACGGTGACCGCGCCGATCGAACAGACCGCCGGTGCGGAAGAATAAAGGCAGATTTTATGGCAATTGGCTTGCTGGGTTTTCAAACGACGGTATCGCGTCCCGTGTCGCTTTCGGGCATCGGGGTGCATTCGGGCGCTAATGTCTCGATCACGCTGAACCCGGCCGAATCGGACACCGGCGTCGTTTTCCAGCGCCTGCATGACAATGGCGACATCACCGAACTCAAGGCTGTCTCCTCGCAGGTCGGCAATACCGACCTCTGCACGGTGCTCGGCTTCTCGCCCGCCCATTCTGTCGCGACGATCGAACATGTCATGGCGGCGATCTATGCGCTCGGCCTCGACAATGTGGTGATCGAGGTGCAGGGCTCCGAAATGCCGATCATGGACGGCAGCTCGCTGCCTTTCGTCGAGGCGATCGAGCAGGTCGGTCTGGTCTCGCTCCGCGTCAAGCGCCGCTACATCCGTATCACCAAGCCGGTGCGAATCGAGCATGGCGGCTCCTGGAGCGAATTCCGCCCCTATGACGGTACGCGCTTCGAAGTCGAGATCGATTTCGACTGCCCGCTGATCGGCCGGCAGAAGTGGGCCGGCGACATGACCGCCGCCGTCTTCAAGGCCGAGCTTTCCCGCGCCCGCACCTTCGGTTTCATGCGCGATGTCGAGCGTCTCTGGGCCTCGGGCCACGCGCTCGGCTCCTCGCTCGAAAATTCCGTCGTCATCTCGGACGACAATACCGTCATCAACGTCGAAGGGCTGCGCTACGCCAAGGACGAATTCGTCCGCCACAAGACGCTCGATGCCGTCGGCGATCTGTCGCTTGCCGGCGTCCAGTTCATCGGCTGCTACCGTTCCTATCGCGGCGGTCACAAGATGAATGCCAATGCGCTGAAGGCGCTGCTCGCCGATTCCTCCGCCTACGAGGTGGTCGAGACGTCGACACCGCGCCAGCGCGTCGCTGCCCGCGAACTGATCGCGGTCAGTGCTTCGGAATTCGCTCCCTGGTCGGCATGACCTCCAGCACATTCTCAAGACCAGGCCGCCTCTTTCCCGGAGGCGGTTTTTTTATGTCCAGCTGGGTCAGGTGCTTAACTGCCACAGCTCGGGGAAGAAGATGAAAAGCCAGTCATTCCCCGGCCGCTGCCACAAAAATGCGTTAATGCCTTATCATTGCGTTGCTCTTGATGCACATTTGTGGCTAGAAACGCCAGAGAGGCGTGGCTGCCGTGGAGCGAGCGGCGGCAGTGGGGTTCTTTCGAATGGGTTATGCAGGATCTGAAGGTATGATGAAGACAGCGCGTGCTTTGTTCGCATCGCTTCTGGTGCTCAGCGCAGGCGCCTCGATATCCGGTTGCCAGTCGGATCCCGATATCGACATCACCAAGCTCGGCCTCGAAACCGATCCGCCGGATGTGCTCTACACCCAGGGCCTTGCCAACATGAAGGCTGGCAACATGGCGGAAGCGGCGCGCAAGTTCGACGCAATCGACCGCGAGAACCCGTTCTCCGAATGGGCGCGCAAGGCGCTTGTGATGAGCACCTTCGTCAAATACCGCCAGGGCCGCCTGGATGATGCGCTTGCATCAGGCAACCGCTACATGTCGCAATATCCGAAATCCCCGGATGCGGCCTATGTGCAGTATCTCATCGGTCTCACCTATTCCAAGCAGATCGTCGACGTGACGCAGGACCAGCGCGCCTCGGCAAAGACGATCGAAGCGATGCAGGCCGTCATCGACAATTATCCGAATTCCGAATATGTCGACGACGCGCAGGCGAAGATCCGCTTCTCGCGCGATCAGCTTGCCGGCAAGGAAATGCAGATCGGCCGCTACTACATGGAGCGGAAGGAATATCTCGCCGCGATCTCGCGCTTCCGCATCGTCGTCGAGAAATATCCGAACACGAACCAGATCGAAGAGGCCCTAGCGCGTCTCGTCGAAGCTTATTATTCCATGGGCATTGTCGACGAGGCGCAGACGGCGGCTGCCGTTCTCGGCCACAATTATCCCGACAGCCAGTGGTACGCCGATTCCTACAAGCTGCTGCAGAGTGGCGGTGCCGAGCCGCGTGAGAACAAGGGCTCGTGGATCGCTGCGGCAGGCAAAAAACTTCTTCTCGGTTCCTGAGGCCAATGCTGATCCAGCTTTCGATCCGCGATATCGTCCTGATCGAGCGGCTGGATCTTGCCTTCGAGACCGGCCTCTCCGTGCTGACGGGCGAGACCGGGGCGGGCAAATCCATCCTGCTCGACAGCCTGTCGCTGGCGCTCGGTGGGCGCGGCGACGGCGGCTTGGTGCGCCATGGCGAGGATAAGGGCCAGGTGACGGCGGTGTTCGACGTCGGCATGGACCACGGCGCCCGCACCCTTCTGCGTGAAAACGGCATTGACGACGAGGGCGACCTGATCTTCCGCCGCCAGCAATCGGCGGACGGACGCACAAAGGCCTATGTCAACGACCAGCCGGTCAGCGTGCAGCTGATGCGCCAGGCCGGCCAGATGCTGGTCGAAATCCACGGACAGCACGACGATCGCGCCCTTGTCGACACCAATGCCCACCGCACTCTGCTCGATGCCTTCGGCGGTCTTACCGATGAGGTTTCCGAGGTATCCCGGCTGTATCGTCTGTGGCGCGACAGCGAGCGGGCGCTGAAGAAGCACCGCGAGAAGGTGGAAGGTGCGGCGCGCGAAGCCGACTACCTGCGTTCCTCCGTCGAGGAACTCGAGAAGCTCTCGCCGCAGGATGGCGAGGAGGACGAACTCGCCGATCGCCGGCAGAAGATGATGAAGGCCGAGCGAATCGCCGGCGATATTGCCGAGGCGTCCGAGTTCCTGAACGGCAATGCCTCGCCAGTGCCCCATATCGCCTCGCTGGTGCGCCGGCTGGAGCGCAAGAGCCATGAGGCGCCGGGCCTGCTCGAAGACACCGTGACGCTGCTTGATGCCGCGCTCGACCAGCTTTCCAACGCGCAGATGGAAGTCGAAGCAGCGCTGCGCAAGACCGAATACGATCCGAGGGAACTGGAGCGGGTCGAGGAGCGGCTTTTCGCGCTCAGGGCCGCCTCGCGCAAATACTCCGTGCCGGTCACTGAGCTGCCGGCGCTTGCCGTCCGCATGATCGCCGATCTCGCCGATCTCGACGCGGGCGAGGAGCGGCTTGCCCGGCTCGAAGCCGAGGTTGGCCTGGCACGGGAAAATTACGATGCGGCGGCGCGCGCGCTCTCCGACAAACGCCATCACGCCGGCACCGCACTGGCTGCGGCTGTGATGACGGAACTGCCGGCGCTGAAGCTTGAACGCGCCCGTTTCATGGTCGAGATCACCACGGATGCGCAGGAGGCGCTCGCCGAGGGCATTGACGTCGTCGAGTTCCATGTCCAGACCAATCCAGGCACGCGGCCGGGCTCGATCATGAAGGTCGCCTCCGGCGGCGAGCTGTCGCGTTTCCTGCTGGCCCTGAAGGTGGCGCTCGCCGATCGCGGATCGGCCCCGACGCTCGTCTTCGACGAAATCGATACCGGCGTCGGCGGGGCGGTGGCCGATGCGATCGGCCAGCGGCTGAAGCGGCTGTCGGAGCGTGTGCAGGTGCTATCGGTGACGCATGCGCCGCAGGTCGCGGCGCGAGCGGCGACGCATCTGTTGATCTCCAAGGGGCCAGCCGCCGAGGGATCCGAAAAGATCGCCACACGGGTGGCGACGATGGCGCAGAAGGACCGCACCGAGGAGATCGCCCGCATGCTAGCTGGGGCTTCGGTGACCGAAGAGGCGAGAGCGGCGGCGAAGCGCCTGCTGGCGGGCAACGGCTGATCGCCAGAACCGGCCGCGATGGCATGCGTTCCGATTGATGCTGCGAATTACTCGATCATCGGTGATCCCTTGCCATGCGTCTTTTCCATTTCAGCGATGATCCCGATATCGCCGTCTTCGAACCGCGCCCGGTCCGCATCCCCTCCATTCGCCCGGCCGGCCGGGAATGGTTGAACGGTCCGCTCGTCTGGGCGATCGATGGCGATCATGACTTCATGTATCTCTTTCCACGTGATTGCCCGCGGATCCTGATATGGGCGAAACCCGAGACACCGGAGACGGAGCGGCGGCGCTGGCTCGGCGATTGGCGGGCTGCGGGCTTCGTCGAGCGCCATTGGCTGGAAAAGCTCGAAACAGAGACGATCCATCGCTATGAGATGCCGGCCGACGGGTTCGAGAATCTCGATGATGCGGGCATGTGGGTGTGCCGCCGGCGCGTCATTCCCATGGAGAGGACCGCCATGTCACGGCTAGATCGGGAGTTTGCTCCGCGCGGTGTGGACCTGCGGGTCGTCGACAGCCTGCGGCCGCTGAAGGGCCTCTGGAGCACTGGACTGCATGTCAGCGGCATCCGGCTGCGCAATGCGAGGGATTGGGAATAGGCGGGCAGGGTATTCCAATGCTATCCGTCTGTGCGATGCTCCGACGTGTCAATGCAGCCCAGAGCAGAGCGATCTTCCCGACGCGACAGATACTGCCTCTCTTTTCATCCGGAAATTTTGCTCTAAAACCAATCGAGATTTTTTGGCCAGATTCCCTGGAGTGATATTCCATGTCCACCGAAGGTTCCGCCGTCGACACGTTGACGATCGAAGAGGTTGCCGCCGAACTCGAACGGCTGGCAAAGGCGATCGCGCATCACGATGCGCTCTACCACGGCAAGGACCAGCCGGAGATCTCGGATGCCGATTACGACGCGCTGAAGCGCCGCAACGATGCGCTGGAAGTGCGGTTTCCCGAGCTGATCCGCGAGGACAGCCCGTCGCGGCGTGTGGGCGCTGCGCCTTCCGTCACGTTCTCGCCGGTCGTTCATGCGCGGCCGATGCTGTCGCTCGACAATACGTTCTCACAGGAGGACGTGCAAGATTTCGTCGCCGGCGTCTATCGCTTCCTCGGCCGTCTGCCGGACCAGTCGATCGCCTTTACCGCCGAGCCGAAGATCGACGGTCTGTCGATGTCGATCCGTTACGAGAACGGCAGTCTGGTGACGGCTGCGACGCGCGGCGACGGCACGACGGGGGAGAACGTCACCGCCAACATTCGCACCATCGCAGAAATCCCTAACAAGCTGCCGAAGGGCGTGCCCGCCGTCGTGGAGATCCGCGGCGAGGTTTATATGGCCAAGAGCGACTTTCTGGCGCTGAACCGGCAGATGGAGGCGGAGGGCAAGCAGACCTATGTCAATCCGCGCAATACGGCGGCCGGGTCGCTGCGCCAGCTCGACGCCAAGGTGACGGCAAGCCGCAAGCTGAAATTCTTCGCCTATGCCTGGGGCGAGATGTCGGAGATGTCGGCCGATACGCAGTTCGCCATGGTGCAGACCTTCAAGGATTGGGGATTTCCCGTGAACCCGCTGATGAAGCGGCTGAATTCCGTCGCCGACATCCTGGCGCATTATGACGAGATCGGCCTTGAGCGTCCGGATCTCGACTACGACATCGACGGCGTCGTCTACAAGGTCGACAGTCTCCAGCTGCAGGCCCGTCTCGGCTTCCGCTCGCGCAGCCCGCGTTGGGCGACGGCGCACAAATTTCCGGCCGAACAGGCCTTCACCGAGGTCGAGAAGATCGAGATCCAGGTCGGCCGCACCGGCGCACTGACGCCGGTGGCGCGGCTGAAACCGATCACCGTCGGCGGCGTCGTCGTTACCAATGCGACGGTGCACAACGAGGACTACATAAAGGGTCTCGGCAATAGTGGCGAGCGCATCCGGCCGGAGGACCACGATATCCGCGAAGGCGATACCGTCATCGTCCAGCGCGCCGGCGACGTCATTCCGCAGATCCTCGATGTGGTGATGGAAAAACGCGCCGCCGATGCCGCCGCATACGAGTTTCCGACGACCTGCCCGGTCTGCGGTTCGCATGCGGTGCGCGAAGTCAACGAGAAGACCGGTAAGATGGATTCGGTGCGCCGCTGCACCGGCGGCTTTATCTGCCGAGCGCAGGCGACCGAGCATCTGAAGCACTTCGTCTCGCGCAACGCCTTCGATATCGAGGGGCTCGGTTCGAAGCAGATCGACTTCTTCTTCGAAAACGAGGATCCGTCGCTGCAGATTCGCACGGCGCCTCAAATCTTCACGCTGGAGGAGCGGCAACTGCAATCGCTGACCAAGCTCGAAAATATCGACGGCTTCGGCAAGGTCAGCGTCGGCAAGCTTTATACGGCGATCAACGAGCGGCGCAGCATTGCGCTCCATCGCTTTATCTACGCGCTCGGCATCCGCCACGTCGGCGAAACCACAGCGAAGCTGCTGGCGCGCTCCTATGGCACCTACGAAGCCTTCGCGACCGCGATGAAGGAGGCGGCACCGCTTTCCGGCGACGCCTGGAACGATCTCAACGCTATCGACGGCATCGGCGAAGTTGTGGCGCGCGCCATGGTCGAGTTCTACAAGGAGCCACGCAATATTGAGGTCATCACCCGCCTGCTTGAGGAAGTGACGCCCGAGGAGGCCGAACAGCCGGTCACCTCAGGCAGTCCGGTCGCCGGCAAGACCGTGGTCTTTACCGGCTCGCTGGAAAAATTCACTCGCGACGAGGCGAAGGCGAGGGCGGAAAGCCTCGGCGCCAAAGTGGCGGGATCGGTCTCCAAGAAGACCGACATCGTCGTTGCCGGTCCCGGCGCCGGTTCCAAGCTCGACAAGGCGCGAGAGCTCGGCGTGCAGACGATGGACGAGGACGAGTGGCTGGCATTGATCAGTGGGTGAAGGGCTGACGGCAAGCCGCCAGCCCACGCTCATAGCCTGAGCCGCGCCATCGTATAGGCGTCGACATACTCCCCTGAGCGGAAGCCGAAGGCCCTCAGCAGACCTTCGCGCTCGAAGCCGAACTTTTCGTAGAGGCCGATGGCGGCGTCATTGTCGGTGTAGACGGTCAGTTCCAGCCGTTTGACATCGAGCCAGTCGTCGGCAGCGTCGACCATCGCGCCGAGCAGGATCTGTCCGAAACCGTGGCCGGTGAAATCGTCATGCACGCCCATGCCGAGGCTCGCAACGTGCTGCCTGCGGCCGGAGAGGCGATTGAGGCCGCAATTGCCGACGATCCTGCCATCCAGGGTAACGACGAGGTTCAGCGCGCCCGGCGTCGGGTTTTCCATATTTCTGCGAACCTCTTCGACCCTCTGGTACGGCGGCCGCAGGGTTCCGGCCCGATAGCCCGGCAGATTTATCAGATCGGTGATTTCCTCCGCATCGGAAAGGCACACGGCGCGCACGAGAACTCCGTCCGGCAGGCGCGCTCGGCGGCCAGGTTCACTCTCTTCGTTTTCAGACATTGGCTGCTCTCCGTTGGTTTCAGGAGGAGAGCCTGAGTTTCGGAAAACCCTGCTCGCCTCGGCAGGGTTTTCGGGATGATCGGATCGCTGTTAACGCGCCATCGCTCCCGCGTACCCTTCAAGGGTCGTGGTGTGATGAATAAGCGCTGCCATGGTCATGGAACCAATCATGGCGAGAAGTTTCGATATGCCGGTTGAAAAGTCAACCATGCGTCGTGTCGAATTTGCGCGGCCGGGAGCGGGACGGTATTTCTGTTCCCGAAGAAATGATTCGGGTGCTGATTTGAAGACCATCGCCATTGACTTCGAGACGGCGAACGAACAACGCGGCAGCGCCTGTTCTGTCGGCCTTGCCTGGATCGAGGAGGGCAGGGTCACGCGCGTCGAGGAGCGGCTGATCCGGCCGCGGGACATGCGCTTTTCCGGGATGAACATTGCGATCCACGGCATCCGGCCGGAACATGTCGAGGATGCACCGGAGTTTCCCGAGGTGATGGACGAATTCCACGAGGATATCAGCGGTGCGACAATGATCGCCCACAACGCCGCCTTTGACTTCAGCGTCTGGCGGGCGAGCCTCGATCTCTATCGGCAATCCTACCCGGAGCTTTCCTATCTCTGCAGCCTGAAGATGGCGCAGCGGATCTGGCCGCACTTCCTCTCACACCGGCTGAACCTGATCGCCGAGCATCTCGGCCTGCGGTTCGTTCACCACAATGCTGCCGAGGACGCCGTCGTCTGCGCTGCTGCAGCCATCGAGATGGCAAAAGCGGTCAAGGCCAACGCCGTTCACGCCATACCGGCGATGATCGGTATGAAGCCCGGCCGGCTGACGGCGCGGGCCTACGAGCCCTGTACCTGCCGGAAGGGCTGATCGTTTCCCGCCGTCGGCCTTTCTTGCAAAGCATCGGGACGCACTTATCTAGAACGCGGATCAGCGCATAACCCCTAAAATCGGAATCGATTTTCGGAAAGGATTATGCGCAGATTCAAAGCGATAGAGCGTCCTTAGCGCGTCCGGTCGGACGCGCGGCGCTCTAAGGAGCCGCCATGTCCAAGCCGCGCAATCTTCTCCTCGCCGCCTTTTCTTTCGCCGCCCTTTCCGCCGGCGCCGTCTCGGCCGAGGTCGTCGGCAAGGTCGGGGTCGACTGGATCGGCAACGACATCATCGTCGAGGCAGTCTCCGATCCTGAGGTCAAGGGCGTCACCTGCCACGTCACCTATTTCGACCGCAGCCTGATCGACCGGTTCAAGAACGGCAACTGGTTTGAAGATCCCTCCAACAATTCCATCGCCTGCCGGCAGACGGGGCCGATCGAGATCGGCAGTATCGACCTGTCCAAGGATGGCAGCGAAGTATTCCGGCAAGGCATGTCGCTGATCTGGAAGACGCTGGTCGTCAACCGCATCTACGACAAGACCAATGACACGCTCATCTATCTCGCCCATTCCAGGGAGCTGACGGACGGCTCGGCGAAGATGTCGATTTCGACGATTCCCTTGTATGGGCAGAATGTGACGTGGAAGAATGGGAAGCCGCAATAAGGCTGCGGGTTGGTGTGCAACGCGCGTTTCATCTTGAGTAGTGCATCCCTCGGAGCTCCCTCATGCCTGTGCTTGTCACAGGCATCCAGCGTGTCCAAGTCTTTGGGCGCGGGAGACCCTTCTTGACAAGCGAGTCATTCAGCGCGCGGACGCGCCGTGGCTGGATCTCTGTGACAAACACAGAGATGAGGGAGGAGAGGGTGTGCCACGCGGCTTGGAGAGATTGGCGGCGAGTCGGTCTTCTTCAAATATAAAAAGGCCCGGACGAGCCGGGCCTTCCAACGCCAGAATGGAAAAGTATCAAGCCGCCTGAGTCAGTTCGTCGGCGATAACCGTATCGAGATTCAGGAAGCAGACCATGGTCTTTTCGAGCGCGACGATGCCGCGGCAGAAGGCGCGCTGGGCTTCCGGGATGATTTCCGGCGGCGGCTGCAGGTCTTCGCTCTTAATGGTCATCATGTCGGAAACCTGTTCGACCAGCAGGCCGACCAGCTTGCCGGCGATGTCGGTGACGATGATCGCCGAGCGCTCGGAGGGCTCGGTCATCTTCATGCCGAGACGGCAGGCCATGTCGATGACGGGGATGACCGCACCGCGCAGGTTGATGAGGCCTAGCACGTAGGGCGGAGTGTGCGGCATCGGCGTCACCGGCGCCCAGCCGCGGATTTCGCGGATCGCCATGATGTCGATGCAGAATTCCTGGTCGCCCAGGTGGAACGAGACGATTTCGAGATAAGCGCCAGACTGCTTGATGGCGTTATTGTTGTTCATGATCAGAATTCTTCCCAGTTGTCCCCGGCGGGAGAAGCGATGGCTTTGGCGGTGGAGCCGTTGAATGCGCCCGCGACTATGCCGATCAGGCGGCGCGCGGGAGATGGTCTCGAATGCGAGGCGGCATTTGCTTCTCGCGGCGTTTGCCGGGCGCTCATGCCCTCGCCGGTCTTGAACTGCTTGATCAGTTGCGTCAGGGTTTCGGCGTCGATGGCGAGCGTGTGGCTTGCAGCCTTTGTCTCTTCCACCATGGCCGCGTTCTTCTGCGTGACCTGATCCATTGCCTGATCGACGTATTGATTTCGTTCAGTCAAACCGATTGTTCCCCCGCAGAGGTTACGATTGATTTAACATGTTCGCCGATGCACAAAACATCTTTGCTGGCGAACGTTGCCAATTCGCCGCCGATCTGCATCTTGTCGGCGAATTTCTCGATTAAGGTCTTGATATTCTTACGGCGCCCGCGGTGCGACCATCGAGTTCGCGCGGTTCCACCGTCGCGGCCGATTTGAACACGTGAGGCAATTCATCACGGCTCGGAAAACGCATTGTTGAATTGCGCGCGTCCGGTCGAGACTATAATCACGCGGGGGCTAAGGGGCGGCGGTACATATCCGCCTGGATCGAGGATCATGCCAATGAAGTCATTTCGCATCGCCATCTGGGTCGGCGTCCTGATACTTGCCGGGGTTCTCGGCGGGTTAACGCTGTACCCCATGAAATCGAAGGATGTGGCGGTGGAGGCGCCCTTCGGCGTGCCCTTTACACTGGTTTCGCAAAGCGGACAGCCGATCACTGAGCAGGCGCTGCGCGGCAAGCCGACGGCGCTGTTCTTCGGCTTCACCCATTGCCCCGAAGTTTGCCCGACGACGCTTTTCGAGCTCAACGGCTGGATGGAGAAGGTTGACCCGAAGGGCGACAAGCTACAGGCCTATTTCGTGACCGTCGATCCGGAGCGTGACACGCCCGAGATCATGAACGGGTACGTTTCCAACGTCTCCAAGCGCATTACCGGCATATCAGGCGCGCCTGACAAGATTGCCGAAGTCATCAAGGGTTTCCGCGTCTACGCCAAGAAGGTGCCGATCGACGAAAAGGATCCGAACGGCGACTATACGATGGATCACACCGCCTCGGTCTTCCTGCTCGATTCGGCCGGGCGGTTTGCCGGAACGATCGCCTATGGCGAAAACCCGGACACGGCGGTAAAGAAGCTGGAGAATCTCGTCAGCAAGGGGTGATGGTTTCAGCGTGATGGGGCGTTGGCTCGACCGGTGGCGGGCAACGGAAACGGGAAAGACCGCCTATCGTGAGTGAAATCCGCCTTTACGTGACGACGACCGAAAGCAGGGCCGAAGAGATCCTGGACCTTCTGAGCGCGGTCTTCGGCGAAGAAGACTTTGCCATCGGCACCACCGAGATCGATGAAAAGAAGGACATCTGGGAAGCCTCGATCTATTTGATGACCGAGGACGAGGCTGAAGTGCACTCCCGCGTCGAGGACGCATTGAAGGCTTCTTTCCCCGATGCCCGGTTGGAGCGGGAAGTCATCCCTGACGTCGACTGGGTGGTAAAGTCGCTAGAGGGGCTGAAGCCCGTCAGGGCAGGGCGCTTTCTGGTGCACGGCTCGCATGACCGCGACAAGATCCGCCCGGGCGACATCGCCATCGAGATCGATGCCGGCCAGGCCTTCGGTACTGGCCATCATGGCACGACGGCTGGTTGCCTCGAGGTGATCGATGCCGTGGTGCGTTCGCGCTCGGTCCGCAACGCGCTCGATCTCGGCACCGGCAGCGGCGTGCTGGCGATCGCGGTGCGCAAGCTCAGGAACATACCGGTGCTCGCGACCGACATCGATCCGATCGCGACGCGGGTGGCGGCCGAGAATGTACGCCGCAACAGCATCGCGTCTGGCATTGTTACCAGGACCGCGCCCGGTTTTCATTCGACGGCGTTTTCCGAGCATGGTCCTTTCGATCTCATCATCGCCAACATTCTCGCCCGGCCGCTGATCCGTATGGCGCCGAAGCTTGCGACACATCTGGCACCCGGCGGATCGGTCATTCTCTCCGGCATTCTAGCCACTCAGCGATGGAAGGTTATCGCCGCCTATAGCGGTGCAAGGCTTCGTCATGTCAGGACGATTTGGCGGAATGGCTGGGTGACGATCCACTTCGATCGGCCGTGATTTTTGGCAATTGCAAGGTGAAGGGCTTGCCCTGGAACGGTGTCTTGCGTGAGGCGTCACGTCTCCTCTCCACCCTCACCAAGTCAGTCCATGCGGATAGGAGCAAGCACCTCGCCTCCCCCATTCCTGTGCTCGTCACAGGAATTCAGCCACCGCGCGTCTGCGCGGTGAATGACCTCATATCTTGAAAAGAGTCTTTCGCGCCCAAGGACTTGGGCGCACTGGATTCCTGTGATGGGCACAGGAATGAGGGAGGTCGGGGCTGGCGCCGCAGTCTATCGAAACCGCCGGGCACTTTCCCAAACCAACAAAAAAGGCGGTGCCGATGGCACCGCCTTGGACCGGTCTATCCGGCCAATGCCCGCGAGCTCAAGGGGAGGAGCGCTCGAGCGGGCTCTACTGCATTCCAATAGGCCGGTCCGGGAGGGAGGAGACGGACAGGCTTTCAGGCTTAGAACGCGTAGCTGGGAGCGCCGTTGTGGCGCGTGGCGCGCTGGCCGGCGCCGAGCAGCTTGAGGCTGTCGTCGTTCTGTGGCCGGCGGGCGCCGATGACGTGACGCACGGTCTGGCGTTCGCCAGCCTGCAACGGGCTGCTATATGCGAAGCGCGAGAGAGAGGCGGTCATTTCAAAAATTCCTTTGTTTCAGGTTCATCGCGAACCGTTCGATGGCGTCTATATAGCTATTCTGAAATGCGGAGGCAGAGGGTTTCGCTCATGGGAGCCATGCGGCAAATGCATAAAGCGTGCCAAATTAACTTTTCGCGTCACAGTTCTGTCAAAATGTTGGGCGGCACGACGGGTTTTGACTCGTTTCGTCGCTTTTTCTCCCCATCGATTGAAATTTCGCTAACATGGCCGGCATCCCATTCACCGGATTCGTCTCAATCATTCGGGTTTTCAGCATGTTCCAGTCCTTCGACGTCACCTCCACGCCGCAGTTCGGCAGGGATCGGGTATCGGCGCTGCGCGCTACTTTCGATTCGCTCGGTATCGACGGCTTCCTGGTGCCGCGTGCCGATGAGTTCAACGGCGAATATGTTCCCGCCGGTTCGGAGCGCCTCGCATGGCTGACGGGCTTCACCGGCTCGGCCGGCATTGCGCTCATCCTACGCACGCAGGCGATCGTTTTCGTCGACGGGCGTTATGTGACGCAACTTGCCGAACAGGTCGACGGGTCGGTCTTCTCGGGCGGCGATCTCGTCAACGAGCCGCCGCATCTCTGGCTGGCTGCAAACGGCGCCAAGGGCTTGCGGCTCGGAATCGATCCCTGGCTGCATGCGGGCGCCGAGGTGCGCCGTCTGGAAAGAGCGCTTTCAGAGGTCGGCGGCACGCTGGTCTTCCTGCCGCACAATCCGCTGGACAGGCTCTGGAGCGACCGGCCGGCCGAGCCGTTCGGCGCGGTCAGCATCCAGAATGTGGCGCAGGCCGGCTTGCTGGCGAGCGACAAGATTGTCACGATCGCCGCCGACCTTGCGAAGAAGAAGCTCGCGGCGGTGCTGATCGCCGATCCGTCCTCGGTCGCCTGGACCTTCAACATTCGCGGCGCCGACGTGCCGCACACGCCGCATCCTTTGGCCCGCGCCATCGTCCATTCCGATGGGCGGGCCGAACTCTTCCTCGACAAGCGCAAGACCGGCATCGAGCCCGAAGCCTATCTGGCACAGATCTGCGCGCAGATGCCACCCTCGGCGCTGGAGGAGAGACTCACTGTCGTTTCCACGGATGGCGGCCGCGTGCTGATCGACCCGGATATCGCCTCCTATGCGCTGGCGGAGATCATCCGCAAGGCAGGCGGCGAAGTGGTGGAGGGCGCCGATCCCGCCAAGCTGCCGCGCGCGGTGAAGAACGACGTCGAGATCAACGGCTCGGCCGCCGCGCATCTGCAGGATGGGGCAGCGATGGTGGAATTCCTCTATTGGCTGTCGCAGACGAAACCCGGGACGGTGAGCGAGATCGCTGCCGCCGAGCATCTCGAAGCGTCGCGTGCCCGCGTCGGGCAGAGCATGCAGAACCCGCTAAAGGACATTTCCTTCGACACGATTTCGGGTGCCGGCGAACATGCGGCGATCATGCATTACCGCGTGACGACCGAGACCAACCGGATGATCGAGGCCGGCGAACTCTTTCTGATCGATTCCGGCGCGCAATATATCAATGGCACGACCGATATCACCCGTACCGTCGGCATCGGCACTGTCTCGGAAGAGCATCGCCGCTTCTTCACGCTGGTGCTGAAGGGAATGATCCAGATCAGCACGGCGCGTTTCCCAAAGGGCACGCGCGGCTGCGACCTCGATCCGCTCGCCCGCATCGCGCTGTGGCGGGCAGGCGCCGATTTCGCCCATGGCACGGGCCATGGCGTTGGCTCCTATCTCTCGGTGCATGAGGGGCCGCAGCGCATCTCCAGGCTTTCGACGCAGGAACTGCTGCCCGGCATGATCCTGTCGAACGAGCCGGGCTATTACCGGCCTGGCAGCTTCGGCATCCGCATCGAAAACCTGATCTATGTGCGCGCGGCCGAGGAGATCGACGGCGGCGATGCGGCGATGCTCGGCTTCGAGACGCTGACCTTCTGCCCGATCGACCGCAGCCTCGTCATTGCCGAGCTTCTGACCCATGACGAGTTACACTGGTTCAACGACTATCACCGCCGCACATGCGAGGTGCTGATGCCGCTCGTCCACGATCACGATGTCAGGGCTTGGCTCGAAAATGCGACGCTGCCGCTAGAACAGGATGATTTTAGGCCGGGTCGGCCTAAAATCTGAATCCTGTTCTGCATTATAGAGTTGCAGCATGATGTCATGAGAAAACCGCTCAGACTTTTCGGCATCATGCTCTAGAATATTGAGATGCCGGCCTTCGGGCCGGTGCTCAGACGCCGATCGTGTGGCGCCACGCCATCACGACGATCCAGGCGGCGACCAGCATCCAGCTATGCGAGACGCGCAGGCCGACGAAGAGGGCGACGACCAGCGCCAGCTTCGAATCCCAGCCTCCGATGAAGAAGGCGGGGGCGACCAGCGTCGTCAGCACGGCGGCCGGCACGGCATTCAGCGCCGCCTCCATGCGCGGCGGGATGTGCTTCATCCTGGTGATGAGGATATAACCGCCGATGCGTGTGGCGTAGGTGGCGACCGCGGCTGCCAAGATGACGAGCGCCATGTGAAGGTCGAATTCCATGGCTCAGACCTCGTGAATTTCGGATTGAAGGGCGTCGGCCTCGAGATCACCCGGTTGCGGCAGCGGTAATAGAGCGGCAAGCACGATGCCGGCGGCGGCGCCGAGGCTGACATGCCAGGGCGAACCGACATAGCGATAGGCAAGCACCGACGCGACCGCGCTGACGAGTGCCACGGGCAGGAAATTGTCGCGTTTGCGGAAACCGAGGACGATGCCGAGGAAATAGGCCGGCAGCAGGATATCGAGGCCGATCGCTTTGGGATCACCGATGAAGCCGCCGAGCAGGCCGCCGCCGACGCTGATCAGCACCCAGGGGATGTAGATGATGATGCCGAAGCCGAGATACCAGGCGAAGGTCACCGGCAGGCCGGCCTCGCCGCGTTTCACCGCTTCGGCAAACTGCGGATCGACGAGCAGGAAGAAGGTGAAGAACTTTTGGACCGGCGTGAAATCGCCGATATAGCGCGCCATCGCCGCCGAATAGAGCACGTGGCGAAAATTGACGGCAAGGATCGACAGCACGATCAGCCAAGCATGGACATTATGCCCGAAAAGTTCGATGCCGACCATCTGGCTGGCGCCGGCATAGACGGTGCCGCTCATAAGGGCGATCTCGGGAAGCGACATGCCATTTTCGACCGCAAGCGCTCCGAACAGGGCGGCAAAGGGCGCCGACGCCAGCGCAACGGCGAAGCCGCCCCGCAAACCTTCAACAAAGTCGGCGCGAGTCATGCGATCTCATCCTGTTGGAATCCAAGGTTTCCCTTATGGTCTATGGTCTGCGTCGGCAATTGAATTTCATTGATTGACCAATCGATTTCGCTGAACCATCAAAGTCCTGATCGCATCCGGCAAAGAGGAAACCATGAAGAAAATCGAATTTTCGAAAGAGGCGAAGACGACGATCGTTTCCAGCATCCGCCGCTATTTCGAAACGGAACTCGACCAATCGATCGGTGTTCTGCCGGCAGAGTTCCTGCTCGACTTCTTCGCCGATGAGATCGGCGCTCATTATTACAATCAGGGCCTGCGCGACGCGCATGCGGCGCTTCTCAAGAAGATGGAGGACCTGGCGGAAGATATCTATCTGCTGGAGCGAGATGAGAAGAGCAAGGGCACGATCCCGTAAACGGCGCGCGGCGACGCGGCCCAAGATTTCAGAACGAAGAGGCGTTCAGCCCTCGCGCTTCATCCGCTCCCGGCGGGCGATTTCGGCTTCGGAGGGCTGCGCCAGCTCGAACGTTCCCGTCTTGATTGCGCCTCCACGCGCGTAGACGCTCATGATGACGCCGGTCGTCGAAACCGTGTTGGCGGTGAGCTTCAGCGCCTCCGGCTTGGCACCCTTGCCGAACAGGCGCTTGCCTGTGCCGAGGATCAGCGGGAAGGTCAGGAGCCGGAACTCGTCGATCAGGTCGTGCGTCAGCAAGGTTTGCAGCAGGCCACTGCTGCCCTGTGTCAGGAGGTCGGGGCCGTCCTGCTGCTTCAACCGGGCGATTTCGGCGGCGGCATCGCCGCGCAGCGCAACGGAATTTTCCCAGGTCAGCGGCTTTTGCGAGGTGGTCGCGACATATTTGGTCACGGCGTTGAAGACCTTGCCAATCGGATCGTCTTTCCCGACGAAGGGCCAGTGCGCGGCGAAGATCTCGTAAGTCTTGCGGCCGAGCAGCAGTTCGAAGGGATCGGTAAAGATCCCGCCCATGAACTGGCTCATCGGCTCGTCCCAATAATTGACGGTCCAGCCGCCTAGGGTGAAGCCGCTGGTCGGATCCTCCCGCGGCCCGCCAGGCGCCTGCATGACGCCATCCAAACTCACAAAGGCTGCGGCAACAACTTTTCTCATCACGCCGCTCTCGTCATCGGTGTATCTCCAGCAAGGACGATGCGGCAGGTGCCGATCCGACATACGATGCGGTCTTTTTTCGAGGCATCGAGCTACCTAACCAGCACCTCGGCGCTGTCGATGATGGCGATACCATGCGTCCGCATCTCGTCGATGGCGGCGGCGACGCCTTCGGGGGTGATGCCGCGGCTGGCGTCCTCGATGAAGCGGACGCGGACACCCGGCATCATCTCCAACGCGTCGAGCGCGGAGAATTTGACGCAGTAATCGGTCGCCAGCCCGCAGACGTCGAGGTCGGTGACACCCTGGTCCTCAAGGAAATCGGAAAGGCCGGTCGAGGCATCGCGGTCATTGTCGCGGAAGGCCGAATAGCTGTCGATGTCGGGATCCTCGCCCTTCTGCTGGATCAGGTCGATCTCTTCGGATTTGAGCGCGGGATGCAGTTCAGCATCGAGCGTCCCCTGGATGCAGTGGTCGGGCCACATCATCTGCGGCTTACCCGACAGTTCCCCCATCTCGAACGCCGCGGCGTCCGGATGGGCGGAGGCGAAACTGCCGTGGCCCGGCGGGTGCCAATCCTGCGAGGCAACGATCAGATCGTATTTGCCGCTGTCGATCAGGCGGTTTGCGACGGCAACCACCTTGTCGCCATCCGGTACCGGCAGGTTGCCGCCCGGACAGAAGCCATTCTGAATGTCGACGAGCAGCAGCGCTTTTATCAAGGCCAATCCCTTCGCTTGTTCCAGTATCAGACGCCAAGCACATTGAACGCATCAACTAGTGGATTTCCAGACGCCGACGCGCAAGCGTTAATTCTCGTACTAGCGGTAGCAACCGGCTGTAAAAGAATGCTCTAATACAATCAGTGAGAGAATTGCCGGCGACTCTCGTGTCGAAACGGAAGGGGAGACGTAAGACGCTTTTGCATCTGGCGGATCGAGGCTCCCCCGGCGGAGCCCCATGCCGAACTACGCCGCGGTCACGTCGTCGGCGGGATCACTTGCTGCGGCGGAAGCGCCGTAGGTATTGCGGTGGGCCTGGAGAGCCGTCTGCATGTCGCTCAACACTTTGGTGAGGAGCGGATCGCTATCGCCTGACGCATTGATTTTACTTGGATCGGCGGCGAGGAATTCGGACTCGGTCAACTTGCCGTCGCCATTGGTATCCATTGCGGCGAGGACGCCCTTGGAATCGTCGCTCTGATCGCCGCCGTCGCCCTGATTGTCGCTGTCGTCGGTTTTCTGCAAGGACAGCATCAGAGACAGGATGTCGGCGGTGATCTTCTTGGCGATATCAGTGCTGCTGTCGTCGCTATCGCCGTCAGTCGCGGTCGTGCCTGATGTCGAGGACTGTGATGCGGCGGCGAGCTCGTCTGGTGAAATGACGCCGTCGCCATTCTTGTCGAGACTGGAAAGCGGAGACTGGTACTGGGTTAATGTGCTGCCGAGAGATGAAACACTGGTCACTTGAACCTCCTTTAAAAAGTTCGTCGTGAGGCCCGCCTTTCATGGACGGGCAGCTTCCGAGCTAAGCTGATTTGCAGAAAGCGTCAAAGCGACGTTTTGACACGTTAACTTTTCGGTTACCAAATATATCCTATTGGAATTGTTGTATTTTTATCGACAGATGGATTCTGTCGAATTGGGTTCTGCGTCGGCGATCACATGAGACCGCGCTGGCGGTGCTCGCGGAAAGGGCCTTGAGCGCTGCGCCGGCTCTCCGCCGCGACGGCATTTCGTCCGCCCTTCCGGACGCGCGATGCGAGGGCGATCTTGCTCCCGGGCGCGATTTCTGCCTTTCTTGCTCAGACGCAAGCCGGAAGCGAAACCATGTCCGAGCCAGAGCCGAACGAGAAGATCGATGCGACGTTCCGAAACGGATCGCTGACGGCGACCGGGATCATCCTCGGTTTCTCCCTTAATTTCATCAGCGTCTGGGTTTCCAATCCCAATGACTGGAGCCGCATCGATATCCTGCCGATGCTGTTCCTGACCATCGGCATAGCCATTCAGGTGAAGGTCTTCGCCGACTTGCTGGCGCGCAATTCCCTCATCGCCGTCAAATATGATCGGTCGCGCCGGCTCTTTCTAATCGGATTGGGAGTCGTCGCCGCGGGGATCGGCATCGCCCTCGTCAATGATATCCTGGGTCTTGGAAGGATGCGGATGCTCGGGTGAGCGTTTTCCCGCCATGCTGACGCGACGTCAGACGCGCTCGACGAACCCGTCCAACACCCGCTTCTGTCCAGCTCGGTCGAACTCGATCGTCAGCTTGTTGCCTTCGATGCCGGTGATGTTGCCGTTGCCGAATTTCAGATGGAATACGCGGTCGCCGAGCGTGAACTTCGACGGTTCCGACGAGGTGGATTTTGCCACCAGTTCGCCTTCGATCGTGCGCCCCTTCGGGCCGCTTTCGCCATAGCCGATACGTTCGACGGCGTGGCCGGAGCGGGAGCCCCAATTGTCGCGCGTGGCGTCGGTCTTGTTGGCCTGGGCGCGTTTCCAGCCGGGGGTGGAATAGGAATTGGCGAAGGGTTCTGATTTGTCGAAGCGGGACTGGCCGTAGCCGCCGCGGCCATACCCACCATAGCTCTGCTCCATTTCGGCGACCTCGACATGGGTTTCCGGCAGTTCGTCGAGGAAACGCGAGGGCAGGGTTGACTGCCAGAGGCCGTGGATGCGCCGGTTGGAGACGAACCAGATATGGCAGCGGTGTTTGGCGCGGGTGATGCCGACATAGGCAAGGCGGCGTTCCTCCTCCAGGCCGGCGCGACCGCTTTCATCCAGCGCGCGCTGATGCGGGAAGAGGCCTTCCTCCCAGCCGGGGAGGAAGACGGTGTCGAATTCCAGCCCCTTGGCCGAGTGCAGCGTCATGATCGAGACGGCATCGAGATTCTCGTTGGTCTCGGCGTCCATGACCAGCGATACGTGCTCGAGGAAGCCGCGCATCGACTCGAAGCTATCCATCGAGCGGATGAGCTCCTTCAAGTTCTCGAGGCGGCCGGGGGCTTCGGCACTCTTGTCGTTCTTCCACATGTCGGTATAGCCGGACTCTTCGAGGATCTGCTCGGCAAGTTCGGTATGCGGTGTGTTTTCAAGCAGTTCCTGCCACCGGCGGAAAGATTGAATCACATCGAAGAGTGCCTTTCGCGCCTTCGGCTTCAGCTCATCCGTTTCGATGATGTCGGCGGCTGCCGCAAGCATCGGGATATCGCGGGCGCGGGCGTAGTCATGCAGCGCGCGCACCGTCGTATCGCCGAGGCCGCGCTTCGGCGTGTTGACGATGCGTTCAAAGGCCAGGTCGTCGGCGGGCTGGGCGACCATGCGGAAATAGGCCATCGCATCGCGGATCTCCAGGCGCTCGTAGAAGCGTGGGCCGCCGATGACGCGGTAATTGAGGCCGAGGGTGACGAAGCGGTCTTCGAATTCGCGCATCTGGAAAGAGGCGCGCACGAGAATCGCCATATCGTTCAGCAGATGCTTGCCGCGCTGAAGCTGCTCGATTTCCTCGCCGATGGCGCGGGCTTCCTCTTCCGAATCCCAGGAGGCGTGGACCTGCACCTTGACGTCGTTTGGATCGGAGCGGTCGGTAAACAGCGTCTTGCCAAGCCGCCCTTCATTATGGGCGATCAAATGGGCAGCAGCCCCGAGAATATGTTCGGTCGAGCGGTAGTTGCGCTCGAGCTTGATGACCTTGGCGCCGGGGAAATCCTTTTCGAAGCGCAGGATATTGTCGACCTCGGCGCCGCGCCAGCCATAGATCGACTGATCGTCGTCGCCGACGCAGCAGACATTCTGCTTCTCGCCCTTGGAGCGCTGGGCGAGAAGCCTCAACCACATATACTGGGCGGTGTTGGTGTCCTGGTACTCGTCGACGAGGATATAGCGGAAGCGGCCGTGATATTCCTTCAAGAGATCCGGGTTCTTGCGGAAAATCGCGATCGGATGCATCAGCAGGTCGCCGAAATCGCAGGCGTTCAGCGTCGTCAGGCGTGCCTGATAGGCAAAATAGAGATCGCGGCCACGGCCATTGGCAAAGGCGCGGGCATCGCCCTCAGGGATATCGGCAGGGCCTAGACCCTTGTTCTTCCAGGTGTCGATCATGCCGGCGAACTGCTTGGCCGGCCACCGCTTGTCGTCGAGGCCTTCGGCCTGGATCAGCTGCTTGATCAGACGGACGACGTCGTCGGTATCGAGAATGGTGAAATCGGAGCGCAGGCCGACGAGCTCGCCGTGGCGGCGCAGAAGCTTGACGCCGATCGAGTGGAAGGTGCCGAGCCAGGGCATTCCCTCGACGGCGCCGCCGACGAGCAATGCGATGCGCTCCTTCATCTCGCGGGCGGCCTTGTTGGTGAAGGTGACGGCGAGGATCTGCGACGGGAAGGCGCGGCCGGTATTGAGGATGTGGGCAATGCGGGTGGTCAACACGCGCGTCTTGCCGGTGCCGGCGCCTGCAAGCACGAGGACCGGGCCTTCCAGGGTTTCGACGGCTTCGGTCTGCTCGGGGTTCAGTCCGGTAAGATAATCCGGCCGGGCGCCGCCGTCGCGGGCCGCCATCGCGCGAGCGGCAATGCCGCCGCCGGGGGCGGGCGCTCTTGCTGCGGGCGCGGCAGGCGGCTGCGGCTTGCGCGCCATCTCGTCCGGCTCTTCGTCGAAGAAGGGAATATCGTCGAAACTATTGCTCATGGCGCGTAATGTAGTGATTCGGGAAGGAAAGACCAGAAAAGATGTTCTGCTTTCATTCCCGAGCCACCGCTAATCCAAGCGGGTTACTGCGGGCGGCAAGGCCGCCGGCCGGCGCGGCTGCGCTCGCCATGTCGGCTGGAATGGGGCGAAAATTTCTAATCGCAGTCTGTCGGAACCGGCGCCGGCCGGGCGTCCTTGGATCGGGCTTGGATCATCGGGCAGTAGTCTGGGGACATGCTCATCAACAACAAGGAGGCTGTTGCATGGCGAAGGTCGTTTCAAATCTTTGGTTCGCGGAGGAAGCCCGTGAAGCTGTCGAATTCTACGTGTCTGTTATTCCCGACTCCAGGATCGGCCGCACCACCATATTGCCGGCGGAGACGCCGAGCGGACCTCCCGGCAGCGTCGAGCTGATTGAGTTCACACTCGGCGATCAGGCCTTCCTGGCAATGAAGGCCGGCCCGCTCGATAGCTTCAACCATTCCTTCTCGATCGCGATTCTCCTGGAAGGCCAGGCCGAGATCGATCGGATATGGGAAGCATTCCTAGCCAATGGTGGCACGCCGGAAGCCTGCGGCTGGCTGAAGGACCGCTGGGGCCTGTCCTGGCAGATCGTGCCGCGCATGCTTGCCGAGATGATCGCTGACGACAACCGCGAGCGGGCCAGGCGCGTGACCGAGGTGATGCTCGGCATGGTCAAGATCGATGTCGCTGCGCTGGAGAAGGCATTCAACGGCTGAATTGCCGCGGCGGGGGACGGTCGCGACGATTGGCTCACGGCCCGGATGCGCCCGTTTCCATCATGTCAGGAGCGGGTCGGCACGTGCTGGCCAGCATCGACTCTGCGCAGATTTGGCTGCCAATCGCCGATTTTTCCAGAGTTCGAATCACGGGCGACATTGCACACCCTTTTCATCTTTCTGTCACGTCGCGAAATGTGCTGATACCGCAGGGGTGCTTTTTTCAACTATAATGAGAAACAGTTTCGTAGAGTAAAAATAACCGGTGCATGCACGTTTTTGTGCGTTGCAAGAAACAGCCGGTGAGCGTCGAATATACCTACGAAATTATTGATTCTTAGGAACGTCGTAGCCATCTCGATGGTTATACGACTTTGAGCCTGCGGCATAACCTTAATGGAGGGCCCATGCTGAACGAATCCGTATTCGATGCGTTTACGCGCAGTTACGAAGCACGCCGCGAAACCGATATGTCGGTGGCCGAGTATCTCGATCTCTGCAAAAAGGACCCGATTGCCTATGCCAATGCGACGGAGCGCCTGCTCTCCGCGATAGGCGAGGCGCAAATGGTCGATACCGCCAAGGATACGCGGCTTGGCCGGATCTTCATGAACAGGACCATCCGGATCTATCCGGCCTTTACCGGTTTCCACGGCATGGAAGAGACGATCGAGCGCATCGTTTCCTTCTTCCGGCACGCGGCACAGGGGCTCGAGGAGCGCAAGCAGATTCTCTATCTGCTCGGCCCGGTCGGCGGCGGCAAGTCTTCCTTAGCGGAGCGGCTGAAGCAATTGATGGAGGTTCATCCAATCTATGTGCTGAAGGCGGGCGACGAGATCAGCCCCGTTTTCGAAAGTCCGCTCAACCTCTTCGATCCGGAGACGATGGGGTCGCTGCTCCAGGAGCAATACGGTATCCCGCTGCGGCGCCTGAACGGGCTGATGAGCCCGTGGTGCCTGAAGCGGCTCGACGATTTCGGCGGCGATATTTCCCGCTTCCGTGTCGTCAGAGTTCAGCCTTCGCGGTTGCGCCAGATCGCCATCGCCAAGACCGAGCCCGGAGACGAGAACAATCAGGATATCTCGTCGCTGGTCGGCAAGGTCGACATCCGCAAGCTGGAGACCTACTCGCAGAACGATCCCGATGCCTACAGCTATTCCGGCGGGCTCAACCGCGCCAATCAGGGTATCCTTGAATTCGTCGAGATGTTCAAGGCGCCGATCAAGATGCTGCATCCGCTGCTGACGGCGACCCAGGAGGGGAACTATATCGGTTCCGAGAATATCGGCGCCATACCCTTCTCAGGCGTCGTCCTTGCGCATTCGAACGAAGCCGAATGGCAGACCTTCAAGGCCAACAAGAACAACGAGGCCTTCATCGACCGCATCTGCGTGATCAAGGTGCCCTATTGCCTCAGGGTGATGGAGGAGCAGAAGATCTACGAGAAGCTGATCGAGGGATCGGAGCTGGCGGATACGCCATGTGCCCCGGCAACGCTCGAAATGCTGGCCCGTTTTTCCGTGCTCTCACGCCTGCGCAAGCACGAGAACTCGACGTTCTTCTCGAAGATGCGCACCTATGACGGCGAGAGCCTGAAAGAAACCGACCCGCGCGCCCGCAGCGTTCAGGAATACCGGGATGCTGCCGGCATCGATGAGGGCATGGACGGCATATCGACCCGCTTCGCCTTCAAGGTGCTTGCCTCGACCTTCAATCACGACACCACGGATATCGGCGCCGATCCTGTCCATCTGATGTATGTGCTGGAACAGTCGATCCGTCGCGAGCAGTTTTCCGATGATGTCGAGAAGCGCTATCTGGAATTCATCAAGGCCGATCTTGCGCCACGTTATGCAGAGTTCATTGGCAATGAGATTCAGAAGGCCTATCTTGAATCCTATGCGGACTACGGACAGAACCTGTTTGACCGCTACGTCGATTATGCCGATGCCTGGATCGAAGACGTCGACTTCAAGGATCCCGATACTGGCCAGCTTCTCGACCGCGAGCTCCTCAATCAGGAATTGACGAAGATCGAAAAGCCGGCAGGCATTGCCAATCCGAAGGATTTCCGCAACGAAATCGTCAAGTTCTCGTTGAGGTCCCGGGCATCCAATGGCGGAAAAAATCCGTCATGGACAAGCTACGAGAAGATCCGGGAAGTGATCGAGAAGCGTATGTTCTCGCAGGTCGAGGATCTTTTGCCGGTCATTTCCTTTGGATCGAAGAAGGACTCGGAAACAGAAAAGAAGCATAGCGAATTCGTCTCGCGCATGGCCGCGCGGGGTTACACGGAGAGGCAGGTTCGGCGCCTCGTCGAATGGTACATGCGCGTCAAACAGGCAAGTTAATGCGGAGCCAATATGCACATTGTCGACCGTCGGCTAAATCCGCGCGGTAAAAGTCTCGAAAATCGGCAACGGTTTCTTCGGCGCATGAAAGGTGCCGTGCAGCAGGCGGTAAAGCGTTCTCTGCAAAACCGAAACATTCGCGATGTGCTCGACGGCGGTGAGATCAGCCTGCCGATCGACGGAATGGCCGAACCGAGCCTTCGGAGGGGCGACGGCGGCACCGCCGATCACATTCTGCCGGGAAACAGAGCCTTCGTAGAAGGCGACATCATTCCGCGGCCGCCGAGCGCGAGGGGCGGAAAACCAAAAGATGCGGGCGAAGGCGATGGGGAGGACGGTTTCCGCTTCGTGCTCACCCGGGAGGAATTCCTTGATGTATTTCTCGATGACCTGGAACTTCCAGACCTTGCCAAACGGCGTCTAGCCGAAACGGAAGAGGAGACTCCGGTGCGGGCCGGCTATTCCGTCTCCGGATCGCCGTCCAACATCGCCGTCGGCCGCACAACGAGACTTGCAATGATGCGCCGCGTCGCGCTTCACCGTCCGCGTCGCGAAGAGATCGAAGCCCTGCAGCGGCAGATCGAGGAGTGCGAGGACGACGAGAGCCGCCTGGCGTTTGAGTCAAAACTCAAATCCCTAACGGAAAAAAGCCGGCGCATTCCCTATATCGATCCGCTCGACGTACGATATCGCCGTTTCGAGAACGAGCCGAAGCCTGTGGCCAAAGCCGTGATGTTCTGCCTTATGGACGTCTCCGGCTCCATGTCGGAACACATGAAGGATCTTGCCAAGCGGTTTTACCTGCTGCTCTATCTTTTCCTGTCGAAGCGCTACAAGAAAGTGGAGATCGTCTTCATCCGCCATACCGACAAGGCCGAGGAAGTCGACGAGGAAACCTTCTTCTACGGTCCGGCGACCGGCGGCACGCTGGTATCCAGCGCGCTTGTTGCCATGCGTCGGATCATTGCTGCGCGTTTCGATCCGGCAGAGTGGAATATCTACGGCGCCCAGGCCTCGGACGGCGACAACGCCCATTCGGACGGAAATTTGAGCGGACAGCTGCTGCGCGAGATTTTGCCGCTATGCCAGTACTTCGCCTATATCGAGGTGGGCGAAGAAGGCGGCGACTCTTCCGTATCCCGTTCACCGCTTTGGATGCTCTATGACGGGATCCGTTCAGAGCTGCTGCCGCTTTCGATGCGCAAGGTCTGCCGGCGCGGCGAGATATTCCCTGTTTTCCACGATCTCTTCCAGAAGCGGGATGCACAGTCGAGGGTGACGCCATGACCATGACGATGAGGCCAAGGGAGCGGCTGTTGTTCGAGGGGGCGGACTGGGACTTTTCAACGCTCCAGCGTATCCACGACGCCTGCGAGGAGATCGCGCTCGGCGAACTCGGCCTCGATGTCTATCCGAACCAGATCGAAGTCATTACCTCTGAACAGATGCTCGATGCCTATTCCTCGACCGGCATGCCGCTCTTTTATCGCCATTGGTCCTTCGGCAAGCACTTCGCGCATCACGAAGCCTTCTACCGCCGCGGCATGCGCGACCTCGCCTACGAGATCGTCATCAACAGTTCTCCCTGCATTTCCTACCTGATGGAGGAGAACACGGCGACGATGCAGACGCTCGTCACCGCGCACGCGGCGTTTGGCCACAACCACTTCTTCAAGAACAACTATCTCTTCAAGCTCTGGACCGATGCGGAGGGCATCCTCGATTACCTCGACTTCGCCAAGGGTTATATCACCCGCTGCGAAGAACGTTATGGCGAGACGGCGGTCGAGCGGACGCTGGATGCGGCGCATGCGCTGATGTCGCACGGGGTGCATCGATATGCGGGCAAGACCACCATCGACCTTCGCCAGGAGGAGAAGCGGCAGCAGGAGCGTCGCGCCCACGAAGAGCAGATGTTCAACGATCTCTGGCGAACGGTGCCCGTCGGCAAGGCCAAGAAGGCGAGCGACGGCGGTTTGGAAAAGCGACGCGCCGCGCTTGGCCTTCCGCAGGACAACATCCTCTATTTTCTCGAGAAAACCGCGCCGCGGCTGCAGCCATGGCAGCGGGAAATCCTTCGCATCGTCCGGCATGTCGCACAATATTTCCATCCGCAGCGGCAGACCAAGGTGATGAACGAGGGAACCGCCACCTTCGTCCATTACAAGATCATGAGCCGGCTTCACGAGCGGGGGCAGATCAGCGACGGCAACTTCCTGGAATTCTTGAAGTCCCACTCCAACGTCGTGTTCCAGCCGAGCTACGACGACCGGCGGTTCTCGGGCTTCAACCCTTATGCGCTCGGTTTTGCGATGATGCAGGATATCGAGCGGATCGTCACGAAGCCGACGGAAGAAGACCGCGCATGGTTCCCCGATATATCAGGGCGAGGCGATGCGATGGCGGTGCTGCGCGACATCTGGGCCAATTACCGGGATGAGAGTTTCATCAGCCAATTCCTGAGCCCGAACCTGATCCGCCAGTTGCGGCTGTTCCACCTCTACGATGATCCGGAACAGACCGAAGGGGTTCTGGTTTCGGCGATCCACAATGAGCGCGGATACTTGCGCATCCGCCGCCAGCTCTCCCGCGAATACGATATCGGCTGGACCGACCCGGCAATCGATATCGTCGATGTCGACCTCGCCGGTGACCGCCGCCTGTTGCTGCAACATATCATGATGAATGGCAGCTATCTTCAGGAAGCCGATACCAGGCTCGTCCTGCAACATCTTGCCGATCTCTGGGGCTACGACGTGTTGCTTCAGGAAATCGATGGCTCGAATACCGTGGCCAGAGAACATTCAGCAAGCCCGCGCAAGATCGTGCAATAATCCGCCGGTATGCTGAAGGGCGATCATGAGCAATTATCGGTGGCGACAGACATAAAGCCTTAGTAGGTTACCGGCGTTGCAATCGCCCACTTGATCCCCTGTCGGCCAGTTTCAGCCTTTGCAGCGATCTTTCCGGGGACGGATAGCGCGGAGACGAGAGACCATGAGTGAAACGCGGCGCAAGCTGACGACGATCTTCTGTGCTGACGTGCAGGACTATACCCGGCTGATGGGAGCTGACGAGGAGGGGACGCTTGCGGCGCTGAAGCGCTGCCGGGAAGCGATGGGGCATCTGATCGAAAGCCATGGCGGCCGTGTCATCAATACCTGGGGCGATGGGCTGATCGCCGATTTCCCAAGCGTCGTCGAGGCGGTGCGCGCGGCTGTCGATACCCAGAACGAACTTGCCGGCTTCAACGCCCGCCGCCCGACGGACGGGCGCATGCTGTTTCGCATCGGCATCAATCTCGGCGATGTGATCGTCGAAAACGACGACATCTACGGCGACGGCGTCAATATTGCCGCGCGGCTGCAGGCCTCGGCCTCGGCCGGCGGCATCGTCATATCCAGTACCGTCTACGATCAGGTTCGCAACAAGGTCGCGGTCGGTTTTGAGTTCCTCGGGCCGCTGATGGTGAAGAACGTCGATGAAGGCGTGCCGAGCTATGCGGTGAAGATCGGCAATGCCAAGGACGAGACGCCGCCTCGCCAACGATCCGGCCCCGCGCGGCCGCAGCCGGCGGCTGAGATCGCCGAGGCAAGACCGGCACCTGGCAGGCGCAGGCTGTTCGGTGTGCTCGGCGTCATCGCCGCTGTCTTGATCGGCATCAATCTTTTATCGTGGCAGGGCGTTTTCTGGGCGTGCTTTCCAGTGCTTGCGCTCGCCGTCGTCGCGGCGCTCGCCTGGAACCGCGACCAGACGCGGTTCAACCGCAGGATCGCCTCGCTGGCGATCGTGGCGCTCGGTATTGCCGGCATCAACCTTTTCACCTGGACGGGGCAGTTCTGGGCGGTGTGGCCAATACTGGGGATTACGGCTGTGATGGGCCTGCGGTGGTCGATGCGTCGCTAAGGCGTGTCGCGCAAAAGTGTGCAGCGGTTTTGCGCTAACGACATGCGTAAATACAAAGCGCTAAAGCGCGAGGCGCGAATCTGAAAGATCGCGGGGCGCTTCAGAAATCCAACCACATCGGCAGCGATTCTGGACGGCATCTCGCCCGACAATCGGCGGTGTTAAAGGCATGGCAGGGGTTTGTTCAAGCAAAAGTGAGCGGCCGGGTTATTTCCATTCTTTGCTGATATTACAAATCGGTAATGCCGGCTGCTTATGCTTGCCGGTAAGCTGTAAACGCGCGATATTGTCGCATCAGACGGGAATCTTGATCCCGCAGCGCCTCTTTCGACCGACCCTGGTCCAACCTCGAGTCCCTCCGGAGACGTGAATGGCTTTTTGGAAGCAGTTTGTACTTTCGCTCATCGTCATTGTTGCCGGCTTCGCCGCGTGGGTTTTCTTTGTGCCCGGTGCCGGCGATACGATGCGCGATGCAGGTATTCCAGGCAGCATCGTTTCCAAGATCGCGCCAAAGGCTGAGGGGACCGCGGATGCCGACGCTCCCGCGCGGGCGCAAGGGCAGCAACGTGGTGAGGGACAGGGGCAGAACCGCCGAAATGCCGACGGGCGCAACAGCGCCATCCTCGTTGCGACGCAGGCCGTTGTCCAGGGCGTCGTCAACGACCGGCTGAACGCCATCGGCACGGGTGACGCGATCCGCTCGGTCGCGGTCACGCCCCAAGCATCGGGTACGATCCGCGAAATCCTCATCAAGTCGGGCGACAGGGTGAAGGCCGGCCAGGTGCTCGCCACGCTCGACAGCGAGGAGCAGGTGATCGCCCGCGGCCAGGCGGATGTGGCAGTCAAGGCTGCCGTCGAGAAATCCAATCTCTATCACAACATCAAGTCCAGCGTGTCGCGCATGGACGTGTTCGATTCCGAGATCGCCGAGCAGGGGGCGCGGCTGCAGCTGCAGGCCGCCGAACTCAATCTCGCCCGGCGCAACATTATCGCGCCGATCGACGGCATCGTCGGTATCTTACCGGTCAACATCGGCGACAACGTCACGACGAGCATCCCGATCGTCACGCTCGACGACCGGTCGGAAATTCTCGTCGACTTCTGGGTGCCGGAGCGCTTCGCCAACACGGTATCGCTCGGTCAGCCGGTCGAGGCGATGTCGGTGGCAAAAGCCGGACAGGTATTTTCGGGTATGGTCGAGGCCGTCGACAACCGCATCGACGCGGCAAGCCGCACGCTTCGCCTGCGCGCCAAGATCGGCAACAGTTCGGATGAGCTGCGCGCCGGCATGTCCTTCAGCGTCAGCATGAAATTTGCCGGCGACAAATATCCGGCAGTCGATCCCGTCTCGGTGCAGTGGGATTCGCAGGGCTCCTTCGTCTGGCGGGTCAACGACGACAAGTCGCGCAAGGTGCGGGTCAGCGTCGTGCAGCGCAACCCGGATTTCGTGCTCGTCAAAGCCGACCTCAAAGACGGCGACAAGATCGTGACGCAGGGTCTGCAGCGCGTGCGGGAAGGCGGGGCGGTGCGTCTGAGCGCCGATGTCGCCGCGAATGCGGAGGTCGCCACCCAGTGAGCGTGACCGAGATCCATCAGGACAGGCCGTCGGGCAAGCAGAGCTTCACTGCGCTTTTTGTTCGCCGGCCAATCCTGGCGCTGGTGTTCAACACGCTGATGGTCGTCGCCGGCCTTGCGGCTTACGTCGGCGTCGAGGTGCGTGAACTGCCGGATGTCGACCGTCCCGTCGTCACTGTGCGCACGACCTTCGACGGCGCATCGCCGCAGACGATCGACCAGGAACTGACCAAAGTGATCGAGGGCGCGGTGGCGCGTGTCAGCGGTCTGAAATCGATCTCATCGACCTCTTCCTTCGGCCAGAGCCGGGTGACGCTCGAATTCTCCGATGCGATCGATCTCGCCGTCGCCGCCAACGACGTGCGCGACGCGATTGGCCGCATCACCCAGAACCTGCCTGACGAAGCGGATGCGCCGCAGATCGTCAAGGCGGACTCGGATTCCTCGGCGATCATGCGTCTTGCCGTCACCTCCACCAAGCTCAACATGGACGACCTGACACAACTCGTCGAAAACGAGGTGATCGACCGCCTCGCATCTGTCGACGGCGTCGCCGACGTTGAGGAATATGGCGACCAGGAGAAGGTTTTCCGCGTCGATGTCGACCAGGGCGCGCTGGCGAGCCGGGGACTGACCATCGGCGATCTGACGAAGTCGCTCGACAACGCTGCACTCGACGTGCCGGCGGGATCGCTGAAGAGCAATACGCAGGATATTGTGGTGCGCGCCACCGCCAACCTGCAGACGCCGGCAGATTTTTCCAAGGTTATGCTGCAGGACCGTGTCAGGCTTGGCGATGTCGCGACGGTGACGCTTGGACCACGCGACGGCGAAACGGCGCTGCGCTCCAACGGCAAGCCGGGCATCGGCCTCGGCATCATCCGCCAGGCACAGTCGAACACGCTGAATATCTCGACCGGCGTCAAGGCCGCCGTCGAGCAGCTGTCGAAGACGCTGCCGGAGGGCACGACGATCGCGATCACCAGCGATGACGCCGTCTTCATCCAGGGTGCGATCCATGAGGTGGTGCTGGCGCTGGTGCTCGCCGCCGTTATCGTCACCGCCGTTATCTATCTCTTCCTGCGCGACTGGCGCGCGACGCTGATCCCGGCGGTCAGCATGCCGGTGGCGCTGATCGGCACGCTGGCGGCGATCTATATGGTCGGCTTCTCGATCAACATTCTGACGCTGCTCGCGATCGTGCTGGCAACGGGCCTCGTCGTCGACGACGCGATCGTGGTGCTCGAAAACATCGTGCGCCGGCGCGCTGAAGGCATGGGGCCGCGCGCGGCGGCCGTGCTTGGAACACGCGAGGTGTTCTTCGCCGTTATCGCCACGACCGCGACTCTCGCGGCTGTGTTCATACCGCTATCCTTCTTGCCGGGACAGGTCGGCGGCCTCTTCCGTGAATTCGGCTTTGTGCTCGCCTTCTCCGTCGGGCTGTCGTCGATCGTGGCGCTGACGCTCTGCCCGATGCTTGCCTCGCGCATGCTGACCAAGCCGATGATCGAGGATCACGGCGCGCTCGGCCGTTTCGGCGGGGCGCTTGCCCGCCTCTACAAATGGGCGCTGCACGGCTGCCTCAACGCCCCCTTCGTCGTCATCCTGTTTTCGGTAATCCTCGCCGGCGCGGCACTCGTCGCCTTTTCCACAGTCAAGAGCGAGTTGACACCCGAAGAGGACCGGTCGATGGTGATGATGCGGCTGACGACGCCGCAGGGATCGAGCCTCGAATATACGCGCGACAAGATGCAGCTCGTCGAGGAATATCTGCAGCCGCTGGTCGATAAAGGCGACATCCGCAACGTCTTCTCGATCTCCGGCCAGGGTGGTTCGCTGAACAGCGGCTTCATGGTGTTGACGCTCGCTCCCTGGGGGGAGCGCCATCGGACGCAGGCGGAAATCGTCGCAGACATCAACCAGGCGGCATCAAGGGTGCCGGCCCTGCGCGGCAACGCCATCTCCTCCAACAGCCTGCGCATCCGCGGCGCCGGCAGCGGCTTGCAGATGGCGTTGATCGGCAATGATCACGAGGCGCTGACGGCGGCCGCCGCCAAGCTGGTCCAGGCACTCGACGCCACCGGCCAGTACGATACGCCGCGCCTGACCAACGAGCCCAGCCAGGCGCAGGTGTCGGTGGCGATCGACCGCGAGCGCGCTTCCGATCTCGGCATCGACATAACCGGGCTTTCGACGGCGATCCAGTCGCTGCTCGAAGGGCGCTCGGTGGTCGACGTCTTCGTCGATGGCGAATCCTACCCCGTGCTTCTGACGTCGACGACGCGGCCGATTGACGATCCGACCGACCTAGAGAACGTGTTCCTGAAAACCGGCGACGGCAAGATCGTGCCGATGTCGGTGATCGCCACGATGAAGGAAGGTTCGGTCGCGCCGCAGCTCAACCGCGAGCAGCAGCTCGCCTCGGTCGCGATCACTGCCGGTCTCAGAAACGGCATGTCGCTCGGCGATGCGGTCAAGCAGGTGACGCAGCTTGCGCAGCCGTTGCTGCCGGCTGGCGCACGCCTACTGCCGCTCGCCGAAGCCGCGACGCTGGAAGAGAATTCAAATGGCATGGCACTGACCTTCGGCTTTGCCATCGTCATCATCTTCCTGGTGCTGGCGGCGCAGTTCGAAAGCGTGCTGTCCTCGCTGATCATCATGTCGACGGTGCCGCTCGGCCTGGCTTGCGCTGTCTTTGCGCTCATCATCACCGGCTCCAGCCTCAACATCTACAGCCAGATTGGCCTCGTGCTGCTGGTCGGCGTCATGGCGAAGAACGGCATCCTGATCGTCGAATTCGCCAATCAGCTGCGCGACCGGGGTGAGGACGTGCGTTCCTCGATCGAGAAGGCCTGCGCGCTGCGCCTTCGCCCGGTGATGATGACGATGATCGCCACCATCCTCGGCGGCGTGCCGCTGGTCTTTGCCCATGGCGCGGGCGCCGAAGCGCGCGTCGCGCTCGGCTGGGTGATCGTCGGTGGTCTCGGCTTTGCGACGCTGGTGACGCTGTTCATCACGCCGGTCGCCTACCTGCTGCTTGCCCGCTTCGCCAAGCCGCACGCTCATGAAGAAGCGCGGCTACACGAGGAGATGGCGGTCGCCACCCGGCCGCGCGCAGCATCCGCCGAGGAGCAGCTTCAGGCCGCCGAGTAAAGTTCACATCCGACTTAAGCGCCGCCGGATCCCGTCTGACGGCATTTTTATGGGCTATGAACCTTACGAAATAAGATAAATTACTTCCGAAGTTTAGCCGTTTGTTAAGCATAAACGGCAATTATCGTTACCAGTAACCGGCTGGTCTTCTTCATTTCTTGAAGGCTGCAATTCGCTGGAGTTCCAGCGACCCCGGACATGAATGTCCGCGCGGCAACGGTTCATTTCTTGTGTCGTTTGCGTCTGTTTTGCGTTTTGGAGTTTAGTTCCCGTGAGTATTTATCAGCGCGTCTCCGTGGACGCGGCGCTTCATGTGCTGCGCGATATCAACCGGAATATGACGGTCACGCAGAACCACATCACGACCGGCATGCGTGTCGCAAAAGCCGCCGACAATGCCGTCTACTGGTCGGTCGCCACCACCGCGCGCACTGACAACAAGGCGGTTTCGGCGATCCAGGATGCGCTCGGCATGGCGGCTGCGACGATGGGCACAGCCTATACCGGCGTCCAGAACGTCATCGACGTCGTCTCCGAGATCAAAGCCAAGCTGGTTGCCGCAACCGAAGACGGCATCGACAAGAACAAGGTCGATGAAGAGATCAAGCAGTTGCAGGAGCAACTGCGCAGTGTTTCTGAATCAGCAACCTTCAACAGCGACAATTGGGTGATCCTCAACAACGACGCGACGCCGACGCAGCCGCGCCAGATTCCGGCCTCCTTCATCCGCAATGCCGACGGGACGGTCTCCGTCGGCATGCTGAGCTATCATATCGACACGACGCCGGTCGGAGCCACGACCTCCAAGGATGCGCGCTATCTGATCGACGACCGTGCCACCGGTTCTGGTGAATATGGCGTGCTGACCTCGTCCAATTTCGCCACCGAACTCGGCGCCGCACAGAACTACGTGTTGATGACGAGCAAGAACGGCACCACGGCCGGCCAGGTGGTGATCTCGGTGGCAACAGGTATGACGAAAGGCCAGATCGGGCAGATGATCAGCGTTGTCGATGCGGCGCTGACGCAGCTGACGACGGTCGGTTCGGCCTTCGGCGCGCTGGAAAAACGCATCAACCTGCAGAACGACTTTGCCACCAAACTGCACGATAACAACACCGCCGGCATCGGCCGCCTCGTCGATGCCGACATGGAGGAGGAGTCCAGCAAGCTCAAGGCGCTTCAGACGCAGCAGCAGCTCGGCTTGCAATCGCTGAATATCGCAAATGCCACTTATGATACGGTAAGGCAGTTGTTCCAGAATTTCTAAGCGATCGCCCAGCCCGCCATCCTCGTGGTTCGAGACGGCCCCTAAAGCGCGTCGCGATCCTTCGGATTCGCTTCTCGCGCTTTAAGTCTTTGTTTTTATGTATGTCGTTATCCCGGAACCGCTGCACACTTCCGGGCGACATGCATTCGGGCCTTCTTACCGGGCTTATCGTCGCACCTTGCTGCCCGTAAGCGTGGTCGATCTGTCAAAACCGGTGATATCAGCGCATTCCCGCAACATGGCGCCTGTTTCGGCGACTGAAATTCCCTTATCAACAGCACATCTTCATTTTCTTGCCGCAATCCTTGCCATTTGCTCGCATCAGCTTTGAACGGAGACCGACCTGTCCATGATCAAGAAATTCCTACTTCTGGCTGTTGCAGCAAGCTATCTCAGCGCTTGCACGACGACCGATCCCTATACCGGTGAACAGAAGGTTTCCAATACGGCGGGCGGCGCGGCGCTTGGCGCCCTCGGGGGCGCTCTCGTCGGCGTGGCTGTCGGTGGCGGCGGCCACGGCAAGCGCAACGCAGCGCTGATCGGCGCCGGCGTCGGCGCACTCGCCGGCGGCGCGATCGGCAATTACATGGACCAGCAGGAATCCGAGCTTCGCGCCCAGCTCGAAGGCACCGGCATTTCGGTGACCCGCAACGGCGACAACATCATCCTCAACATGCCGTCGAACATCACCTTCGACGTCGACCAGGACGCGGTGAAGCCGGGCTTCTATCCGACGCTGAATTCGGTGGCGATCGTGCTGCGCAAATTCAATCGCACGCTGATCGACGTCAATGGCCATACGGATTCGACCGGCAGCCTGCAACACAATCAGGACCTGTCGCAGCGCCGCGCGCTTTCGGTTGCCGATTACCTCGGCGGCCAGGGAATCGACCAGCGCCGGGTGTCAGCCGTCGGCTTCGGCCCTTCGCAGCCGGTCGCTTCCAATGCGAGCGAGGCCGGCCGCGCCCAGAACCGCCGCGTCGAAATCCAGATCGCGCCGATCACCCAGGGCTGAGTGGGATTTTTCCGTCTTTGAAGCGGCCGGGCCATGCCCGGCCGTTTTGTTATTGCTGCATCGTCGCGCCCTTGGTGATTTTGTCGACGATCTTCTTTTCGGCCCGTATTGCGATGCCGACCACCTTGGCATCGTTGGGCGCAAACTCGGCGAAGACGGCGCGGTTGGCCGCGTCGTGGCCGGTCGCAAACATTTCCTCGATGAACAGCGAGGCGGTGATATCGCGCTCCAGCGCACGGCGGTGGACGGCTGACATCGTCGCCTCGTCAGCGGAGAGAACAATGATCGGCTGGATCGATAGTGGATTGTAGAGATTGCCGGCACGGTCCTTGTAGGGCTCGCCAATGATCTCGGGATGCCCGCCGGCGATGCCGGTCATCAGGAAGGCGGTGACGTTCAGCTTCTGCCAGCCGGCAAGATTGTTTCGCAGGACGACGGCAATTTTGGTATCAAACATCGGACAGTTACCTCTGTATCGGTCATGGAGTATCGGGCCCATTGAGCCAGGATCTACATCCGCAGGCCTTCGAAGGTCTTGAACGTTTGTGCGCAGGACCATCCGGCAACGCCATCCTGGCGGCGCCGGCTTTTCCCGGCATCGAGCGCATCGGGGCGCAATTCTCAGGCAATGCCTTCGAGCCGCACCGTCACGACACCTATGCGCTCGGCGTGACGCTGAAGGGGGTGCAGACCTTCCGCTATCGCGGTGAGCAACGTTTCAGCCTGCCGGGGCAGGTGATCGTGCTGCATCCGGACGAGGAGCATGACGGCGGGGCAGGGACCGAGGACGGGCTGCAATACCGTATGCTCTACTTGGAGCCGTCGTTGCTTCTCGAATGCCTGGAGGCGGATGGGGTCGGCCTGCCTTTCGTCGACGAACCCGTCATCGGCGATCCAGCGCTGGCGGGTGTGCTGCTCGCCGCTCTCAGCGAACTCGACCGCGAACTGGATGAGCTTTTCGTCGACGATTTCCTGTCGCAGGTGGCGGGCGGGCTGTCCCGGCATGCGTCGATGCCGCGCCGGCCGCTCGGCGGCGTTGCCTGGCGGCAGGCGCGGGCGGCGCGGGATTATCTCGAGGCGCATGCAACGCGGCCGGTACGCTCCGGTGAACTCGAGGCGGTGACCGGGCTCGACCGTTTCGCGTTGTCGCGGCATTTCCGGACGGCCTTCGCCACCAGCCCGCATCGCTACCTGCTGATGCGGCGGCTGCAGCAGGCGCGGGCGATGATCGGCGCAGGCGAGGGGATTTCGGATACGGCAGCGGCAACGGGCTTTGCCGACCAGAGCCATCTCAACCGGCATTTCAAGAAGGCCTATGGCATGACGCCTGGCCAGTGGGCAACGCTCGTCCACAACTCTGCGCGGCGCTTTACACGGGGTTTTCCGCAAGGCCTGAACGGCGGGCGGTGAAGCGGGCGAGCATCGGGCCGATCATCAGGATCACCAGGAAACGGCCGGTCTGCATCGCCATGACGAAGGGCACGTCGACATCGCTGGAGGCGGCGATAATGGCGACGGAATCGGCGCCGCCGGGGCTGGTGGCGAGATAGGCCGTCAGCGGATCGATGCCGGCGAAAATATGAAGGGCAGCCGCCATGCAGCCGCAGAGCGCCATCAGCAGGAGGATGCAGGCCGATACCCGCGGCAGGGCGCGCGCCACGTGGTTGATGATCGAACGGGTGAAACGCAGGCCGATGCTCCAGCCGACGAGCGCATAGGCGATGGCAAGCAGCCACATCGGCAGCTCGATCTTCAGGAGGCCCGAGCCCTGCAGAAAGGCGCCGAGAAAGAGCGGCACGATGATCGTGCCGCCCTGGATGCGCAGACGTTTTACGCCATAGGTACAAAAGGCCGCAAAAGCTAACGTCGCCGCAAAGGCCGGCCAGTCGACTTCGGGGAAGAGGACGAGCGGCGGCGGCTCGGCACCGTCGGCCGCCACCCACAGGCGCGAGATCACAGAGGCGCCGACGGCGACGAAGACGACGCGCAGATATTGCATAAAGGCGACGAGGCGGGCGTCGGCGCCATACGCCTCCGACATGATGACCATGGCGGACGCGCCGCCCGGCGAGGAGCCCCAGACGGCAGTCGTTCCCGGCAGGACCTGCCAGCGTGTCAGAAGCCAATCGAGGCTGGTGGCGATGGCGATGACCGAGAAGATGAACAGCAGAAAGAGCGGTGCGTCCTTTGCCATGGTGCCGAGAATGTCTGGCGTAATGGTGCGCGCCATCATGAGGCCGACGAGGACCTGGCCGAGCTGCAGCGGCCAGAAGGGCACATGAAGCTTTCCCTTGCCGACGGCGAGCGCCAGCAAGATCGCTGCGACCATCGGCCCGATCAGCAGCGAGGCAGGCAGGGCGAAGAGTTCGAGGAAGACGGTGAAAGCGAGCGAAAGCGCCAGCAGCAGCGCCCATTTCGGCAGGCCGGTATCGCGCAGCAGGCGGCTTGCGTCGCTGGGTGACATGTTCCCCGTATCTTTCCTGGCCGGTGCCAAGCCCTGAGGCTGAAGGTGGGAGGATGTCCCGGCATGGCAAAGAGCGGCCGGTGGCAAAGACCGCCTAGCGCGGTCCGGTATAGGCGGGTGCGAGGCGGACGGTCAATTGCGAAATCGGGCTTTATCGGCGTCCTGGACTGCGAAATTGATTCATCCGGCCGCGTCAAGCCATTGTTTTTATGCGCGTCGTCGTCGCGAACTGCTGAACGGTTTGGCCGCGATGCATCAGAGACGCACGTGGCTGGCGAGAAAATCGAGCAGCGCGCGCACGCGTGCCGGCAGCGGGCCGCCTTGACCGATATAGAGAGCGTGGAATTCCTCGCGATCGCCGGGATTGAGGTTTTCGAGCACCGGCACCAGCCGGCCGGCATCGATATCGGCGCGCACGGTGAAGGCGGCAAGTCTGGCGAGGCCGGCGCCGGATAGCGCCAGATGCCGCATGGCTTCGCCGTCTCCCACCTGTACGCCCGGCATGATCGGGACAGTTACCGTCTCGCCTCCTTCGCGTAGCGGCCAGCCCTCGACGGCGCGGACGTAGGAAAAGCCGATGCGGCAGTGGCGGTGGAGATCGGTGACCGTGCGTGGCTCGCCGTGATGCCCGAGATAATCCGCCGAGGCAACGATGATCTTGCCGGTGGCGCCGAGCTTGCGGGCGATCAGGCTGGAGTTCTTCAAGGGGCCGGCGCGGATCGCGACGTCGGCGCGTTCCTCCATCAGGTCGACAATCCTGTCGGTATGGGAAATATCCAGCGTCACGGCGGGATGAAGCGCCATGAAGGCTGGAACCAGCGGCGACAGCACATGATAGCCGAACGAGCCGCTGGTGTTAATGCGGATGCGGCCGGCCGCTTCCTCGCCGGTCGAAGCATGGCGTTCCGCCTCGCCGATATCTGCAAGGATGGCGATGCTGCGCTCATAAAAGGCGCAGCCCTCGGGCGTCAGTTGCAGCTTGCGGGTCGAACGATTGACAAGGCGGGCGCCGAGGCGTGCCTCCAGCCGGGCGACGAGCTTGCTGACGGCCGACGGCGTCATGCGGCGGGCCATGGCGGCCGCGGAAAAGCCGCCGCGCTCGACGACACTGACGAAGACTTCCATTTCGCCGGAGCGGTTAATGTCCTGACGGCTCATGATGAATTCAAGTCACAGATGATTTGCTGGAATGCAATCTATATCACCAAACGGCCAAGGTCTATCCTACAGGAAACGAAGGAGACAGATCCATGGACTACAGAAATCTCGGCGCATCCGGCCTCAGAGTGCCGGTGTTGAGCTTTGGCGCGGGCACATTCGGCGGCAGCGGGCCGCTGTTCGGCGCCTGGGGCAATACCGATGCGGAGGAGGCGCGAAGGCTCGTCGATATCTGCCTCGAAGCCGGCGTCAATCTCTTCGACACGGCCGATGTCTATTCGGCCGGCGCTTCCGAAGAGGTGCTCGGCCAGGCGATCCGCGGCCGGCGCGACGCTGTGCTGATCTCGACGAAGACAGCGCTGCCAACGGGCGAGGGGCCGCAGGACTGGGGAACTTCGCGGGCGCGGTTGATCCGTGCGACGGAAGATGCGTTGCGCCGGCTCGGGACCGACTATATCGACCTCCTGCAGCTTCACGCCTTCGATGCCTCGACGCCGGTCGAGGAGGTGTTATCGACGCTTGACGGGCTCGTGGCATCGGGCAAGATCCGCTATGTCGGGGTTTCGAACTTTTCTGGCTGGGAGCTGATGAAATCGCTTGCCGCCGCCGAGCGCCACGGCCATCCGCGTTATGTCGCCCATCAGGTCTATTATTCGCTGGCGGGCCGCGATTACGAATGGGAGCTGATGCCGCTCGGCGCCGACCAGGGCGTTGGAGCCCTCGTCTGGAGCCCGCTTGCCTGGGGACGGTTGACCGGCAAGATTCGCCGCGGCCAACCGCTGCCGGCGTCAAGCCGGCTGCACGAGACGGCGCAGTATGGCCCGCCGGTCGACGACGAGAAACTGTTCGACATCATCGATGTGCTGGACGCCATCGCAGCCGAGACCGGCCGGACGGTGCCGCAGATCGCCATCAACTGGCTGCTCAGCCGGCCGATGGTCTCGAGCGTCATCATTGGCGCCCGCAACGAGGAGCAACTCAGGCAAAACCTCGGTTCGGTCGGCTGGGGCCTGTCCAAGGATCAGATCGAAAGGCTCGACGCCGTCAGCGCTGTAACAGTGCCCTATCCCTATTTCCCCTATCGGCGGCAAGAGGGTTTTGCGCGGCTCAACCCGCCGATCGTCTGAGGCGCCGGAGACGACGGACTTTGTGTATGGCTACCGGCCTATAACAAAGGGGGAATGAAATCTTCTGCCAATCTTAACTGGACAGCCGCTTTGACTTGCCGCATACCCAGCCTGCTGCATAATTCCTTAAATCGGAATCGATTTAAGGATGAAATTATGCAGCAATTTTAAAGTTCTACAGCGTCCTTTGCACATCTGAAAAGACGCGCGGCGCTGTAGCCTGCGGGACACGATACGGTTTCGGCGGAATGGCAGGGAGATTAAAGGGATGGCGCTGAAGGACGCGAAGGCCGGCACACGCAACGAGGCGGGCATCGCCGCCGTGCTCGGTATTCTCAAGCAGAGCTTCGGCGAGCGCTTCCAGACCGGCCAGTCCTTCCGCGAACAGCATGCCCACACGACCACCTACATCCCGCCGCAGTTGCCCGACGGCGTGCTCTTTGCCGAGAGCGCCGAAGATGTGAAGGCGGCGGTCAGGGCGTGTGCGGCCCACAAGGTGCCGGTGATCGGCTTCGGCGTCGGCACCTCGCTGGAGGGCCAGGTCAATGCCGCCAATGGCGGTATTTCCATCGATTTCAGCCGCATGAACCGCGTGCTCGAGGTCAATCCGGAGGACCTCGACTGCACCGTCGAGCCGGGTGTGACGCGCGAAGCGCTGAACATCCATCTGCGCGATACCGGCCTGTTCTTCCCGATCGATCCCGGCGCCAATGCCTCAATCGGCGGCATGGCGTCGACGCGGGCCTCCGGCACCAATGCCGTGCGCTACGGGACGATGAAGGACAATGTGCTTGCCGTCACCGCGGTCACCGCCAATGGCGAGGAGATCCGCACGGCGCGGCGCGCCCGCAAGTCTTCCGCCGGCTACGATCTGACGCGGCTCTTCGTCGGCGCTGAGGGTACGCTCGGCATCCTGACCTCGGTGACGCTGCGCTTGCAGGCGATTCCGCAGAAGATCGCCGGTGGCGCCTGCGCCTTTCCGAGCGTCAAGGCTGCTTGCGATGCCGTCATCATGACGATCCAGATGGGTATTCCGGTGGCGCGCATCGAGCTGCTCGATACGGTGCAGATGCGGGCCTGCAATGCCTATTCCAAGCTTTCCTATGCCGAAAGCCCAACGCTCTTCCTCGAATTCCACGGCACCGACGAGACGGTGCCGCTTCAATCGGCAGCCTTCGCGGAGATCGCGGCAGAATGTGGCGGGGCCGAATTCCTGTGGACCGCCAATGCCGAGGAGCGGACGAAACTCTGGAAGGCCCGCCACGACGCCTATTGGGCTGCAAGGGCGCTGGCGCCTGGGCTTGCCGCACTTTCGACCGATGTTTGTGTTCCGATATCGAGGCTCGCCGATTGCGTTTCCGAAACGCAGGCGGATATCGAGGAGCACCGGCTGCTGGGACCGATCGTCGGCCATGCCGGCGACGGGAACTTCCATGTGCTGTTGTTGTTCGACGATAGACGCGCCGAAGACATCGTCATGGCCGAGAGTTTCGTGCAGCGGCTCAACCGGCGGGCGCTCGACATGGACGGGACATGCACCGGTGAACACGGGATCGGTCAAGGCAAGATGGCGTTTCTGAAACAGGAACTCGGAGGCGCGGTAGATCTGATGCGACAGGTGAAACAGGCGCTCGATCCGGACGATATCTTCAATCCCGGCAAGATTTTCTACCATGGCTGACCGGAATATTCTCCTGAACTTGGGCCTTCGCCCCGGCATCGACAGCGCTAGGGCATTTCCGTTCTCTGCACTTCGGAAATGCTCTGTCTTTTTGTTTTTCCGCAATTCGCTGAGAACATCACTTCGCGCTTTTCCCGGCAAAACCGCTGTGCACTTTTGCTGTAAGTGCTCTAGTGTCGGCACCAGAATCCCGAATGGAGAATCCTTGAATTGGTAGGCCGGTTCCTCGTCTTTCTGGGGGGAGTGATCGTCGTAGCGCTGTTTGTGGCGCTGCTTGCGCCGCTATTCATCGACTGGACGGATTTCCGCAAGAATTTCGAGGATCAGGCGAGCCGCATCATCGGCAAGAAAGTCACTGTCTACGGGACGGTGGATGCGCGGCTCCTGCCGTTTCCGTCGGTCACGCTGCATGATGTGCGCGTCGGCCAGGAAGCGGACGGCACGCCGATCGTCCAGGTCGAGCAGTTCTCCATGGATGCGGAACTCGCGCCTTTCCTGTCGGGAGAGGCGCTGATCTTCGACATGCGCGTCGTCAATCCGAAGGTGCGCCTGAGATTGCTCAAGGACGGCACGCTCGACTGGATGCGCGGCAGCCGCGCCGAAATACCGGCGAAAACCGTCGTTCTCGAAAACGTGCATGTCAGTGGCGGCGAAGTCGAGTTCATCGATGATCAGTCGGGCCGTTCACGCCGCATCACCGGCTTCAATGCGGAAATGTCGGCCAAGTCGCTGGCCGGCCCCTGGCGCATCGAGGGCGATGCGGCCCTTGACGGCGAGCACGGCAGCTTTTCGATCTCGAGCAGCCAGCCGGACGAGAAGGGCGTGCTGCGCATGCGCACGAAGCTTTCGCCGGACAAGCACCCCGTCAGCATCGATCTCGACGGTGAACTGAAGCTCGTCGACAGCAAGCCGAACTATCAGGGCCAGCTTTCGGCAGCGATTGAAAACCGCAACAGTGCCAAGCCCGCCAACAAGAAAGAGCAGCCGCCGCGCGTCAAGGGCCGCTTCGAGCTCACCAACGAACGCATCCGCATTCCCGAATACCGGATGGAGATCGGCCCAACCGACGATCCCTACGTCATAACCGGCGAGGCGACGCTGGATACCGGCAATCAGCCGGAATTCCTGTTGACCGCCGACGGGCAGCAGATCGATGTCAACCGCATCGGCAATCAGGGTGAGGCCGGCAAGACGACGCGCGACGCGGCGGTTTCGGCACGCCAGCGCCTTAATTCGCTGATCGATGTCATCGGCCAGGTGCCGATTCCGCAGGTGCCGGGCAAGGCGAGTGTCAAGCTGCCGGCGATCGTCGCCGGCGATACGACGCTGCGCGACGTGCAACTGGAGTTGGAGCCGGCCGGTACCGGCTGGATGATCGACAGCGCCAGCGGTACGCTGCCGGGGCGTACGCAGGTGGAAGGCAAGGGCAAGCTGCTGCTTCAGGGCGACGCCTCGTTCAACGGCCAGATCGTGGTGGCCTCCAGCCAGCCGACGGGACTTGCCTCCTGGCTTGCCGGCTCGGTCGATCCGGCCATCCGGCAATTGCGGCAGGCGGGCTTTTCCGCCAATGTCAGCCTGACACATGAATTGCAGCGGTTCGAAAATCTTGAAATCGCCATCGGGCCGGCGACCCTGAAGGGCCGGCTGGAGCGGCAGGCGCTTTCCGGCCAGACGCCGACGCTGTCGGTGGCGCTGAACGGTGATACGCTCGATCTCGATGCGCTGCAGGCGCTGAGCGGGCTGATGACTGGCCAGGATGCCGGCGACAACGTGCTGGACCACAAGATTGCCGCCCAGCTCAAGGCCGATAAGTTCACCGCCTTCGGCGTCGATGCCGAAAATGTCGAGACCACCTTCACGATCGCCGACGGCGCGCTTGCCGTCGACCGGCTGTCGATCAAGAACATCGCCGGCGCCGAGCTGACGGCGACCGGCAGGGCGGAAGGCTCGCTGCTCGACTACAAGGGCGCGGGCGAGATCACCTTCAAATCGGCTGATCCCGGCGGCTTCTTCACCATGCTGCGCGAGCACCTGCCGCATCACCCGGTGCTCGACCGGCTGGTGCGCAATGCCGGTTGGTACGGCAATACGGCGCTGCGCGGCGCGCTGACGCTCGGCGGTGATGAAGGCAACGCCCTGACGGTAACGCTGGCGGGCGTCTCGAATGGCAGCCGCGTCAATCTCGACTACCGCATGTCCGATCTCCTGGCGCTGACCGGCAACGGCACGACGAGCCTCGAAACGACGCTCGAAAACGCCGTGCCGTCCGTCTTGTTCGGCCAGGCCGGGCTCGATCCGCTGCCGGTCGATGTCGGCGCCAATGGCCGCCTGACACTGAAGGTGAAGGCATCGGGCAACGATCCTGCCGATGCGGCGCTGACCTTTGCGACCGACCGGACCTCGTTCACCGCCAATGGTAAGGTCGATGTCCGGCCGGAGACTTTCATGAACGGCCAGATCGTGCTTTCGCTCGACAGCGCCGACATCGACCCCTACCTCATCATGAACGGGATCGCCCTGCCGCAGACGGGAACCGGGCTGCCGTTCGGCCTGCAGGTCAATGCCGCCGTCGATAGCGACAAGATCGTCTTTTCCGATCTCAAGGGCCATGCGGCCGACAACGAGTTTTCAGGCGCGCTAAGCTTTGACCGGAAGGCTGCGAAGACGACCGCGTCCGGCGAGCTGAGGCTCTCCAAGGCTGATGCCGGCTGGCTCGGCGAGGCGGTGTTCGGCCAGATCGTCGATCCCGCCAATGGCGCGCTGACGACGGCGCCGCTCGGGTTGCCCGTCTTCAAGGATCTCGACGTCAATGTGAAGCTGACGGCCAAGCAGTTCTGGCCCGGTCTGCCGGAAACGGAGGTCACCGACTTTACCAGCAACGTCGCCTACAAGGGAGACGAGCTGCAGCTCAATGACATGGCCGGCAACTTGGATGGCGGAAAGCTCTCCGGCAATCTGCTGTTCACCAATGCCGATGGTACCGGCTTCCTGCAGACGAAGCTTGCACTTGCCGATTCCGATCTTGCCGGCGTCGTCTGGTTGCGCGACGGCGCGCCGATCGCCAACGGCAAATTCGGATTGTCGCTGTCGATGGAAGCCTCGGGCAAGACGATCGGCGAGATTGCCAGTTCGCTCAACGGTTCGGGCGAACTGAGGCTCGGCGAAACCAGCATACGTGGGCTGAACCTTGCCATCCTTCCACCGCTGCTTGCTGCGACCGACACGATGCAGGAGCAGATCAATGCCGGCAAGGTGCATCCTATCGTCGAGACGCTGCTCAGCAACGGAGAGGCGAAGCTGCCGCCACTCGGCATCCCCTTCAATATCACCGATGGGACATTGCGCGTGCAGAACGTCACCGTCGCCAACGATCTGGCCCGCATCACCGCCGATGCGCAGATCGCGCTGCCGGAGGAGCGGATCACCGCGACGCTGGGCGTCGGGCTCAATCCGGGCACGGAAGCGCTGTCCGGCGCCGAGCCGGCGCTCAGGCTGAATTTTTCCGGCATGCTGCCGTCGCCCGGCAAGACGATGGATGTGACCGATATCACCAGCTATCTGTCGCTACGCGCTTTTGAGCGCGAGCGCCGGCGCGTCGAGCGGCTACAAGCGATCGTGCTCGAAAAGCAGCGGCTGCGGCGCGAGGCAGCACTCTACCGGTTCAATGACGCCGAGCGCGTCAAGGCGGCTGAGATCGAGCAACAACGGCAGGCGGAGGAAGAGCGACTGCGCGCATTGGCGCAGGCAGCGGCGGCGCAAAAGGCTGCTGCCGAGGCTGAGGCTGCACGCACGGCGGAAGCCAAAGCCAAGGCGGATGCGCAGGCGAGGGCTGCCGCCGAGGCGGAAGCGGCGCGGCGCAGCGGGCCGCTGCCCGGTTCGCTCAATTTCGACCAGGTGCCAGGCGTTCAGGCGCAATGAAAATGCATGGGATTTGATTACAGCTCGCGGCTACAGCGCCGCGCGTCTGAAAGACGCGCAAAGGACGCTGTAGCGCTTTCGATTCCGATTTAAGAACTATGCAGTAGCGCCGGCTTTCGCCCAAGCGAGCACATGCAGCCGGAGCGCCGAGGACAGGTTGCTGTCTGGCGGCCGATGATCATCGATCTCCGAAATCAGCGCGGCGAGCGGTATAGAGCGGCTTGCGGCGATCGTCTTCAGCTCGGCCCAGAATTCATCCTCCAGCGAGAAACTGGTGCGGTGGCCGTGTAATGTCGCCGAATGCTTGCGGATCATGAAGCGGCTTTACATCTTGATGGGATTGTCAGATCGATTCATGCAAACCGCATAAGTGGCTGATCTCAATGCAGGTCGCCCGGAAGTGTGCAGCAGTTGCGGGACAACGACATGCACAAGACAAAACTTTCAGAGTTCACTCCGGCTGTTCAAGCTTTGCATGAAACCGTCACGCGCCATCGTCATCCGTCTCGATCCGGCCGTCTCGATGCGCCCTGTCAGCCTTTTCGTTCAGGCTGCGGGTGAGCTGCTTTTCGGCCTTGGTGCGGCCGAAGGAAATACGGTTCTGTTCGGCCTGCGTCTCCTTTTCGGAGCGGGCCTGCTTCTTGCGGAATTGGCGCAGATTGACGATTTCGGCACTCATGCGGGGCCTTAATCCTTATGAAAAAGGGAGGCTTGGCCTCCCTTCAATCACTGCTTCTTGCGGAAGGAGTCGAGCGAGACGACCGAACCCGGTTTCTTCTCTTCGCCATCGGCAGGTTTTGCTCCTGCGGCCTCATCCGACTTTCCTGCCGCGTCGACTGGATAGGCGGTGATTTCACCGGACGGCAATTCCTCGCCATCGGCGAGCGGAACGTCGAATTCGAGCTCGAAATTGACGGAGGGATCGTAAAAGCCGCGGATCGCATTGAACGGGATGACCAGCTTTTCTGGAACGTCGGAGAAGGAAAGGCCGATCTCGAAATGCGTCTCGGTGATCTTCAACTCCCAAAACTGATGCTGGATGACGATGGTCATCTGCTCGGGATATTTCGACTTCAGGTGCTGGGAAATGCGTACGCCGGTGGCACCGGTGAGGAAGGTGATGAAGAAGTGATGGTCGCCCGGCAGGCGGCCCGTCGCTCCGACTTCCGCCAAAACCTTGCGGATGACGCCGCGAAGTGCATCCTGTGCCAGAATGTCGTAGCGGATATGATCCTGCCCCATGCTTTTCCTGTCTTTCGTCGGTTCGGAAGTCTTTTCACAAGGTTATATGCCACGTCCAGGCGCCTTGGGAAAGACCGGAGCCGAGTCACGTTTTTAAGCAGCATACATGATTTCGGCGGCAGGGAGAAGGTGAAGGCTTCTGTTGCCAGGTGCCTTCGGACCCCGCCTAGAGGTGCGAACCACTAGGACTTTGATTGAAGTGTCACACCGCGATTAAGCAGCGAGACGAGCTTCCGCATAGTTGTCGTTTGCAACTACAATTTTAGCCCGATAACGGCGGTACAATGCCGAGCAAAAAGACGATCTTTACACCCTTGTCGATCCTGTTTCGCCCCCATCAAAAGCCGGCCTTCGAGGCCGCCGGTTTTTGGTGGAGGCGCCGGGTACCGCCCCCGGGTCCAATAGGCTTATTACACCGCTCATTTATCGCCATAGCCAGCCCGAAAGCTAGCACGGGTGATATAGTGGTTTCCTCAGCCGATGGAAAGGGCAAACGTCATAAAAGCGTTATGCGATCCATCAGAAATATTGGGAAAATGCCTGCCGGCGATTGGTTTCCTGCTGCTAGAGGCTTAAATTAACGCAAACGGAATCAGCGCAACATGAAGCAATATCTCGATCTCCTGACCCATGTGATGGAAAAGGGCTCCGACCGGGGCGACCGCACCGGCACCGGCACGCGCTCGGTCTTCGGCTATCAGATGCGCTTCGATCTCGAAGAGGGCTTTCCCGTCCTCACGACGAAAAAGCTGCATCTGCGCTCGATCATCCACGAGCTCCTCTGGTTCCTGAAGGGCGAGACGAACATCCGCTATCTCAAGGAGAACGGCGTTTCTATCTGGGACGAGTGGGCTGACGAAAACGGCGATCTCGGGCCGGTCTACGGCGCCCAGTGGCGCTCTTGGCCAGCGCCGGATGGCGGCCATATCGACCAGATCGCCAACCTCGTCAAAGGTATCGTCAACAACCCGAATTCGCGCCGCCACATCGTCTCGGCCTGGAATCCGGCCGAGGTCGACGAGATGGCGCTGCCGCCCTGCCATTGTCTATTTCAGTTCTATGTCGCCGAAGGCAAGCTTTCCTGCCAGCTCTATCAGCGCTCGGCCGACATTTTCCTCGGTGTGCCGTTCAACATCGCCTCCTATGCGCTTTTGACGATGATGGTGGCTCAGGTGACCGGGTTGAAGCCCGGCGATTTCGTTCACACGCTTGGCGACGCCCATCTCTATCACAATCATTTCGACCAGGCGAAGCTGCAGCTGGCGCGCCGGCCGAAGCCGCTGCCTTTCCTGCGCATCAACCCCGATGTAAGGGACATCTTCGGCTTCACCTTCGACGATTTCGAGCTGATCGGCTACGAGGCCGATGCCAGCATCAAGGCGCCGATCGCGGTCTGATCCGGGATATTTCATGGCTGACATCCGCAAGACCATTATCGTCGCCGTTGCGCGCAACGGCATCATCGGCCGCGACGGCGACATGCCTTGGCGGCTTTCGAGCGATCTCAAGCGCTTCAAGGCGCTGACATTGGGCAAGCCGGTCGTGATGGGCCGCAAGACCTACGATTCAATCGGCAAGCCGCTGCCGGGGCGGCCGAATGTCGTCATCTCGCGGCAGGTGGCGATCGACCATGCTGATGTCTCCATGGCGCATTCGCTGCCGGAGGCGATGACGGCGGCCGAAAGGCTGGCCATCGAAACGGGCGTCGACGAGATCTGCATTATCGGCGGCGGGCAGGTTTACGCCCAGGCGATCGGCCTTGCAGACCGGATGTGCATCACCCATGTCGAGGCCGACCTCGATGGGGACGCTTCGTTCCCCGCGATCGATCCCGACATCTGGCGTGCAGGGGAGTCTATCGCGGTTCCGGCCGGCGAGAAGGACAGTCACCCCACGCGCTTCGTCGTCTATGAACGCCGACACGGCTGAAAATGAACTATTTTCCATTTAAATTGACCAAGTTCCTCACGTTGCGTTGAAAGCGGATGCGGCGATACCTATAACGGTCACCAACGCATCCACCGGTCAGCCCCCACGGTTCTGGATGCGTGGAAGACTTAACGAACAACGAGGTTTTGATGCCCTGGAGCAATCAGAATGGCGGCGGCGGCCCTTGGGGCGGCGGCGGCGGTAATAATAATCAGGGACCATGGGGCCAGGGGCCGAACCGCCCGCGCGGCGGTGGCAGCGGCAAGGGCGGACCGCCCGATCTGGAAGATATCATCCGGCGCGGCCAGGACCAGCTGCGCAACATCATTCCCGGCGGTTTCAACGGCGGCGTCGCGGTGATCGTCGCGGCGATCGTCGCCGTCTTCTGGCTGATCCAGTGCGTCTACGTGGTGCAGCCGGATGAGCGCGGCGTCGAACTGCGGTTCGGCAAGCCGAAGGACGAGATCTCGATGCCCGGCCTGCATTTTCATCTCTGGCCGATGGACTCCGTCGAGACCGTCAAGGTGACCGTGCAACAGCTGAATATCGGGGCGACCTCGGCATCGTCTTCAAACGGCCTGATGCTGTCTAGTGACAAGAGCGTCATCAACGTGCAGTTCGCCGTGTTCTACACGGTCAGTGATCCGAAGGCCTATCTCTTCAACGTCGAAAATCCGGCAGAGACCCTGCAGCAGGTTTCCGACAGCGCCATGCGCGAAATCGTCGGACGGCGTCCGGCGCAGGACGCCTTCCGCAGCAATCGACAGCCGATCGAAGTGGACGTGCTCAATATCCTGCAAGATACGATGAACCGCTACGGCGCAGGCGTGACCGTCACCGGCGTGACGATCCAGAACGTGGCGCCGCCGCGCGAAGTCGCCGATGCTTTCGAAGAAGTGCAGCGTGCCGGTCGCGACCGCGACAGCACGATCGAAGAGGCCAATCGCTACACCAACCAGAAGCTCGGCCAGGCGCGAGGCGATGCGGCGCGAATCCGTGAAGATGCAGCCGCCTACAAGGACCGCGTCGTGAAGGAGGCGGAAGGTGAGGCGCAGCGGTTCACTGCGATCAACGACGAATATGCGAAGGCTCCCGAAGTGACCCGCAAGCGGCTGTTCATCGAAACGATGGAGCAGGTACTGAAGAATTCGAAGAAGGTCATTATCGACGAGAAGCAGGGCGTGCTGCCCTATCTGCCGCTCAATGAGCTCGGCAAGCCGGCGCAGCAGGGAGGTTGAGCCATGACATCGAACAGACTTCCCATCATACTCCTCATCCTCGCCATCGTTCTGGTCGGGCTCTATTCGTCCATCTTCGTGGTGAATGCACGCGAGCAGGCGATCGTCGTCCGCTTCGGCCAGATCCAGTCGGTCAAGACCGAGCCCGGTATCTATTTCAAGCTGCCCTTCGGCTTCATGGATGCCGACCGCGTTCAGCTGGTCGAAAAGCAGGCATTGAGGCTCGATCTCGACAATATCCGCGTTCAGGTCCAGGACGGTCAAACCTTCGACGTCGACGCCTTCGTGATCTATAACATCTCGGATGTTCGCCGCTTCCGCGAAACGGTCTCGGGCGATCGCGAGGCCGCAGAAGCGCGGTTGAGGGCGCAGCTCGATTCATCGCTTCGCCGCGTCTACGGTCTGCGCGATTATAATGCCGCGCTCTCGGAAGAGCGTGTCGCGATGATGCTGGAGATTCGCGACGACCTGCGAACCGATGCCGAAAATCTCGGCCTGCATATCGACGATGTTCGCATCCGCCGCACCGACCTTTCGCCTGAGGTTGCGCCCAACACCTATAACGCCATGCGCTCGGAACGCCTGGCCGAGGCCGAGCGTATCCGTGCCGAGGGTAATGAAGAAGGCCAGCGGCGCCGAGCCATCGCCGACCGCCAGGTTGTCGAGTTCACCGCGGGCGCCCAGCGCGATGCGGAAATCCTGCGCGGTCAGGGCGACGCGGAACGCAACCGCGTCTTCGCCGACGCCTTCAGCAAGGATCCTGGTTTCTTCGAGTTCTATCGCTCGATGGCGGCCTATTCCTCTGCGCTCTCGTCGCAGGACACGACATTGGTGTTGTCGCCCAATTCGGAATTCTTCCGCTATTTCGACAATGCCGCCGGCACCCTGCGAACGCCGACAAATCCGGCGGCGGCAATTCCCGGCGCGGCTGCTCCCGCAGCACCCGCGCAGCCGGCGAACTGACGCCAAGGGATGCCATTCGCATCCTGACAATCCTGGAAGGGTCGGCCCGAGTGCCGGCCCTTTTTCGTGGAAAGGTCGAGATAATCAGGCTTTTGCGAGGGCGCATCATATTGCTCGGGGATTTCGCGAAAAGGTGATTTCACCCTCCATCATTCCGCCTTATGCTGGTGCTCAATGTGCGCATTTACCGCTTATGAGGATGCTTGATGGCCCCCACGACTCGCTCGCCCTTCAGACGAACGCTCGCGCTTATGGCCAGCGCTGCAATTCTTGCGCATGCCGGCATGAACGGGGCCGCCTATGCGCAAACCGCGCCTGAGACGACAGCGCCTGGGGTTGTTGCACCCGCTCCTTCTACTCCGGAAACGGCCGCTCCTGCACCTACGCCGCCTGCACCCTCCGCACCGCAGCAGGCCGCACCGATGCAGGCCTCACCAATTCAGGCCCCAGCAATTCAGGCCCCAGCAATTCAGCCCGGAGTGCCCAACAGTGGTCCGGCTTCGGTTGCCGATCTCGCCGAGGGGCTGCTCGACGCCGTGGTCAACATCTCGACCTCGCAGAATGTGAAGGACGACGAGGGCGCAGGCCCGGCGCCGCGGGCGCCCGACGGCTCGCCGTTCCAGGAATTCTTCAACGATTTCTTCAACAAGCAGCAGGGCAACAAGGGCCCGAACCATAATGTCAGCTCGCTCGGCTCCGGCTTCGTCATCGATCCGGCCGGCTATATCGTCACCAACAACCATGTGATCGAGGGTGCCGACGACATCGAGATCAATTTTGCCAATGGTTCGAAGCTCAAGGCGAAGCTGATCGGCACGGATACGAAGACCGATCTTTCGGTGCTGAAGGTCGAGCCGAAGGCACCGCTGAAATCGGTGAAATTCGGCGATTCCAGCACGATGCGCATCGGCGACTGGGTGATGGCGATCGGCAATCCGTTCGGCTTCGGCGGCTCGGTGACGGTGGGCATCATTTCCGGGCGCGGCCGCAACATCAATGCCGGCCCCTACGATAACTTCATCCAGACGGATGCGGCGATCAATAAGGGCAATTCCGGAGGGCCGCTCTTTAACATGAAGGGTGAGGTGATCGGCATCAACACCGCGATCATTTCGCCGAGCGGCGGCTCGATTGGTATCGGCTTCTCGGTACCCTCCGAGCTTGCCTCAGGCGTCGTCGACCAATTACGCGAATATGGTGAGACGCGGCGCGGCTGGCTCGGCGTGCGCATTCAGCCGGTGACCGACGATATCGCCGACAGCCTCGGGCTCGACACCGCCAAGGGCGCGCTGGTCGCCGGGGTCATCAAGGGCGGCCCCGTCGACGATGGTTCGATCAAGGCTGGCGATGTCATCTTGAAATTCGACGGCAAGACCGTCAGCGAAATGCGCGATCTGCCGCGCGTTGTGGCGGAAAGCACGGTCGGCAAGGAAGTCGACGTGGTGGTGCTGCGCGACGGCAAGGAACAGACCGTCAAGGTCAAACTTGGCCGGCTCGAGGACAGCGATCAGGCGGCAGCATCCGACGATGCGGCGCCCGATGGTTCACAGGATGACGGGGTGATTACGCCTGATCCCGGCGAGAACAACGACATGGACCAGCCGGATTCCGACGATCAGGCGCAGCCCACACCGGGCAAGCCCGACCATCACCAGGGCCAGGTGTCGCCGGATGCGGCAACGCCGAAGAACGTGCTCGGGCTATCGCTGTCGCTTTTGAGTGCCGAAACGCGCAAGGCTTTCGGCATCGCCGAGAGCGTCGACGGTGTCGTCGTGACGGAGGTGACGCCCGGTTCGGCCTCGGCCGAAAAGGGGTTAAAGCCAGGCGATGTGATCGTCGAGGTGGCGCAGGAGTTCATGAAGTCGCCGGATGCGGTCGCCGCCAAAGTGCAGGCGTTGAAACAGGAGGGCCGCCGCAACGCCCAGTTGATGATCGCATCGGCAAACGGCGATCTGCGGTTTGTGGCGGTGCCGATGGAGTAAGGGGACGGCGGCGGTGACCGTCTCGCTGCCGTGGCCTCGACTTCCTTCATTGACAAGCACTGGAATGAGCGAGGAGAGGGCGTGCCGTGCGGTACCCCCTCTGCCCTGCCGGGCATCTCCCCCACAAGGGGGGAGATCGGATATGGCCTGCGCCTCCTATCTATCGTTTTGCCGTGCTGGACGTTAATTGTTTGGGGAAGCCAGTGCGCCCAGCCGATCTCCCCACCTGTGGGGGAGATGTTCGGCAGGGCAGAGGGGCGGCCACAGTCACACGGGTGAAGGCGGAGAAGTGTGTGTCGCGTGGTTTACGCGGTCACAAAATCCGTCTTCCTATAGCCCTGGACGTAGAGCAGCGCGGTCAGGTCGCCGTGGTCGATGCGCATTTTGGCTTCTGCGGCAACGGCGGGCTTGGCGTGGAGGGCGACGCCGGCGCCGGCGAGGTGCAGCATGCCGAGGTCGTTGGCGCCGTCGCCGACGGCGATTGCTTCTTCCGGCGAAATGCCAAGGCTTGCCGAAATCTCGTTCAGTGCATCGACCTTCGCCTGCTTACCGAGGATCGGTTCGGCGACAAAGCCGGAGAGGATGCCGCCGTCTTCGAGCAGCGTGTTGGCGCGGTTCTCATCGAAGCCGAGAGTGGCGGCGATGCGGCTGGTGAAGACGGTGAAGCCACCGGAGACGAGGGCGGTGTAGTGACCTTTCGACTTCATGGTGGCGATCAGTTCCGGGCCGCCCGCCGTCAGCGTGATGCGCTTGGCGATCACTTCGTCGACGACCGATATCGGCAGCCCCTTCAACAGGGCGACGCGTTCGCGCAAAGCGGGCTCGAAGGCGATCTCTCCGTTCATGGCGCGGGCGGTGATGGTCGCGACCTTCTCCTTCAGGCCAACTTCGGCGGCAAGTTCGTCGATGCATTCCTGGCCGATCATGGTCGAATCCATGTCGGCGATCAGCAGCTTCTTGCGGCGGCTTTCCTGCTCCTGGATGACGAGGTCGATCGGCGCGCCTGATAGGACTGCAAGAATATTGGCCTCGGCCGCTTGCGCATCCATGCCGTCACGCAGCGCGATGTCGCAGGCGATGCCGTCGGCCAGCCAGTAGAGGCCGGCAGCGTTCACCGCCTCGGCCGCCTTTTCGGCGATTGCGGGTGTCAGCACGGGATTTGACGGATTGGCAACAAGCGTGGCAACGAGGGCCATGATGGAAAACCTTCTGAGCACAGTGAACGCGATCCTGATAACCGGGCCGACTGCCAGCGGCAAGTCCGCTCTCGCCGTCGAACTGGCAAAGCGCCATCGCGGCGCGGTCGTCAACGCCGATAGCATGCAGGTCTATGACACGCTGCAGGTGCTGACCGCGCGCCCGTCGGAAGAGGAGATGCAGGGTGTGCCGCATCATCTCTACGGCCATGTGCCGGCGGGTTCCGGTTATTCCACTGGCGCCTGGCTGCGCGATGTCGCGGTGCTGCTGCCGGCGCTCAGAGCTGCCGGCCGGCTGCCGGTCTTCGTCGGCGGCACCGGGCTCTATTTCAAAGCGCTGACCGGCGGCCTCGCCGATATGCCCGAGATACCGGAGGCGTTACGGGAGGAATTCAGGGCGCGGCTGCTGGAGGAGGGGCCGGAGGGGCTTCATGCAGAGCTTGCCGAGGCCGATCCCGCCATGGCGGCAAGCCTCAACCGCCAGGACGGGCAGCGCATCGTCCGGGCGCTTGAAGTGGTCAAGGCGACGGGACGGTCGATCGCCGAATTCCAGGGCCGGTCCGGACCAGTGGTGATCGACGCTGCCCAGGCTCGCAAGATCGTCGTGCTGCCGGACCGGGCGGTGCTGCATGAGCGCATCAACGGTCGTTTCGAAAAGATGCTGCGGCAGGGCGCGGAGGACGAGGTGAAGACGCTGGTGGCGCTTGGTCTGCCGGCCGAGGCCCCTGTGATGAAGGCAATCGGCGTGCCGCAGATTGCGGCGATGCTGAAGGGCCAGATGACGCGCGACGAGGTGCTGGAGAAGGGGGCTGCGGCAACGCGGCAATATGCCAAGCGGCAAATGACCTGGTTCCGCAACCAGATGGACGGCAGCTGGGAACAGCTGACGGTTTAGGTGAGGCGGCGAAGTCGTTCGGCTGTCGCACTTGTGCTGGGTATTGGGCAAAATCCACTTTCATTCTGTGCGGTTGTTCGTGACCATAAGAGCCCGCCTTCGTCGACGGCTCCCGGTCGGTCTCGATCAGGCATATGGTAACCGGGTACTTTGCGATCGCAGGAGATCTGATAAGTGTCATTGGCATAGTCGACATTGGTGCTGTTACCAAAGTCTGCGTCGGCGACCGAGGGAAGTCTTGCCGTGTTTTTCGCCGGTGCCGGATCGCGCCTGTTGTTCTCATGTCGACCGTCTTTTAGGATCGCATCATGTCTGTCGCTTCACCGTTTCATAGCCTTTCGGCCTTTCCGCCGACCCCCGCCGATATAGATGGCCGCGTGGACACCGAATCCCTCTGCCGCCTGCTGGATCGTCTGTGTGACGCAGGCGTCGCTTCCATCGGCCTTCTCGGCAGCACCGGGATCTACGCCTTTCTCACGCGTGAGGAGCGGCTGCGGGCCGTTCAAGCTGCGGTCGAGTGCGTCGCAGGTCGCGTTCCCCTCGTCGTCGGCGCCGGTGCCCTGCGGACGGACCATGCCGTCGATCTCGCCAGGGATGCCGAGGCCGCTGGTGCAGACGCTCTTCTGCTGGCGCCCGTCTCATATACGCCGCTCACCCAGGAAGAAGCCTACCAGCACTTCCTCGCGGTCACGAAGGCGGCGAAGCTGCCGCTTTGCATCTACAACAATCCCGGCACGACCCACTTTACCTTCAGCCGGGACCTTTTGCAGCGGCTCTCCGAGATCGAGACAATCAGGGCGGTGAAGATGCCTCTGCCCGTTGACAGCGATTTCAGAGGCGAACTGGCGGCATTGCGTCAGACGACGAACCTTGAGATCGGCTACAGCGGCGACTGGGGCGCTGCCGAGGCGCTCCTCTCAGGCGCCGACGCCTGGTACAGCGTCGTCGGCGGCTTGTTTCCGCGCGTTGCTCTTGCGCTAACCACAGCCGCGATTGCCGGAGACCGCGCCGAGACGCTCCGGCTCGATGGCCTCCTGCAGCCGCTCTGGAAAACGTTCAAGGATTTCGGAAGCATCCGTGTGGTCTATACGCTGGTCGACGTTCTTTCTCTCGCCCAGGTACAGCTGCCGCGGCCACTCTTGCCGCTTGGGCCGATGGATCGGCAGCGTGTGCTCGACGCTGTCGAGCCCCTGATCGCCTTGGAACGGTAGGGCATGATGTCGTCCGAAAACCGCTACGCTTTTCGGGTCGTACTTTGGAGATCGAGCGCCAGCGTCAATCCTTGTTGTAGAGGCTGCTCAGCGGTTTTTTCAGGATGCTTTCGCGCAGCGACGTGCCGGGTTCCCGGCGGGTGATCGCGGGCTGGTCCGTCGGTGATGCCGGCCGGGGGAAGACCGGCTCCTCGCGGCGCATCTCGCGGCGGAGCGCGTCCAGCCGGGGGTCGATCGCTGGCGGTGCGACCGGGTCCAGTCGCGGTGTCTGCGGCAGCAGTTCGCGCCGGTAGGATTCGAGCGGAGCGGACGACGGCGCAGGCGGCGCGTAGGGTATTGCGTCGATATCCTCGTCGGCTGCATCGGCCTCGTCGGGGCCTGCGGCGGACGCAGCATAGCTCACCTGGAAATTCGAGATGTCGGGTCCGACAGTGACCGCCCGCATGCGGGTGACGATCTTGCGCAGGTCGACCGTATCCGGATCTTCCTCACTGTGTTTGCTGTTGGCGCTGCTCGCCTTCGGCAGCAGGCTCTCGTCGACGCGGGAAAAGCGCATGCGCATCGGTACGCTGATCGCCTCGCCGAAAGCAATCGCCTCACCGTTGCCGATCGAGGAGATGAAACTCGTCGTCGAGATCGACGAGTTCGGGATGGCCGAGCGGATGATTTCCTGGTCTCGGTCGTTGGCAAGGCGCATGGCAAAGAGTGTCGAGCACTGCGACAGGATCGTCTGGTCGAGCTCACCCGGCCGTTGGGTGATGATGCCGAGCGAGACGCCGTATTTGCGTCCCTCCTTGGCGATGCGGGCGATCGCCTGGCGCGTCGGCACGAAGCCGAGGCTCGGATCGGAGGGGATGTAGCGGTGGGCTTCTTCGCAAACGACCAGCATGTGGATGGCGCCTTCGCTCCACAGCGCCACCTCGAAGGCCATGCGGCAGAGCACGGAGGCGACCGAATTGACGACTTCGGAGGGAATGCCGGCGAGCTGGAAGGCGCAGATCGGCCGGTTCTCGCCCGGAACGCGGAAGATCTGCGCGATGGTCTCGGTGATCGTGTCGCTGATCGTGTTGTTGGAGAACATGAAGTGGTAGCGCGGATCGTTGATCGCGGCGATCAGGCGCATTTTCAGCGACCGGAGGAAGGGCTTTTCGGTACGGCCTTCGAGGCGACCGATGCGCTCGTCGATCAGCGCCAGCAGATCGGCCATGCGGTAGGGCACCGGCGTGTCGGCGGTGATGGAACTCTTTTCCGTCGTGCGGCGCACCAGCGAATTGTCACTGCCGCGGAAGGCGCGTTTGGCTTCCGGCAGGATATCGCGCAGCATGTCGAGCTCTTCGGGCACCGGCGGGCGGCCGCGAAAGACGACTTCGGCAAACTCCTCCAATCGCATCAGCCAGAAGGGCAGGTCGAGCGTATCGGTATCGATGGTGACGGCGTGGTTGGGAAAGGCAGCGGCGAATTCGTTATGCGGATCGAGGATCAGCACACGCAGTTTCGGATCCGCCGCGATCGCTTTGTGCAAGAGCAGCGACACGGCCGTCGACTTGCCGACGCCGGTGGAGCCGACGACGGCGAAATGCTTGGAGAGCATCGAGGGGATGTGGATCGCCGCGTCGATACTTTCGTCCTGAGTCAGCTTGCCGATGACGGCGGTCGTGCCCTCTCCCGCATCATAGATGCGTATCAGGTCGGCAGCGCGGATGCGATGGGCGATGGCGCCGAGATAGGGATAACACGAGATGCCGGTCGAGAATTCTTCGCGCCCGTCCTCATCAACACGGACTTCGCCGAGCAGCTCGGTCTCGATTTTGAAATTATTGTCCTCGCCTTCGCCCCAGGCATGGCTGCCGGTGTTCATCTGGTAGACGAGGGCGACGACGCGGTTGCGGCCGACACTGATCGAAATCAGCCGACCGACGGACCAGAGTTCGGTCAGATCGGTGCCGCCTTCTTCGGCGACGGCAGCAATGGTCGCCCGCGAGCCGCTGCACGCAACGACGCGGCCAAGAAAGCGATTTCCCGGTGCATGGCCATCGCGGCGATCGTGCTCGCCTGCCTTGCCAGACACGCGCAAGTCGTTGTTGAGCAAAGGGCTACTCCCTGCAATGGGACATAAGAATAAAGTCCATCCTTTAACAAATCCTTCAAACCATGGTTTTTAGAGGGTAAAGGAGCGCGGATGGATTTTTATTGCGGCATGCGTTGACGCTGCGAAATTTTCTGTCTATCACTTCCGACCATGAAAATCGCAACGGCTCTTATCGTGGTGGGAAAGCGCATGGGCAGGATGGTGTAACCATCCGGCGGTAGCCACCCATGCGCTAGATGACAGGCTCCTCCGGGGCCTTTTTTTATGCCCGAAATTCGGGCTTCCGGCCACAAACGCAATCCCAGCATCAAACGGAACAGACAGATGAGCACGGACAATCAGGCGGCAGGCAATCGGATGACGGGAGCGGAGATCGTTCTCAAGGCGCTGAAGGACAACGGCGTCGAACATATCTTCGGCTATCCGGGCGGCGCGGTCCTGCCGATCTACGACGAGATCTTCCAGCAGGAAGACGTCAAGCACATCCTCGTCCGCCATGAGCAGGGGGCAGGTCATGCGGCCGAAGGGTACGCGCGCTCCACCGGCAAGGTCGGCGTCATGCTGGTGACCTCGGGCCCGGGCGCTACCAATGCGGTCACGCCGCTGCAGGACGCGCTGATGGATTCGATCCCGCTCGTCTGCCTGACCGGTCAGGTCCCGACGCCGCTGATCGGCTCCGACGCCTTCCAGGAATGCGATACGGTCGGCATCACCCGGCCCTGCACCAAGCACAATTGGCTGGTCAAGGACGTCAACCAGCTCGCCGCAGTCATCCACGAAGCCTTCCGCATCGCCCAGTCCGGTCGTCCGGGTCCTGTCGTCGTCGATATTCCGAAAGACGTGCAGTTTGCGACCGGCACCTACACGCCGCCCGCCGATTACGCGATCCAGAAGAGCTACCAGCCGAAGATCCAGGGCGACCTCAACCAGATCCATGCGGCGATCGAGCTGATGGCGAATGCGCGCCGTCCGGTCATCTATTCCGGCGGTGGCGTCGTCAATTCCGGGCCTGAGGCTTCCAAGCTGCTGCGCGAGCTGGTCGAACTCACCGATTTCCCGATCACCTCGACGCTGATGGGCCTCGGCGCCTATCCCGCTTCGGGCAAGAACTGGTTGAAGATGCTCGGCATGCATGGCTCCTATGAGGCCAACATGGCGATGCACGACTGCGATGTCATGGTCTGCATCGGCGCCCGTTTCGACGACCGTATCACCGGCCGTCTCAATGCCTTTTCGCCGAATTCGAAGAAGATCCATATCGATATCGATCCATCTTCGATCAACAAGAACGTCCGTGTCGATATCGGCATCCGCGGCGATGTCGGCCATATCCTCGAAGACATGGTCCGCCTGTGGAGGGCGCTGCCGAAGAAGCCGGAAAAGGGCCGCCTTGAGGACTGGTGGACCGATATCGCTCGCTGGCGGGCGCGCAACTCCTTTGCCTATACAAGGAGCAGCGATGTCATCATGCCGCAATATGCGCTGGAGCGGCTCTACGCGCATACCAAGGACCGCGACACCTACATCACGACCGAGGTTGGCCAGCACCAGATGTGGGCGGCGCAGTTCTTCGGCTTCGAGCAGCCGAACCGCTGGATGACTTCCGGCGGCCTCGGCACGATGGGATATGGCCTGCCGGCAGCGCTCGGCGTACAGATCGCCCATCCCGACAGCCTCGTCATCGACATTGCCGGCGATGCCTCGATCCAGATGTGCATCCAGGAAATGTCGGCTGCGATCCAGCACGATGCGCCGATCAAGATCTTTATCATGAACAACCAGTATATGGGCATGGTGCGCCAGTGGCAGCAGCTGCTGCACGGCAACCGGCTGTCGAACTCCTATACCGAGGCGATGCCTGATTTCGTCAAGCTGGCGGAAGCCTATGGTGCTGTCGGTCTGCGTTGCGAAAAGCCGGAGCATCTCGACGACACCATTCTGGAGATGATCGAGGTCAGAAAGCCGGTCATTTTCGATTGCCGCGTTGCCAATCTCGCCAATTGTTTCCCGATGATCCCCTCGGGCAAGGCCCACAACGAAATGCTGCTGCCGGATGAGGCCACGGACGAAGCGGTCGCCAATGCAATCGATGCCAAGGGCCGCGCGCTCGTCTGACATTTTTAATTTGCGCATAATCCTTTCCGAAAATCGTTTCCGATTTTCGGGGTTATGCGGCAGGGAAGAGGAAACTCAAGACCATGAACGCACACCTTCAGCCCACGGGCTCCGCCTATTTCATTTCGCCGGAAACGGCGGCGATCGAAAGCCACACGCTTTCCATTCTCGTCGACAATGAGCCGGGCGTTCTTGCCCGGGTCATCGGCCTGTTTTCCGGCCGGGGCTACAATATCGAAAGCCTGACGGTCTCCGAGACCGAACATCAGGCGCATCTTTCCCGGATCACCATCGTCACACGCGGCACACCGCATGTGCTGGAGCAGATCAAGGCGCAGCTCGAGCGCATCGTACCGGTACACCGCGTCGTCGACCTGACGGTGCGTGCCCGCGAACTCGGCCAGGACCGGCCGATCGAGCGCGAAGTGGCGCTGGTCAAGGTGATCGGCGAGGGCGACATGCGCGCCGAGACGCTGCGCCTGGCCGATGCCTTCCATGCCAAGGTGGTGGATGCGACGGTCGGTCACTTTATTCTTGAGATAACCGGCAAGTCATCGAAGATCGATCAGTTCGTGGCGATCATGAAGCCGCTCGGCCTCATCGAGGTCTGCCGCACCGGCATCGCCGCAATGAATCGCGGCGCGCAGGGCATGTAAGCTCGCTGCTGTAATAATTGGAAGCCGCTGAAGATCAGAGCATCTCCAGCGGTTTTTTCTTGGTGGGCGGCGGGAAGGCGGCGTCGAGCGCCTGCCAGTCCTCGGCAGTGATATCGAGCGAGACGCAGTCGCGGTTTTCCGCCGCGCGTTCAGCATTCGATGTCTTCGGGATGACGATGACGCCGTCGCGTTCGAGCAGGAAGGCCAGCGCCAGCTGGGCGGGCGTTGCCTGATAGGCCTTGGCGATGCGGATCAGCTCGGGATGATGCAGGATATGTCCCTGCTCGATCGGCGAATAGGCCATGACGGGAATCTTACGGCTCTGGCACCAGGGCAAGAGGTCGAATTCGATGCCGCGGCGGGAGAGATTGTAGAGCACCTGGTTGGCGGCGACATTGGCGCCGTCGGGCACTCCGAGAAGTTCCTCCATGTCGCCGGTGTCGAAGTTGGAGACGCCCCAGGCGCCGATCTTGCCGGATGCCTTCAGCATTTCGAAGGCCGCGACGGTCTCGGCCAGCGGATGGCTGCCGCGCCAGTGCAGGAGATAGAGATCGATGCTGTCGGTGCGAAGCCGTTCGAGACTGCGCTCGCAGGCCTCGACCGTGCCCTTCAGGCTGGCGTTCCAGGGATAGACCTTGCTGACGATGAAGACCTCGTCGCGCCGTCCGCTGATCGCTTGGCCGACGATCTCTTCGGCACCGCCGTCGCCGTACATTTCGGCGGTGTCGATCAGCGTCATGCCGAGATCGATGCCGACCTTGAGACTTTCGATCTCCGCCCTAGCGTGGCCGGCATCCTCGCCCATGGCCCAGCTTCCCTGGCCGAGTGCCGGCACTTGCGCGCCGTTCGGGAATGTAATGGATGGGATCGGGTCGTCCTGCATGGGTTTTCTTCCGTTCGCGAAGAGATTGGGCCGTGTCGCCATCTTTCAAGCAATCCTGTCACCATGACAATGATGGAATGGTGTCAGCTGTTTAGGACAGTTATGCTGACCTAAAATGAACTCGGCCGAGAAGGTCGGTTCGGGAGGTCGCATGCCGCTGGATACATTTCTCGCCCTCATTCTCTTCGCCTTTACGACGTCGATCACGCCGGGGCCGAACAATATGATGCTTTTTGCATCGGGCGTGAATTTCGGCTTCCGCAGGACGATCCCGCATATGTTCGGCATCGGTGTCGGCTTCTTCTCGCTGCTCATCGGCGTCGGCCTCGGGCTCGGTGCGGTTCTGCATACGGTGCCGGTCGTCTATATGGCGCTGAAATTTGCCGGCGGTGCCTATCTCGTCTGGATCGCCTGGAAGATCGCCTCTTCGCGGTCGCTCGCCGAAGGCAGGAGCGGCGTCGAGCCGATGTCATTCTTTTCGGCTGCCGCCTTCCAGTGGGTCAATCCGAAAGCCTGGGTAATGGCGGTCACCGCGATGGCGACCTATACCAATCCGGAGCTTTACTTGGGCAGCGTGCTTCTCGTCGGCCTGGCTTTCGCAGCCGTCAACGTGCCAAGCGTATCGACATGGGCGGGCTTTGGTTCGGCGTTGCGGGAATGGCTTTCCGATCCGGTGCGGCTGAGATGGTTCAATATCAGCATGGCGGTGCTATTGGTGGCGAGCCTCTGGCCGATGCTAAAATAGAGCGATTGCCGGCTTCATCAGCATCAGCCAGAGAATGCCGACGACGGCTGAGAAGGCCGGAAAACCGCAGGCGAACCAGATGCGGTAGAGGCGAAAATAAGCCGGCGGCAAGGCGCTTCCAGACGCCGCGGCCATGCGGGCGAGATCGCGCAGCCGGATCTGGATCCGGACAACCGGCAGCCAGAACAGGCCGGTGACGACGTAAAGCAGCAGCGAAAGCGTGATCCATCCCTCCGACAGCTCCCAGCCGATCGATCGGGCCAGCAGAGCGCCGGTGGCCGGCTGGAGAATGGCTGCGGTGGCGGTAAAGACGGTGTCTGCGACGACGACGGTGGCGGCGACATGGGCAATCAGCCGGGGATCACGTGTCCGGTGCGCCATCATCATGAAGAAGGCGATGCCGGCGCCGGTGCCGAAGAGCACGGTCGCGCCGATGACATGGGCAAAGAGCAACCATTGCTCAAGCATCAGCGTTCATCCAGGGTGGCGAGGGCTGTCAGCGTCAGCAGGATCGACGGCAGCACCTTGACGAGCGGGCCGAGCGGATCGAGCCAGAGTGCCGGTTCTATGAGGCTTGCGCCAATGAGATAGGCGAGCGACACGGCCAGCATGCCGAGAAGAGCGCGTTTGGCCAGCGGACGGAAAAGGACGGCGGCGCCGAGCGCGATGTCGATCAGGCAGGTGGCCAGTGTCAGCATCGTTGCGGCTGCCTCCGGCATAAACGGCAGGAAATGGGTGGATGTTTTCTCGATCGCAAGCAACGGGATCAGGCCGGAGAGCAGCCAGAAGGCGGAGAGGCCCGAGATGACAAGCGGCTTCAGGAGATAGAGCCGGGCAAACCAGAGATCCTGCACGCCGGAGGGATTGCCCGAAAGGGTTGCGGCCGCCGAGAGAGTCGCCAGGCCTGACGGTGGCGCGCGATCCATGCTGATACCTTCGGACATGACGGTCATGGCGGTAGAGCGCAGCGGCGAGCGCCAGCCGAGATGACCGGCCATATCCGCAAGCCATGTGACCGGCCTTGCAAGAATGGGCGGAATGGAAATGACGGGTGCATGCGGCAGGCCGAGCCAGGCGCGGTGGAGTTTGACGAGGCTTGCGAGCGTTTGCCGTTCTTCGGCCGCCAGTTCGATATCGCTGCCGGAGGGGAGCGCACCGCAGATTGCGGCTGAGACTGCGGCGGCGACATCTTCGACGGCGACGGTTTCGACCGGGCTGTCGGCGTGGATGAGCGGCAGGACGAGGGGGATGGTAGCGAGGGAACGCAGCAGCGCTGTGCCACCGTGGGCGTTTCGGCCGAGCACTAGCAGGCTGCTGAAAAACCCACTGGCTTTTGGGCTGGACACATGATTCCATCTTGCAAGTGATTTCGAGGGAATTTGGATGCGCGGCGGGGATGATCGGACGGGGTCGCTGTTTTCGTGACCTTGAGGCACGGGTTCCGGCCCGGCATCCGCTTCGGGCGATGCGCGAACTTGTGAACACCTCGTTTGTGGCGTTGGATGGATCGTTTGCAGCGCTGTATGCCAACACCGGTCGGCCGTCGATTGCGCCGGAGCGGATGCTGCGGGCGGTGCTGCTGCAGATGCTCTATTCGATCCGCTCGGAGCGTCAACTGATGGAACGGCTGGAGTTCGACCTGCTGTTCCGCTGGTTCGTCGGGCTTGGCATCGACGATGCGGTCTGGGATGCCTCGTCGTTTTCGAAGAACCGGGACCGGCTGCTGACGACGGAGGTTGCCCAGGGTTTCCTGTCGGCGTTGCTTTCGCAGCCTGCGGTCAAGCGGCTGTTGAGTGCGGAGCATTTTTCGGTCGACGGCACGATGCTGAAGGCGTTTGCCTCGATGAAGAGCTTCCGGGCCAAGGACGGTTCGGATGAGCCGCCGGAGGATGGCCGCAACGGCGAGCGCAACTTTCGCAAGGAGAAGCGCTCGAACAAGACGCATGCCTCGACGACGGACCCGGATGCGCGTCTGTACCGCAAGGGCAATGGCCAGGAGAGCCGCTTAGCCTATCTGGGGCACGCACTGATGGAGAACCGCAACGGGCTTGTGGTCGACGGCGCGGTGACGCATGCGACCGGCACGGGCGAGCGGGATGCGGCGAGCGCACTGAGCGAGGGCCTTGGCGAAGGGGCGACGCTGGGCGCCGACAAGGGCTACGACGCGGAAGCCTTCGTCGAGGAGTTGAAGGCTCGCAAGATCGTGCCGCATGTGGCGATCAATGGGACGGTGAGCAAGACGGGCAAGGTGCGCAAGACGGCGGTGCCGCCAGAGGTGGCGCAAAGTGCCGGCTATGCGATCAGCCTGCGCTGCCGCAAGCGGATCGAGGAAGTCTTCGGCTGGGTCAAGACGACGGCCGGGCTGGCGCAGCTCAAGCTGCGCGGACTGGACAAGGTGAAGGCCGCCTTCACCTTCGCCCTTGTCGCGTACAACATCATCCGCCTTCCCAAATTGATCGGATCGACGGGCGAAGTGTGTCTTGAGGGAGATCAAAAAGCCGATATGGCCAGAAAACCCGCCTCAATCGGCCAAAATCCCACCGCACGACAGCCAGTCTGTAAAAAAATCAGACCCACAGCAAGCAACTGCGCCAACGCAGAGCGAATTTCAGCAGCCTGCTAGCGCTGGGCGCAGGATCACGTAGGGAATGCCGCTTGCCGCAAGCGCCAGGTCGGCGGCACGCTTGGTCGCTAGAAAGGGCCGATCACGACCGGCGCCGTCAGTGCGCGCCGATATCTGGACGATCAACTTCACGCCGGCCGTGCGTGCTGCTCCCTGCAGCGCGATCATCGCCCGTTCCTGTGTGGCGGCAAGGTCGTCAGACAGGCCGTCCTGCAAAGCGCCAGCGCCGTTGACGACAATCTGCTGGCCTTCAAGTACCGTCGCCCAGTCGGCCGCGTCGGTCATCCTAGCCAGATTTGCGCTGATCCAACGGATGCTGGGCTGGCGGAGGCGCGCCCGGCCGGGATTCCGGCCAAGCCCGGTGATGACATGGCCATCCTCTAGCAATCTTGCCGCGACCGCCGAACCGATAAAGCCTGTAGCACCGAGAATGAGAATATTCATAAGGAGGAGGTTACCGATACCTCAAGCAATTTTACGCGGATCGATTTTTGCCATGGGAACGGCGCATTCGGTCACGATTTGTGCTGCCAGTAGCGGGTCTATCGGCTGCTCGTCGATCGCGAAAGCAAGCTCGATTGCCATGCCGATCGCCAGCGGCCGCCGCCGGACCGGGACATGGTTCATATCCAGAACCTGCCGGGCAATCGGCCAGAGGCGCCTGACATAGCTGATGGGCAGGGCGCCGGGCTGATCATCTTCCGCCAACCGTGGCCTGCCGAACTGCGGATCGCCGATGGTGGCCGCGACATGGCGAAACGTATCGAGGACCGTCTCTTGCGACAGAACCGCGCCCTGGTTTCCGGCGGCGCCATAGGTCAGCGCCAGCAGAGAATCATGGCTTTCCAGCAGGAAAGCATTCGGCAGATTGCCAGCGTAGTAGCGAGATCCATCCCTTGTTTCCATGGTGACTAGATCGGCGCCGTCGCGACATTGCCCTGCTTCAGCCACATTGAGTGCGGCAAGAACACAAGAGAATCCGCCGATTGATCCGAGCGCCGCCAATAGATCGATCATCCGAAAACGGCCGTCTTCGGCGATTTCCTGACGGATCCGGTCGAGGAGGGCGCGGGCCACGAGCCTCGGGCCTTGCAAAGGATTGCCGGCCTCGTTCGGGCGCGGATCGTCCTGCACAGCGCTTTGCGCACGGATCTTTATTTCCTCTGCCTGAGAGGAGGAGGAAGAGGCGGGCGGATTGGTTCTTCGGCCGAATGTCGGAGTTTTCATGCGGTGCAATCTGAAGATGAAGCCATTAATGTTTGGTTATATCGGCGGGGTGAAGGATGGTTTGCTTAACCAATCCCTATTCGCCTGGCGGCATCTTTACGAGAAACGCACTTGGCGGCCATCCGACCAGCGCCTAAGATCCAGCCGCCTATTCGGGAGAGCGTTATGCGGCACAGCGACGATCATGCAGGTCATGACCACGACGACCATGACCACGACAACCACTATTCCGACATGCAAGCCCGCGTCAAAGCGCTGGAAACGCTGCTGACGGCGAAGGGTCTGATCGACCCGACGGCGATCGATGCGATTGTCGAGACCTATGAGACGAAGGTGGGGCCGAGGAACGGTGCGCATGTCGTTGCCAAGGCCTGGAGCGATGCCGATTTCGCCGAGTGGCTGAAGCGCGATGCGACGGCGGCGATTGCCAGCCTCGGCTATACCGGCCGGCAGGGCGAGCATATGCGCGCCGTCTTCAATACGGCCGAGACCCATAATCTCATCGTCTGCACGCTCTGCTCCTGTTATCCCTGGTCGGTGCTCGGCCTGCCGCCGGTCTGGTACAAGGCGCCGGCCTATCGCTCGCGCGCGGTGATCGATCCGCGCGGCGTGCTTGCCGAATTCGGGCTGACGCTGCCGAAGGAGAAGAAGATCCGCGTCTGGGATTCGACGGCGGAGCTGCGTTATCTCGTCATTCCCGAACGGCCGGACGGCACGGACGGAATAGACGAGGCAGCTCTCGCTGATCTCGTCAGCCGCGATGCAATGATCGGCACGGCCGTCGCCCGAAGCCCGGAGGCTCTTGCATGAACGGACCGCACGATCTCGGTGGTCAGATGGGTTTTGGTCCTGTCGCGCCGGAAAAGGACGAACCCTGTTTCCACGCCGAATGGGAAAAGCGGGCGCTCGGCGTCACGCTTTCCTGCGGCGCTTTCGGCGCATGGACGATCGATGAAAGCCGGCATGCGCGCGAGAATATTCCGCCGGCCGACTACCTCGCCGCCAGCTATTACGAGATCTGGATCCGCGGCGTCGAGACGCTGCTCGAACGGCACGGCTTTGCGACGCGCGCGGAATTGCAGTCCGGCCATGCGCAGCAGGGCGGCGCGGTGCCGAAGCGGGTGCTGAAGGCGGAGATGGTGCCTGCTGCTCTGGCCAAAGGCGGACCTTGCGATCGTCCGATCGGGACCACGCCGCTCTTCGCAGTGGGTGAGGTGGTGAAGACAAAGAATTTCAATCCGGCCACGCACACGCGCCTGCCACGTTATGCGCGCGCCAAGACGGGTGTCGTCGAGGCGGTGCAAGGGGCTTTCGTCTTCCCCGACGATAACGCGCATGGCCGCGGCGAAAATCCGCAATGGCTCTACACAGTCGTCTTCGACGGCGGCGAGATCTGGGGCGAGGGGGCGGATCCATCACTGAGGGTCTCCATCGATGCGTGGGAGAGCTATCTTGAGCGTTTGTGAGACGCCGTCTCAGCTGGCGCAATCGCCAGGCTTGCCGAGGTCGTCGGAGGGGGATCCGATTTTTCCCGAGCCTTGGGCGGCGGAAGCTTTCGCTATGACCGTGCATCTGCATGAGAAGGGGCTATTCGCCTGGGGCGAATGGGCTGAGGTCCTGTCTAAGGAGTTGCATACGCCCGGCCGTGCCGAAGATGGCAGCGATTATTTCGACTGCTGGGTGGCGGCCCTTTCCGAACTGCTCGTCAGTCGCGACATAGCGGATGCATCCGTCATCCTCGACCTGCAGCAGAGCTGGCAGCGGGCCGCCGAAGCCACGCCGCACGGGCAGCCGATCGAACTTACCAACGATCCGCTGCGCTGATCTGTAGAGCGGTTCAACGGAAGCGCAGAACCGCTCTAGTCTATTGTTTTTACGCAATTCCGGACGGAAAACCGCTTCGCACTTTTCCTGGAGTTGCTCTAAAGCGTGTCGCGATCTTTCACAATCGGTTGTCACGCTTTAGGTCTTTGTTTTTATGCATGTCTTTATCGCAAAACCGCGGCATACTTTTGCGAGACATGCTCTAGGACGGAAACTGCCGGTAGCATTCCTCGGCAACATCACGCAGCGTCTGCCTGGAGATTTCGCCGGTGACGGCATAACCGAGTTCGCCGTCGATCCAGTAGAAGGTCTCGAGATTGCCCGATGAGGCGAAGCGGAAGCTGGTCGTGCGGTTTTCGGTGTTGCGGCCGACGATGACGGTCAGGCGTTCGCCTGCCTGGTTCTCGTACATGAACATGGCGCCCGGTCGGCCATCGACGGGCAGCAGGCGGCCGCCGACCAGTTTGAAGCCGAGTGGCTGCAGATCGGGGATCTTCAGATTCTGGATGGCCAGGCGCTTGCCGAGCCAGGTGGCGAGATGAAGCTCCTCGTCGGCGAAGACCTCGACCGGATGGCGAACCTCGGCGGCATAGACCATGAACGCGGTCTCAGCCTGCTTCGGCAGGGTTTCGGAGCCGGCAAGCTGCAGCTCCGGCCTTTCCAGCAGAGCCGGGCCGTAGTGGCCGGCGACGGCGCCGAGCGCGAAGACGACGAGGGCTGCGGCGGCGATCGCCAAACGTTTCCGCCCCGATGAAATGGCGCGCAGGGGCGAGACGAGCAGAGTGTCGGTGTCCTTCGCGTGCTCATATCCTGAAAACAGCGACCGGATGCTGCTATTCTGCGCCTGCCATTCGGCGACCAGAGCCGCCTCGTCGGGGTTGTCGGCGAGGTAAGCCTGGATCCGGGCGCGCGCCGCTTGCGGCAACTGGCCGTCGGCATAGGCGTGGAGATCGGCTTCGGTGACGATCGGGTTGGCTTCGTTCATTTCGGCCTCCGAAGCGTAATGATGTTATCGGCTTTCAGCCGCTCGGCGACGCGCTGGCGGGCGCGCGACAGCCGGGACATGACGGTGCCGATGGGGATGTCGAGGGCAGCGGCAACCTCGCTATACGTGTATCCCTCGATGACCACGAGCATCAGCACGGCGCGGCGCTCCTCCGAAAGGCTGTTCAGCGCGTTGTCGAGCCGGGCGCGCTCCAGCGGATCGGCCAGCGTTTCGGGTGCGGCGATGTCCCCTGCGGCGTCGAGTTCAACGACGGCGTCGCGCGCCTTGCCGCGCCGGCCGTTGCGGTAGAGATTGGTCATAATGGTCAGGACCCAGCCGCGCAGGTTGAGGCCGCGCCATTGGCCACGGCGCGCCAGCACCTTCTCGACACAGTCTTGGAGCAGATCCTCGCCGTCGGCATCCGAGCGCGTCAGGCTACGCGAATAGCGCCGGAGCGAGGGGAGGAGGGCCAGGATCTGGCCCTCGAAACTTTCCGGTGCGGGTGTTTTCACGCCGACCGCTCTCTTGTGATGACCGCCCCTTCGATCAAGGCCTCTACAATCAAGGTTTGGCAAGGCTCCAGTTGCCGCCGACGCCATCGCCGGTGATGTCGCCCATCTTCTTGTCCTTGACCCAGTAATAAAGCGGCATGCCGTCCTTGGCCCATTGCTTCGTGCCGTCCTTACGGTCGATGATAGAATATGCACCATCAGCCTTGGCACCGCCAGCGGCCATCAGCGGCGGCCAGTTCTTGGCGCAATCGTCGTTGCAGTTGGAAACCCCCTTGGCGTCCTTTTTGAAGGTGTAGAGGGTCATGCCGTCTTTGCCGGCAAGAACTTTACCCTTGGCGGATTCGACTTCCTTGACTGGAGTGGCTGCGAAAGCAGCGGTGGCGGCAAGGGCGGCAGCCGCCACGGCGAACAGGAATTTCACGGATTTCATGATGTCTCTCCTTGAGATTGGGCATGCAATTTTGCGATGCCTGAGATGAGACACGAGACGAGGCGGTTTTGTTCCCAACGCATGGAAAGTTTTATGGCAGGAGGCGCGCGAGCCCGTGCCGATATTCCGCGGGCAGGGGCGAAGGCCGGTTTGCGCGGTCATTTACATTATGCCGATTTTCGGATAGCGTATATCCTTAATTCGCATCCTGAAACAGCCATCACGCGAGTTGCTGAATGATCCTGAAAAGCCAGGTCGAGTGGGCGCTCCACTGCTGCGCCATTCTCGCAGGCCTGCCCGAGGGCAGGTACCTTTCCACCAAGGCGCTCGCAGAGCTTCATGGTCTGCCGAAGGAATATCTCTCCAAGGCGCTGCAGAGCCTTTCGCAGGCATCGCTGGTCGAGACCACGCTTGGCCCGACTGGCGGCTACAGGCTTGCGAGCCCTCCTTCGGAGATCAATTTCCTCGACATCGTCGAGGCGGTCGAGGGCAAAACGCTGAGCTTCACCTGCACGAACATCCGGGCGAACAATCCTTGCCGGGCCGAAGGATATTGCGACAGCAAGCCCTGCGCGGTCGCGCGCGTTATGTGGGCGGCGGACGAGGCCTGGCGGGATACGCTGAGACGCGTCCGGCTTTCCGATCTGGTCGGCACCTTGTCCGAGGAAGTGCCCCCCGAGCTCTGGCGGAGCACGTTCGAATGGGTGCTCAAGCGCGCCGGCTGATTACAGCGCCGCGGGTCGTATTAGACGCGCAAAGGACGCTGTAACACTTTGAATCTACGCATCGTGCTTTCCGAAAATCGATTTCGATTTTCGGAAAGCACGATGCGCTAGGCCCTGAAGATTGTCCTGATGGTTTTCAGGATAGCGCGCGCGCTGTGGGCGGGTTCGGCGGGCAGGGCGGCATCGTCGCGGAATCGCTCCGCGCGGAGGGCGAGGTCTTCGGCGATTTCTTCCGCCAGCGCCGGACGCTCACTCAGCAGCGGCGCGAAGGCCTGCTGATCGATTTCATAGACCGTCACGGCGGTAAGAGCCTCCAGGGTACAGACTTCCTGCATGGCGGAGAGCAGTCCGGTTTCTCCGAAAAAATCACCCGGCGCGAGCCGCCCGCGTTCCCCATCTCCGTGCCGCGCCGCGATAATGCCGGCCCGCACCATCATCAGGGACGGCAGCATTTCGCCCTCCCGCACGATCACGTCGCCCTTGCGGAACTCACGCACGGCGGTTGTCTCGGCGAGTTTCTGCTTTTCATCGGTCGTCAGCGCCGCAAAGATCGGTATGGCCTCGATCAGTTCGAGCGGCGTTACGCGGGGCGCCCGTGCGCTCTCTTCGGTCGGCAGATCGCCCGTCAGGACCGAGGCGGCCGCCGGAATGGCCAGAAGCAGGCCGGCCGACTTGCAATGACGGTAGACGAGATCGAGCACCTCGTTTCGCGCCGTCGCGCGCTGGCTGGGGCTCGTCACCCGGAACTGTAGCTCGACCTCCAGTGCCGTGGCGTCCAGCCCCCTCAGCGCCACGACCGGCGGCGGCTCGCGCACGATGGAATTGCAGCTCGCGAGCGCCGACAACATCACTTGGCGGACCGATGCCGGCATCCGTGTCGGGGCGATGCGGATGGTGAGGATCAGCAGATGGCTTTCGTCCGGCCGGCTTACATTCGTCACGGCGAGCTTGGCCAGAAAACTGTTCGGCAGAACGACGAGATTGTTTGCGCTGGTCAGGATGTGCGTCGCGCGCCAATTGCTTTCGACGACGCGTCCCTCTGTGCCGTCGCTCAAAAGAATCCAGTCACCGATGATGTATGGCCGGCCGAGGGTCAGCGCGATGCCGGAGAAGACGTCTGCGAGCGTGCTCTGCAGCGCAAGGCCGAGAATGATGGCGACGACGCCCGAGGTCGCAACGAGGGTGCCGATCGGCACGCCGAAGACGAAGGCCAGAACGGACAGGGCCATGCCGATATAGACGACGCCAATGACGAGATCCTGGAGCAGGCGAGCCTCTCGTGGACTGCCTTCCAGCACCAGATACAGCCTGATGAAACCGATGACGGCCCATGCCAAATGAATCCACCAGAGCGTTTTCGCGACGATGACGAGCAGGGCCTGCGGATCCTCGGACTCATATCCTTGAAACCGGTGGGGTTCGATGCCGCTGCCGACGAGGATCAAAGTCATCGCGGCGAAGAAGAATATCTGCACCACCAGCCGCGTCGTGGGCCGTTGGCGGGAAAGCAGGTGCCAGACGACGATCCCGGCGAAGCCGACTGTTATGAGCGATATCAGAGGCTTGCCGAAGAGCGCGTCGTAGATCATCTGTCTTTGTCTCCGGGAGGGGCGGGCGGCGTATGATTCAGCATGTCGGCCGCCAGCGCAAGCATCGGCCCGCGCGGACGGTTTGGCGGCCCCCTACTTCTTGAGGGGATAGGTCAGCTCTTTCTGGTTGATGTCGACCACGAAGACGGCGAGCAGGCGGGCGGGCTTGGTTTCGCTGCCGTTGGCGCTGACGCCGTGCCGGTCGCCCGGCATTTCGGAGAAACTCTCGCCGGCATGATAGACCTTGACGGGGCCGTCATTGACCTGGCTGCGGATCGCTCCTTCGAGCACGGTGGCGTAGATGAAGGCCGTGTCCGGATGGGTGTGGCCTTCGGAGAAGCCGCCCGGCCCATATTCGACCAGCACGCCCTTGATACTCTTGCCCGGCACGTTCGGAAGCTCGTGCTCATAGACGAGGGTGACCTTCGCAGACTTGCTGTTGTCGTGGGCGCTGGCGCCGGTGGCAGTCAGAAAGGCGAGGGCGACGGCGGCGAGGACTGAGGTTTTGATCATTGGAATCTCCATATTGCTTGGATGAGCAGGACGCGCCCGAGCGGCCGCGTCCTGGCGCAAATCACTTCGGCTGGGCGGATTTTGCGAACCATTGTTCGAAGGTGATCGAGCCGAGGCTGCGGCTGTCGTCGGAAACGAGCGACTGGTCGTTGAGCCGGACGCCGAAATATTTCGCTTCCGGATCGGCTTCGACGGTACGCGGGTCTTTCATCGCCTTCAGATATCGGGCGACGAGTTCGCTCAGGCGCGCCCGTTCCGGACCTGATATCTCGATTGTGGCGTTGGCGGGCGCGGAGAGCGCCACATCCGCCATGACGTCGGCGACGTCGTCGGAGGCGATCGGCTGGACATAGGCCGGCGACAGGCGAACTGTCTGGCCGACCGTTGCCGATTGGGCGATTCCGCCGAGGAATTCCATGAATTGCGTCGAATGCACGATGGTGTAGGGAATGCCGGACGCCTTGATCAGTCTTTCCTGAGCGAGCTTGCCGCGGAAATAGCCGCTTTCCTGCAGTCGCTCGGTACCGACGACGGAGAGAGCGACATGGTGTTTTACCCCGGCAACCTTCTCGGCGGCGAGAAGATTGCGGCCCGAGGTCTCGAAGAATTCGAGCACGGCCTTGTCTTCGAAGGATGGCGAATTGGCAAGGTCTAGCACCACTTCGGCGCCGGAGAACGCGTTCGCCAGTCCTTCTCCCGTGATCGTATTGACGCCTGAGTTTGGCGAGGCGGCAATCACGTCATGCCCGCGCTTGTGCAAGCGTTCGACAGTCTTTGAACCGATGAGGCCGGTTCCGCCGATGACAACGATTTTCATAACAGATCTCCGTTCGCTGCCGGGGTGCGACAGCGTCAAAGGTGAATCTTCTCAATGAATTGTGGGGTTTAGTTCAAGCCTGATTTGTCGAGGCCATAGGCCTTGTCGGCCGAGCCGGGGACCGTCCTGAAGCCGACATTAACGCGGTTCCAGGCATTGATGGCCATGACGACAAAGGTCAGATCGGAGATTTCCTTTTCGGAAAGCTGGCCGCGAACCCGTTCGTAAATCTCGTCGGGAATGCCGCCCTCGGGAAGCTTCGTCAGCGCTTCGGTCCAGGCAAGGGCTGCGCGCTCGCGGGGAACGAACAGGTTGGATTCCCGCCAGATGGCGACGTGATGGAGCCTGAGCTCGGTCTCACCATGGATCTTTGCCTGCTTCACATGCATGTCAAGGCAAAAGCCGCATCCATTGATCTGTGAAGCGCGGATCTCGATGAGGGCCTGAAGCTTCTCGTCGATCACGCTGCTCTTCAGCGCCATGCTGAATTCCATGAATTTCTTGAAAAGCTCGGGGGACTGCTGGGCGTAGTTCAATCGCTGGCTCATGTCATCTCTCCTCTAATTAAGGATATTTAGTATCCTTATGGATATAAGATATCCTTAATTGCTGGACTGTAAAGCCATTCTCGCTTAGTTTGGCTGCATAAGGCCTATGCGCAAAAGTATGAGGGGGCAGGGATGGATATCGTTTCGGCATTGCGAGCCTTCCAACGCGTCGTGGAGACGGGCTCGTTTTCAGCGGCGGCGCATGATCTCGACGTGACACAGCCGGCGGTTTCACGGCAGGTCGCAGCCTTGAAGGCCATTTCAACACGCGCCTCCTACATCGCACGACGAGCGGCCTGTCGCTGACGGCGGAGGGAGAACGGATGCTGCCGATGGCGCTGAGGATTCTTGAAGCGGTGGAGGAACTCGGCGATGCGGCCGGATCGGATGGGGCCATGGCTTCGGGGAGGGTCAGACTCAGCGTCCCCGCGCCGCTCGGCCTCTATCTCAGCGAACGGTTGGGCGATCTTCTTGCCGTCCATCCGAAGCTTTCGGTCGAACTGCTCCTCAGGGAGCAAAGCTCCGATATGATCGAGGAGCGCCTCGACCTCGAAGTGCGGCTGGGCTCGGTCGCTGACAGCAGCCTCGTTTGCCGGCGGATAGGTTGGACGACGGCCTTCCTTGTGGCATCACCCACCTATCTCGCGCGCAAGAAAGCGCCGCGGGCGCCGAAAGACATCAGGGAGCACGAATGTCTGTGCTACAACAGGGCCGGCGGAGCTTCCACCTGGTCGTTCTCGAATGGCTCGGAAGACATTTCGGTTCGGATTTCGCCGCGCCTGACCGCCTGCAGCGCCGTCGCCATTCACAGGGCAGCCCTTGCCGGCGCGGGCCTGGCGGTCCTCTCCCATATCATCGCCGTCCCGGATATCGCCGCTGGCCGGCTGATCCCCTTGATGGAGGATTTTCAACCAAGCCGCCTGCCGATCACGGTCGTCTATCCCTCGAGGCGCAACATGCCGCTCCGCGTCAAAACGGTTCTGGATTTTCTGACCGATGCGATCGGGCGGGACCCGTCGATGTGCGCGAGCGGCATGGGCTGGCAGTAGAACGGATGATCGTCCCGCCGCGCGATTTGCCGTTTTCCGCCTTGCCTAACGCCCGCGAATCCTGCCAAGTCGTCCGATCATGCAATTTGCGCCGCAACAAGACGAAGCCCTCAAGGCTGTTTCGAAATGGCTGAATGAAGGGCGTTCGCCGCTCTTTCGCCTATTCGGCTATGCCGGAACGGGCAAGACGACGCTTGCCAAGCATTTCGCCGAGAATGTCGACGGTGATGTGCTGTTTGCGGCCTTTACCGGCAAGGCCGCACAAGTGTTGCGCTCGCGCGGCGCCTCCAACGCCCGGACGATCCATTCGCTGATCTACCGCCCGCGCGGCGAGGAAGCGGTGGAGGACGAAGAGACCGGCAAGACTTCGATCGCACCGATGTTTTCGATCAACCGGCAGAGCCCGGTCGCCAAGGCGGCGCTGATTATCGTCGACGAATGCTCGATGGTGGACGAGGCGCTCGGCAAGGATCTAATGAGCTTCGGCACGCCGATCCTGGTGCTCGGCGATCCCGGCCAGCTGCCGCCGGTCACCGGCGGCGGTTACTTCACCAATCAGGATCCCGATTACCTGCTGACCGATATCCATCGCCAGGCGCGCGATAATCCGATCATCAAGCTCGCCATGCAGGTGCGCGAGGGCAATGAGGTGATGTACGGCGATTACGGCACGGCCAAGGTGATCTCGAAGAACGAGGTGACGCAGCAGCTGGTACTCGATGCCGACCAAGTGCTCGTCGGCACCAACAGGACCCGGCGGCGCTACAATCAGCGCCTGCGCGAGCTGAAAGGCTTCAATGCCGATTACCCGCAGACCGGCGACAAGCTCGTCTGTCTCCGGAACGATCCCGCCAAGGGCCTGCTGAACGGCTCGCTCTGGCAGGTGATGACCTCGTCCAAGGAAACGACGAAGCCCGGCATCAATCTCCTCGTTCGGCCCGAGGACGACGACATGGACCGGGGAGCTGCCAAGATCAAGCTCCTGAAACAGGCCTTCGAGGATGTCGAAGGCGAGATCCCCTGGAACACCCGCAAACGCTACGACGAGTTCGACTACGGCTATGCGCTTACCGTTCACAAGGCGCAGGGCTCGCAATGGAACGACGTCGTGCTGTTCGACGAGAGCTGGGCCTTTCGCGATACGCGCGAACGCTGGCTTTATACCGCGATCACGCGCGCGGCGGAGACGCTGACGATCGTGCGCTGACCTCGATCGCGCCTGGCGATCTTGGGCGGGAAGTCGACGGTGGCGGCCGTCGAGAATGATGCGTGCAAGTTTGCATGCGGCGTGCGTTAGGCTTGCACGCGACGTGCGTCAGGCTTGCACGTGGTTATGCCTGGACGATGCCGAGCAGAACAGCCTTGGCGATCGCCTGGAAGCGGTTGTTGGCGCGGAATTTCAGGATGATTCCGGCTTCGAGATCCCTGGTTTCGTCGTGTTTCAGGTCGAGCGCTCGGGCGATTCGCTGGGTGGAATAACCTTCCGCCATCAGCTCCAGGCACTGCAGCTCCTGCGGGGTCAGGCTTGCGCTGTCCTGGTTGTCGTTCAACGGCGGCTCTTCGACACTGGCGTCATAGTCCAGGAGGTCGCCGACCTGCTGGAGCTGGCGGTGCAGGGTCGACATCTCGGCCGTCAGCTCGCGTTTGCGCACCTGCAGCGCTTCGCGGAACATCGCCTCGGCTCTTTCCTGCGACTCGGCCTTGCGAAGCTCGTCCATCAATTCCTGGATGACGGCGATCGGCATTCCGGTCTCACGGCAGACGGTGATGACCGCCATACGCATCACATCGTCTTGTCCGTAGACCCGCATCAGGCCGATGCGATTGGCCGAAACCAACCCCTTCTCTTCGTAGAAATGCAGCGTCCTGTGCGTAACGCCGAATGCGTTGGCCATATCGGCAATGGGCACCGGACCATCCGGTAGATCCGGCGGCAGCGCGGCCGAAGGCAGGAACCGGTATTTTGACCGGGCCTCCGAAGCGTTACCGGCGGCAGCAAACAGGCGTTTGGAACCGTCTGGCATGAACCCTCCTAGGGCATAGTGTTGCACCTCATGCGGATTTGCCAGTTGCTTCCCAGGCGCGGCGAGTGGGGTTTTCCTCTGGCGTTCTTGTCATTGGGAAAGAAGCAGTACGCGGCCTACGTTTACGCTATACAATGTCCACGTTATGCGTGAACGATCTTTTTTATAAGTGCTAAAAGTAATCTCTTTTAAATGGGATAGCAACGCGACGACGTGATTTGCCCGGGTTTCTGGGTGTGCTGCAGCAAAACATGTGCTGCATTGCGGCATCGGCCGGTCGTCTTCACAGGCGACGGGAATTACTGTTTGCGGTACGCAAGGGCGCTGGAATGCCCAGCCAACGGCGATGCTATTAGCGATCGGCATGGCATTCATCTGCGAATCTCGTTGGCCATCGCGCGGCCCTTGGCTTAAAAGCAGGGCCTCCGTTTCCCGTACCGATGGATATCAGCCATGCCCGCCAAGCTTTCCGTGAACCTCAACGCCATCGCCATGCTGCGCAACCGGCGCGACTTGCCCTGGCCGAGCGTCGAAGCGCTTGGGCGAATCGCCCTTGCAGCCGGCGCGAGCGGGTTAACGGTGCATCCGCGTCCCGACCAGCGCCACATTCGCTTTTCCGACCTGCCGGTCATTCGCAACCTGATCGACGACGAATTCCCCGAGGCCGAGTTTAATATCGAGGGCTATCCCACGCAGGAGTTCTTCGAACTCTGCGCCGGGGCGGCACCGGAGCAGGTGACGCTGGTGCCCGACGATCCCGCCCAGGCGACCTCGGATCACGGCTGGGATTTCCGCAAGCACCGGGCATTTCTGACCGATGCCGTCGCGCGGCTGAAGGCGATGGGATGCCGCGTGTCGCTGTTTGCGGACGGCGATGGCGATGCTGAAGCCATTGATATCGCCAAGGCGGTCGGCGCCGACCGGATCGAACTTTATACCGGTCCCTATGGCGGCTGCTACGACGCGCCGGAACGGGCGGCCCCGATCCTCGACGCGCTCGGACGGACGGCGGATGCGGCGCTGGCGATCGGCCTTGCCGTCAATGCCGGCCACGATCTGACCGTCGAAAACCTGCCGGCGCTGGTGAAGCGCATTCCCCAGCTTGCCGAGGTTTCGATCGGCCACGGCCTGACCGCCGACGCGCTGGAATACGGCATGGCCGAGACGGTGCGGCGGTTCTGCCGGGCGTGCGGGCAGGCGGTTTAAGGAAGGGCTGTTTCCTTCTTGCGTATTGGCGGCAACTAATTTGATACGCTGCAAAGGTTTCCCGTGCTCATGGGGTGAAGGCGCTGGATTCCTGTACTCATGACCTCCGACCTGCGGATTGGCCATATTTCCAACACACGAGCATCTCCTAGTTCTTTCAACCGGGGGCGTTAGGGTGAGCGTTGCTACACGTCAATTTATGTTTGTCGCGGCGGCATGGGCGAGTTTGCTCTGCTCCGTTGGAACCGGCGTCGCCGATCCCCGGCCGGAAAGATGGGTGGAAAGGTGCGGCGGCGTCTACGCTCTTTGCGGCTATATCGACAGAGCGACGTTAGAACCGCGGATTGATCGCAAGTTCGAAGTTGCGCTTCCTTTCTCGGAGGGGCTGGCCGCCGTGCGCTCCGAGGGGAAATTCGGCTATATCAATTCGAGTGGCGAGATGGTGATCGCGCCTGCGTTCGACCTTGCCCGCGGATTTCGCAAAGGCCACGCCGAAGTGGTGGTCGCTGACAAGGCAGGAATTATCGACAGAACGGGCAAGTTTCTGCTGTTGCCGTACTATGCGCGTGCCATTCCATTCGGAGCCGGGGCGGCGCTCGTTCGTCCCGGCAAAGCGGTCGCGTCGGATTCTTTCGGCTTCCTGCGTTTTATGTTCGGGGAACTGTTTTTTGAGAGGAGCGATCGACCCTATCTGCTCGTCGATCTGCCTTCAGGAAAGATACTGAAGGACGAGCTGGCCATTAAAGAATTCGAATTCGGCACTTTCGTTTGGGCAGCTCAGCCGGGAGATAAACGATACGGATTGCTTGCTCCCGACGGAACCTGGAAGGTCGAGCCTCGCTTCGAAACAGCCAGCAAACTCGGTGGAGGAAGAGCAATTGTCTGTTATGGCGGTTCGGCCGGACACAAAGGACAGTCCAGCCAACGTGACCGGGCCGACGCCACCCAATGCGGCGTGATCGGCCGGGACGGCCAAACTATTCTCGCCCCACAGCAATTTAGGATCCAGGATCATCGAAACGGGTTTTACCGTGTGGCCAAAGACCAGAAATTGGGCGTCCTTGACGAGGCGGGACGGTTGCTTGGCGGTCGTCTGTTTGACGATGCGAGACTGCCGGATTATTCCGGTGAGGTGGCCAGGGTATCGGTGGACGGCCAGTGGATCGGGCTCAACCGGGCCGGGGATCTGGTGCCCGACCCGGAGGACGGGAAGGCGTGGGCGGCATGTCCTTCGGGTCTCAAATTCATCCACCGCGGTAACCTTATTCAGGTCGTCGGAGCGGATGGAAAGCCGACCGTTTCGTATCTTTTTGACAACACGTACATGACCTGCGAATTCCCCGTATCGGTTCGGTACAATGGAAAATGGGGGTTTCTCAAGCAGGACGGTAAACTGCTTGTCGATCCACCATCATTTCAGAGCCAATCTGGTTTCAGCGGTGGCTATGCCGGCGTCGATGTTCAGGGCAAATGGGGAATACTGGACGCCAACGGTGTGTTAGCCCTCGCTCCGCAGTTCGATGAGTTGCAGCCCGATTCCGGTGCCTATGCGGTATCGAAGGATGGGCGGAAGTTTTGGATCGACGCATCAGGACGTGAAGTCTCCGAGCCGCGCCGCCTGGAAGACCGGCGATCAAAGTTGCGTTGCGGACCCGACGGCGGACAGCGCGTCTCGAGGAATTCGAACGGAACCTTGCTTTGGGGCATTGAGGATGCCGCCGGGAACACTGTCGTCGAGCCGAAATATCGGGCCATCACCTGTTTCCGGGATGGTCTCGCATGGGTTCCGCTCGACGAAGGACGAGAATGGTGTGCAATCGATCGGAATGAGCGGAAACGCGAGAGCGTCGCGTGTGTCAAGAACTGGGCTGACAGCAATGTCGCCGACGCGCGAACTGAGACAATGTCCGACGATCCCTATGAAAGCGGCGTGCTCTGGATGCGGGCCGAGCTTGAATACGGACTTGACCTCAGGGAAAAACCGCCTGGCTTCGTTTCGCAATTCTGAGGGGCGACCCTGCGCGTCGGTGCGGTGAGCGACACATCTGATGTGATCAGGGATCCAGTGTCCAGAATCGGAGTCCGCTCATCCCTGCCGCGAGCGCAGGGATGAGCGGAAAGCTCAATGGCCTCCGGCATTGCCTGAAGCCGTCAACGCAGCCTTGTGCGCCACGAAGAAATCCTTCAGCGGCTGCGGCTGTTTGCCGGTCAGCTTGGTGAAGTCTCCGGTGACGATGTCGAATTTGCCGGCGCGGATGTTGGCGTCGGCCGAAACCAGCATGTCGGCGACGAAACCGGGAAGGCCGGCGCCGCGGATGCCCTGGCCGAGCTGCTCGTCGTTGACGTCGACCACCTCGAGCGGCTTGCCGGCGACATCGGAGACGATGGCGGCGATCTGCCGGTTGGTGAGCAATTGCGCGCCGGTCAGCGTATAGGTGGCGCTCTCGGAGGTGCCGGAGGCAAGGGCGGCGGCGATTGCCAGGGCGCAGTCGTCACGCGAAATGGTCGAGACCTTGCCGTCGCCCGTGGCGCTGTACCATTTGCCGCCCTGCAGGTTGTGCGGCATGCCGTGCAGGTAATTGTCGTGATACCAGGCGTCGCGGATGATCGTATAGGCGATGCCGCTTGCCTTGATGGCGTTTTCGCTGCCGAGATGATCCGGCGCGAAGGTGACGAGCGAATCGTCCGGCGCCGGCATCGAGGTATAGGCGATGTGCTTGACGCCTGCCTTAGCGGCAGCGGCAACGGCTGCCTTGTGCTGGGTGAGGCGCTTGCCGGGGGTATCCAGCGCATCGGTGCTGATGATTAGCAGCCGGTCGATGCCGGCGAAAGCCTTCTCCAGGCCTGCCGCGTCATCAAAATCGGCCTTGCGGGTGACGACGCCCTTGTTTTCGAGTTCGGCGAGCTTTTCCGGGCTGCGCGTAGCCGCCACGATGCTGCCGGGAGCGACCTTATAGGTCTCGATGAGATGATGGATGACACGCTGGCCGAGCTGCCCGGCGGCGCCGGTGACAAGGATGGTTTCGTTCATACGTCGTTTCCTTCTGTGTTCTGGGGGTAGTCTCGAAAAGAGAGTAACACTAGAATAGGAATTGACTCGGCGATGTAAAGGAGGCAGTTTTTCGGCTCTACGTTACCAAAAGGGAACCAGCAGATGAGCGGTGCGGTCGTCAGTCTGAAGAACAGAATGCCGGGGGCGCGGCGCGAGATCGATCTGGCTGGCCTCGATTTTTCCAATTGTCCCGTCAGGGACATGATGCAGCAGATCGGCGGCAAATGGTCGACGCTGCTGCTCGAAGTGCTGGCGGCCGAGCCCCGCCGCTTCGGCGAGCTGCGGCGCATGCTTCCCGATATATCGCAGCGCATGCTGACGCAGACGCTGCGTGATCTGCAAAGGGACGGTTATGTCGCTCGCGAAGTCTTCCCGACCAAGCCGCCGAGCGTCGAATATTCTATGACGGATCTCGGCCGTTCGCTCTACCGGCCACTGTCGCAACTGTTGAACTGGGCGGAAGCGAACCACGACGCCGTTCGCGCCGCCCGTTCGCGTTTTGATTCAGCCGATAGTTAGTAAGGTAGGTCACGTTTCTAGAAACCGGAAACGGTGATCATTCCGGCGGTCGAGTAAAAAGAGCGCGGAACAATTCCTCAGATCGTCGCAAACCTTCGTCGCTCAGGACGACGGATTTGGCTTTGCCTGCGGGATTTGCGATCAGGCCCTTCCGATACAGACGGTCCATTGCGTCCCAGTCGAAGCCTTTCCAAGCTCTGTCCTCGTCATGCAGCGTCAGTCATAGCAATGCCAGAACAGCGTCATCGATCTTGTCTTCGTCTATGTCCATGCTGGAACATCCCATGCAGAAACGAAAATTCGGCAGCAGTGAGCGGATGCGTAGGCTGCTGCCGGGATGTCCGCATTTATAAGCCGGCACTGTCAAGGTTTTAGATATCCGGTCTCAGATTTTGCTTTCCTGCTTGCCGCGGTGTTCCGTCAGAAACAACAGGAAGGCGAGCGCCGGGAAGGCGAAGCCGATCCAGGCGGTCATCGTCCAACCGCCGGTCGCGTAGGCCCAGCCGCCGAGCGCCGAGCCGAGCGCGCCGCCGGCAAAGAAGGTGGCCATGAAGAGGCCGTTTAGCCGGCTGCGATGTTCCGGGTTCAAGCCATAGATGGCGCGCTGGCCGCAGACGAGATTGGTCGTCACCCCGAAATCAAGCATGATCGCCGCCACCGTCAGAAGGATCAGGGCGGTCAGCGAGCCGTCCGCGGCGAAATGGCTGATCAGGAAGGAAGCCATTCCGAGCAGCATGGCAAGCGTCGAGGCAATTTTCGTCATGCCGCGATCGGCAAGCCGGCCGGCGATCGGCGAGGCGATGGCACCGGCAGCACCGGCGAGCGCGAAGAGGGCGATGCCGTTCTGCGTCAGGCCGAAGGCCGGGCTTGCGAGCAGCAGCGGCGTCGTCGTCCAGAACAGGCTGAAGGCGCCGAACATACCGGCCTGATAAAGCGCCCGGCGCTGCAGCACGCGCGAGGTCAGCGCCAAGTGGCCCATGGAAGCCAGCAGCTCGCTGTAGCGTAGCTTCGTCTTCGGCACGCGGACCGGCAGGTTGGCGCGCAGGATGACGGCGAGCACGATCATCAACGCTGCGGTGACGTAATAGACCACATGCCAGGACGAGGCCTCGGCGACGAAGCTTGCGAAGGGGCGGGCCAGCATAATGCCGCAGAGCAGGCCGCTCATGACATTGCCGACGACCTGTCCCCGTGTCGCATCGGGGGCCATGTTGGCGGCAAAGGGAACCAGGACCTGAACGGCGACCGATGAAAGGCCGATGCAGAGTGAGGCGACGAGGAAGGCCGTGGGTGTTGAAGCCAGCGCCGCGCCGATCAGCGCAACAGCGGAGACGGCAACCAGCAGCAGCACAAGCCGGCGGTTCTCCGTGAGGTCACCGAGCGGCACGATCAGCAGCAGGCCGAGGCCGTAGCCGATCTGCGTCAGCGTGACGATCAGGCCGGTTGCGGCAGGCGTGAAGCCGAGCTCGGCGCTGATTAAGCCGGCAAGCGGCTGGCCGTAATAGAGATTGGCGGCCACCAGCCCGCAGGCGGCGGCAAAAAGAAAGGTGAGCCAGGGGGATAGCGCCCGTGGAATGGCCTTATCCGGCGCGGTGGCTGAAATGCTCATCAGAAACTCCGGTATGGTTGAAAGGATTAATCGCAAATCGGTCTGCCGGCAGCCACCCGTTTCCGGCCGCGCAGGGGAATGCTGGCATTCCCCTGGGGGAAATGTCAGGTCACCAGCTTCATCGCGGCTTCGGCAGCGGCAGCCATTTCTTCGCCGCTGCGTTCCGTCTTGCCGATAACGCGCATGCCCTTGGTGAGGCAGAGAAGCGCAAGTGCGACCGCCGATATATCGATATGCGCCGAAATCGAGCCGTCGGACTGGCCGAGGCGGATGAGGTCGGCGAGAAGCGTCTCGTCGGTCATGAAGGCGGTGGCGACACGTTCGGCCGCCTCTTCGTCGAAGAGGGCGAGATCGCTGGCGCTGCCGACGACGAGGCAACCCTGCCTGCCGATTTCACCGTGCGAAGAGCCGGCAAAGAAGGTGATGAGCGCATGGAGCTTGTCGCGGCCGGTCTCGGCACTTGCCAGCCTGGCATCGAGCAGGCCGCGACGCACGGCGCGGTAGCGGTCGAAGGCGGCGAGGAAGATGCCGCGCTTGTCGCCGAAGGCCTTGTAGACGCTTCCGGCGGCCAGCCCCATGGCCTCGGTGAGTTCGCTGATCGAGGCGGCATGATAGCCGCGCTCGGAAAAGACGCGCAGGGCTGCGTCGAGTGCCGCCTCCGCATCGAATTCCCGCGGACGACCGCGGCTCCGGGTCTTCTCTTGATGGTCGAGGGTCGTTGCGTTCATGTTCGCCTAATTAGGAAATGATCGTTTCCAAATCAAGCGAAATTTTGCGACGAAGCAAGTCAGAGGGTGAGGACCCAGGTCTGGCCATTCGCTTCGGGGCCGAACATTCGATGTCTCTCCTCGGAGACAAGCCGAAAGCCGGCCTTGATATAGATGACGCGGGCCGTCTCCAGCATGTCATTGGTCCAGAGCGAAAGCTCGCGGTAGCCCTTCTGCCTGCAAAAGCGGATGCATTCGTCGACCAGCAGCTTGCCGAGCCCGAGGCCGCGGGCCGATTTGTCGACATAGAGCAGCCGCAGCTTGGCGATGCCGTCGCCGCCATTGGTGACGAGGACCGAGCCGACATTGACGCCGCCACGTTCGGCGATCCAGCAATATTCCTTGGCGGGATCGAAGTTGGCGAGAAATTTGCCGGCGACCTCGGCGACCAGCGCCTCGAAGCGCAGGTCCCAGCCATATTCCTCGGCGTAGAAGCGGCCCTGGCTCTGAACGATCCAGCCGATATCGCCGGCGCGGTGGGCGCGGATGATGGCGGGTGCGGGCTTGGCCGCCGGGTCGAGCAGGGCGCGGATGGTATGCATGGCCGAGACGACGGCTTGCGGTTCGCCGATCGCCAGATCGTCAAAACGGGCGGCGATCTGGGCATTGGCGCGCCGGCCGAGTTCCTCGAACTGCGCGAGTCCCCGGTCGGTGACATTGATGATCTGGCTGCGCAGGTCGGCCGGATCCGGGCTGGTCTCGATCAGCCCCTCGGTGCGGAAACGCTTGAGGATGCGGCTCAGATAGGCCGGGTCGAGATGCAGGTCGCGGACAATGGCTGCGGCGCTGACGCCGTCATGCGAGCCGATCTCGAAGAGAATGCGGGCATCCGTCAGGGTGAAGGGCGAGTCAAGATAGGCCTTGTTCAGCAGGCCGAGGAAGTTCGTGTAGAAGCGGTTGAAATCGCGGGCGGTTTCGATGAGGGCGGAATCGGACATGGGCGTGATCTCCAAGGGAGACACGGAGATCTCCAGATGGAGATCTCGCCAGACTGCGGGGCAAAGCACGCTCTTCACTCGGCGTCATCCTCGGCCTTGTGCCGAGGATTTGCTGCCTGTCAACCGGAGGCAGATGCTCGGGACAAGCCCGAGCATGACGAAGGAGGGGTGGCCGACTGTGCCAACAAACTGAAAAAAGATCTCCGAACGAAGACATTTTTCATGCATTTAGTTGACTGAGTCAACTAAATTGTGGCGCGGTCAAGCCGCCTCTTCTGTCTCCGCCTCTTCTGTCTCCGCCTCCTCGTCGCCGAGAGCGAAATCCACCGCCGCGCGGGCATGGATCGCGGTAGTGTCAAAGCCCGGCAGTGGCAGGCGGTTGGGATCGAGGATCAGGCAGATCTCGGTGCAGCCGAGGATGATGCTGTCGGCGCCGTTATCCATGGCGCGGTCGATGATATCAATCAGCTTTTCGCGCGAGCTGTCGAGCACCCTGCCGGCGCAGAGTTCGTTGAAGATGATGTCGTGCACGATGGTGCGGTCGGCGGCGTCGGGCACCATGATGTCTAGGCCGAGGCTCTTCATCCGGTCGGCGTAGAAGCCGTGCTCCATCGTGTAGCGCGTGGCAAGCAGCAGCGGACGCTTGCGGCCGGCCGCATGCAGCGATTTCGCCGTCTCGTCGATGATATGGATTAGCGGCACGGACACCTTTGCCGCGATTTCATCGGCGATCAGGTGCATGGTGTTGGTGCAGATGAGGATACAGCCGGCGCCTGAAGCCTGCAGCCGTTCCGCAACTGCGCCGAGGCGGCGGGCCGCTCCAGCCCAGTCGCCGGCCTTCTGAAGAGCGACGATCTCCTCGAAATTGACCGAATGCAGGATGAGCTCGGCCGAGGCGAGGCCGCCCCTGCGGGCGCGCACCATCTCGTTGACGAAGCGGTAATAGACCGCCGAACTTTCGAAACTCATGCCGCCGATCAGGCCGATCGTTTCCATCTCTTCATGCTCCTCATGCTTCGAGTTTCGAAAATAATGCCGCAGTTCTGGCGCGGCGTGTTTGCATTATTTGTCCCTTACGTCCAATACATGCTATTATTTTGCGCGATTTGGAGAGATCGTGCAAAATCAGGGCGGAAGGGTTATTTCTTACACATGTTGGACGATCGCGACAGGCGCATTCTCGACATGCTGCAGAAGGATGCAGGCATATCCGTGACCGATCTGGCCGAGCGCGTGGCGCTTTCGGTGTCGGCCTGCTCGCGGCGGATCCAGCGGCTGGAAGAGAGCGGCCATATCGCCCGGCGCATCATCGTGCTCGACCGGGAAAAGATGGGCGTGCCGACGACGGTCTTTGCGCTGGTCAAGACGGCGCATCATTCCGACGAGTGGACAGAGACCTTCCGCCGGATCATCGCCGACATTCCCGAGATCGTCGAGGCGCACCGGCTGACCGGCAATCACGATTACATCCTGAAAATCGTGCTGCCGCGCGTCGAGCATTACGACGTGATCTACAAGCAGATCGTTCGCAAGCTCGAACTCTTCGATGTTTCGGCGTCGATCTCGATGGAAGAATTGAAACATGGAATGGCGATACCCGTGGGCTACGCCCGGTAGTCTCGCCAACGAACCTCAGCTTCTGGGGATCGACGATGCGCGACACGTTTACAGCCTTCTGGAAAAGGCAAGGTGCGGATTGCACGAGGAGCCGATAATTCTCAGCACCAGCGATAGCGATTAATTTGTCTCCAGACGGAACATTTTTCGACATATTGCGTTCACCTTTGGTTCAGGAGGAGGGGAAGATGTCTCCTCCACTTGGAGGAGCAGAGGAGAACAGTCATGAGAAAGCTAAGCGTCGCCGCGTTATGCTTGATCATAGGTGTGCCGGGCATCACGCCGGCTCAGGCGTTTCCGGCTATCAACCCACCCAGGATCGAAGCACAGCAGCAGATAGAGCAGGTGCAATGGCGTGGCCATGGCGGCCACGGGGGTGGCGGCCATTACGGGGGTGGCGGCCATTACGGAGGCGGGTATTACGGGGGGCACCACCATAGTGGAGCGGGCTGGGGCTGGGCCTTGGGTGGTCTCGCTGTCGGCACCATCATTGGCGGCGCCTTGTCACAGCCCTATTACGGCTCGTACTACGGGTCGCCCTACGGCTATTACGGCTCGCCATACGGCTACCGCCGGCCCTACTACGGCTATTACGGCCGGCCATATCAGAACTATGCATCATCAGCCTATTATGGAGGGGGAAGCAGCCACGAGAGTTGGTGTTATGCGCGCTATCGTTCGTACAGGGCGTTCGACAATACCTTCCAGCCCTATCACGGACCCCGTCGCCAGTGCGTCGGTGCCTATTGATTGGTACGACGCATATGCCGCTTGTGAACTGGTTGCAGGCCCGACGACCGTCCTGCGACCCGTTCGCACGGCATGTCTGCCTTGCACCCAGCCGAAGCTCGCTCCGGGCAACTAAAACCCGACTGGCTTTCCGCGCCGGAACTTCGCCGGGATCATTGCAGGAGTAGCCGATAATCTCAGCGCCATCGACTGCGATCGGCGCAGGGGAGACATGCCGAAACGGCGGTTGCAACCATTGCGCCGAGGGCCACATTGGCTTTGTGCAAAATGGCGCAAAGGGGTATGTCATGAGCGACCATCATGTCGTCGTTGTCGGCGGCGGTTTCGGCGGGCTGCAGCTCGTCAACGGGTTGAAAGGTGCCGGCGTCAGGATCACGCTCGTCGACCGGCGAAATCACCATCTCTTCCAACCGCTGCTCTACCAGGTGGCGACGACCATTCTCTCCACCTCGGAGATCGCCTGGCCGATCCGCCGCCTCTATGCCGACCGGCCCGATGTGAAGGTGTTGCTCGGCGAGGTCACCGGTGTCGATAGCGGCGCCAGGACGGTGTCCCTCCGCAACGGCATGACTCTGGGTTACGATACGCTGGTGCTGGCGACCGGGGCGACGCATGCCTATTTCGGCCGTGACGAATGGGAGCCATTGGCGCCGGGCCTGAAGACGCTCGAGGATGCGACGACGATCCGCCGGCGCGTGCTGCTCGCCTTCGAGAAGGCTGAGATGGAGAGCGATCCTGCCGTGCGCGACGCGCTTCTGACCTTCACCATCGTCGGTGCCGGGCCGACTGGCGTCGAGCTTGCCGGCATCATCGCCGAGCTTGCGCATTTCACGCTGCCGAAGGAATTCCGCAACATCGATACGCGCAAGACCCGCGTCGTGCTGGTCGAGGCCGGCCCGCGGGTGCTGTCGAGCTTCGCCGAGGAGCTTTCGGCCTATGCCCAGACGGTGCTGGAGAAACTCGGCGTCGAGATCCATCTCGGCAGGCCGGTGACCGAGTGCAGCGCCGACGGCGTGAAGATCGGCGATACCTTCGTCGCCAGCCGGACGATCGTCTGGGCAGCCGGCGTCACCGCCTCGCCGGCGGCACGCTGGCTCGGCGTTGCCGCCGACCGGGCAGGGCGCGTCGTCGTCGAAAAGGACTTGAGCGCACCGGGTCTGTCCGATGTCTTCGTCATCGGCGACACGGCATCGGTCATGCGCGAGGATGGCAAGCCGGTGCCGGGCATCGCACCGGCGGCCAAGCAGCAGGGCGGCTACGTCGCCAAGGTCATCCGCGCCCGCCTGTCCGGCAAGCCGGCGCCCGCATCCTTCCGCTACCGGCATCAGGGCAGCCTGGCGACGATCGGCCAGAGTGCGGCGATTATCGATTTCGGCCGCATCAAGCTGAAGGGCTGGATCGCCTGGTGGATCTGGGGCCTTGCCCACATCTACTTCCTGATCGGCACCCGCTCGCGCTTCTCCGTCGCCTGGAGCTGGCTATGGATCTATCTCAGCGGCCAGCACAGCGCCCGGCTGATTACGCAGCGGGAGACGATGCGGGAGGAGGGGTAGGACTCGGCGGTGTGTATGGCGATCCTGCGGATTGCCTAAAGTGCATCTCGGAATGCGCCCTCTCTCCGGCCTCATCTGAGGTGCCCCGGAGGGGCCTCGAAGGACGGGGCCGGCCACCGGCGCGTCACCAGCGATTCGGCCCGCAGCACGCTCCCGCATAGTCACCCGCCCTCGTGGTTCGAGACGGCCCTCTGGGCCCCCTCACCATGAGGGCTGATCGGTGTGCTTGGCGCCGCGCCACGCGCAGGGATACACCCAGGCTTGACACATCTGCCCACGCGCCCTTAGCATTCCACCCGCGTCGCCCAACCACCGGGCGCTCCGCATCCAGCCGTCGCGATCAGCGAATAGAGGTTCCAATGCGCCGACTCACTTCTCACGAAAATCACATCCGAAATTCTGAGAAGTTGGTGGTTCATGCGCACTTTGAATCTGGGCATCCTCGCCCATGTGGATGCGGGCAAGACTAGTCTTACCGAAAGACTGCTTTTTGACGCCGGGGTCATCGACAAGCTCGGCAGCGTCGATACAGGCAATACACAGACGGACACGCTCGAACTCGAACGGCAACGCGGCATAACGATCAGGGCCGCGGTTGTGTCGTTTACGATCGGCGACAGGACCGTCAATCTGATCGACACACCCGGCCACCCCGATTTCATCGCCGAGGTCGAGCGGGTGCTTGGGTTACTGGATGCCGCGGTCGTCGTCGTTTCGGCGGTCGAGGGCGTGCAGGCGCAGACGCGTGTGCTGGTGCGGGCGCTGCGGCGACTTGGCGTGCCCTTCGTCTTCTTCATCAACAAGGTCGATCGCCTCGGCGCGCGGTATCCGGACGTGATGGAAGCGCTTGCCGCGCAACTGGCGGTGCGTCCCATCGCCATGTCTTCCGTCATCGACGCCGGCAGCAAGCTTGCCCGGGTGGAGGCTCTGGCGCCGGGAGACGAGCCGCTTTTTTCGGCGCTCTGCGAGGCGCTCGGCGAGAACGACCAGGCGCTGCTCGATGACTATGTGCTCGCCCCCGAACGACTGACCACGGAAAGGCTCAGGCGCAGCCTGGCCGATCAGGTGGCAAGGGGCCTGGTGAATCCCGTCTTCGCAGGAGCGGCCATGACCGGCGCCGGCCTGCCGGCGCTAAGCTCGGCCATCGCGACGCTGTTGCCCGGGCGGCGGCTTGATCCGGACGGGCCGGTCGCCGGCAAGATCTTCAAGATCGAGCGCGGCTGGGGCGGCGAAAAGCTCGCCTATCTCTACCTGACTTCGGGCACCGTGCGGCTGCGGCAATATCTGGATCTGCCCAGGGGCGAGGATCGGGTGACCGCAATCCATGTGTTCGAGGCCGGCCGCAGCCATGGCGCCGCGCGCTTCTGCGCCGGCCAGATCGCCCGCGTCGGCGGCCTTGCCGGCGCCCGGATCGGCGATGCGGTGGGCAGCGATCCGGCCTCGGGCGGGCGGGCGTACTTCGCTCCGCCGACGCTCGAAACTCGCGTGCTTGCCCGGCGGCCCTCGGACAGCGCGGCACTTTGGCTGGCACTGAACCAGATGGCCGAGCAGGATCCGCTGATCAATCTGCGCAGGACCGAGGAGACGAATGAAGTCTTCGTGTCGCTCTATGGCGAGGTGCAGAAGGAGGTTATCCAATCGACGCTGCTGACGGATTTCGGCCTCGATGCGGGTTTCGAGGAAAGTACGCCCATCTTGGTCGAGAGACCCGCCGGCACCGGGGCCGGCCTGCAGATCCTCTTCAAGGAGCCGAATCCGTTTCTCGCCACCATCGGCCTGCGCGTCGAGCCGCGTCCTGCCGGCGCAGGCAACAGCTTCGCGCTGGAGGTGGAGGTCGGGCAGATGCCCGTTGCCTTTTACCGGGCGGTCGAGGAAACCGTGTTCGAGACGCTGAAACAGGGCATTTTCGGCTGGCAGGTCATCGATTGTCATGTGGCGATGACGGCGGCGCGGCACAGTTCGCCCGCAAGCACCGCCGCCGATTTCCGGCAATTGACGCCCTGGGTGCTGGCAACGGCGCTCTCGGCTGCGCAAACGGTCGTCTGCGAGCCTTTCAACCGCTTTCACTTGGAAGCGCCTGTCGAGAGCCTGAGCAGCGTGCTCACTTTGCTGGCGAAATCCGCTGCGGCGACGTCGGATTCGGTGATCGCCGATGGCGTGGCGCGGCTCGAAGGCACTCTGGCGTCTCAGATGGTTCAAAGCGTCCAGCAGCAATTGCCGGGCCTGACGAGCGGGGCAGGGACGATGGAAACCGCTTTCGAACACTATAACCCTATGGCCGGGCCGCCACGCCTGCGCCGGCGCTCGGGGCCTGATCCATTCAACCCCGTCGAATATCTGCTGCGTTTGCTGGGCCGTGCCGAGAGCGTGTCGCGAGACGGTTGAGCTTGCCTGAGAGCCCAAAAGTCCAAGAGAGCCTCATGCTGAGGTGCGCAGGCCGAAGGCCGGAGCCTCGAAGCACGGGGCGGGCGCTCTGGCGAGCCACGGAGCGGCGTTTGCGGGGGTGCTTCGAGGGGATCCTGCGGATCGCACCTCGGCATGAGGGCGGCTGAGGATGCCGCTCGCTATCGACGAGGCGGCTCCCAAAGGAGCCGCCTCTCGTTTCCTCAAGCCGCCAGCGAGGCGATGTCGATGACGAAGCGGTAGCGGACGTCGCTCTTCAGGACGCGTTCATAGGCTTCGTTGACCTGCTCTATGTTGATCTTCTCGATCTCCGAGACGATGTTGTGCTTGCCGCAGAAGTCGAGCATTTCCTGGGTTTCCTTGATCGAGCCGATCATGGAACCGGCGAGGCTCTTGCGCCCGCCGATGACCGAGAAGGCATGGACCGGAACCGGATGCTCGGGAACGCCGACCAGTACCATCGTGCCATCGGGCTTCAGGAGGCTGAGATAGGCGTTCCAGTCGATCACCGTGCCGACCGTGTTGATGATCAGGTCGAAGGTGCCGGCCAGCTTGGTGAAGGTTTCTGCATCGCTCGTTGCGTAATAGTCCTTGGCGCCGAGCTTCAGGCCGTCTTCCTTTTTCGACAGCGACTGCGAGAGTACGGTGATGTCGGCGCCCATGGCCGCGCCGATCTTCACGCCCATATGGCCAAGGCCGCCCATGCCGACGATCGCGACCTTCATGCCGGGGCCGGCCTTCCAGTGGGCGAGCGGTGAGTAGAGCGTGATGCCGGCGCAAAGCAGGGGAGCGCCTGCATCGAGCGGGATATTGTCGGGAAAGCGCAGCACATAGCCTTCCTTGACGACGATAGAATCGGAATAACCGCCAAAGGTCGGGGTCGCGCCGTCGGCTTCGACGTCGTTATAGGTCTGGACCAGACCCGGCATGAAGTGCTCGTAATCCAGGTCGCGCGTGGCGCAGCCGACGCAGGAATTGACGAAGCAGCCCACACCGACGCGGTCGCCGACCTTGAACTGGGTGACCTTGGAGCCGACGGCGGAAACGACGCCGGCAACCTCGTGGCCGGGCACCATCGGGTATCTGGAGTTGCCCCATTCGTTGCGGGCCTGATGAATGTCGGAATGGCAGACGCCGCAATATTGCACCGAGATGACGACGTCGTCATCGTTCGGCTCACGGCGCTCGAAGGTGAAGGGGGTTAGCGGCTTGGAGGCGTCGGTCGCGGCGTAGCCTTTTGCAATAGGCATGGGAACCTTCCTTTTCGATTTTGGAGGTAGGGGTTGATCGGGATGGCGGACTATTGCCCGGAACTGCGCGACGGAGGTAGAGTGATCCTCTCAGCTTTTTGCACGATCCTGCAAAAATGCCGGGAGCGGCCTATTTGGGAAGTGCCGGAGCTACTTACATAAAAGCTGCCCAATTGGCGTCAGACAGAAAGAGTTGCCGCATGACATTGCCTTTCAGCCCCTATCAGGAAATCGTCGACATCGCGCTGCGCTTCACGCCGGGTGACGGCGCATTCTCGACTGATATCGGCAATCTTCACCTCAGCCGTTGCTCCAAGCCCAGCGATCCGCTGCACAGCAGCTACGGGCCCTGTTTTGGCTTTGTCCTGCAGGGGGCCAAGAGGCTGCGCCTCGGCACGGAACTGATCAGCTACGGGACTGGGGACTATCTGCTGACCTCGCTCGACCTGCCGGTCGCCTGGCGTGTCACGGAGGCGAGCCTTGAGGTTCCGCATCTCTGCCTGGCGCTGGCAATCGATTCCGAAAAGCTGCTGGAGTTGCTCAGCCGCATCGATATTCCCCGCCCTGCCGCCCATACCGATGGGCAGCGCGGCATGGTGGTGAACGTCGCGCCGCCGGAGCTTTTGGATGCTGCCGTCCGCCTGCTGCGCTTGCTCGATCGTCCGGGCGACATTCCTGCCATGGCGCCGCTGATCGAGCAGGAAATTCTCTACCGGGTGCTGACCGGGCCGGATGGCGCGCGGCTGATCAACATCGCCACGGCTGACAGCCACAGCAACAGGATCTCGCGCGCCGTCGCCTGGCTGAAGGAGAATTTTGCACGGCCGCTGCGCATCGAGGATCTTGCCGACCGCGTCAGCATGAGCGTCTCGTCCTTCCATCACCACTTCAAATCGGTCACGGCGATGACGCCGGTGCAGTATCAGAAGCAGCTTCGCCTGCATGAGGCGCGCCGGCTGATGTTCGTCGAGCGCCTCGATGCGGGCACGGCCGGCCACCGCGTCGGCTATCAGAGCCCGTCGCAGTTCAGCCGCGAATACAGCCGCCTCTACGGCGCCTCGCCCGCCCGCGATGTCGACGGCGGGCGCGAGATCATGGCGGCGGAATAGCGCGCCGGCGCGCGCGACGCGCCAAGGCACGGCGCGGCATTAAAGGATGTTTGACGTTTCGTGGCTAGTCTGGCGCCGAACATCGAGCAGGCACCGCTGTCCGCATGACGCAAGCACCACTCCTTTCCATCGTCGCGCCTTGTCATAACGAGGAAGAGGGACTGCGCGAGTTCTGCCGCCGCGCCGCCGCTGCTGCCCAGAGCGTCGCCGGCGATGCCTTCGAACTGATTCTCGTCGATGACGGCTCGTCCGACGACACCTGGAAGATTATTTCACATCTGGCGGCTGATGTGCCGCAGGTGCTCGGCGTTCGTCTGCTGCGCAATCACGGCCATCAGCTGGCGGCGACGGCAGGGCTTTCGGCGTCGCGGGGCGAGCGCGTTCTTTTGATCGACGCCGATCTGCAGGACCCGCCCGAGCTGCTTTTGATGATGATGCCAATCATGGAGCGCGGCGCCGATGTCGTTTACGGCCAGCGCACGCGCCGCGAAGGCGAAAGTTGGTTCAAACTCGCGTCCGCTTCGCTTTTCTATCGCGCGCTTTCCAAGCTCGCTTCCGTGACCATCCCGCGCGATACCGGCGATTTCCGGCTGATGCGCCGACGCGTCGTCGATATTTTGCTGGCGATGCCGGAGCGCGATCGTTTCATTCGTGGCATGGTCAGCTGGATCGGCGGCAGGCAGGTGGCGCTTCCCTATGAGCGCGACGCCCGTTTTGCCGGCACGACGAAATATCCGCTGCGCAAGATGATCAATTTTGCACTCGATGCGATCACCAGCTTTTCAACGACGCCGCTGCGTATAGCCACATGGCTCGGCATGATCAGCGCCGGCGTCGCGATGGCGCTGCTCGTCTTCACCTTCGTTCGCTGGTTGCAGGGCGAGACGGTCACTGGCTGGTCGTCGATCATGGCTGCGGTCAGCGCCTTCAGCGCCATCCAGCTGATCTGTATCGGCATCATCGGCGAGTATCTCGGGCGTCTCGTACAGGAGAGCAAGAAGCGGCCGATGTTCATGATCGAAACAATCCTGCGCGGCGGCGAACCGGCCGAACTGCCCACCACTTTTTCGGAGATGAACGCCGGCGACAAGCGCGCCGCGCTGGATGCAGCCCTCGCATCCGGTGAGCTGCGGTCGCAGAAGAACAGTCGGATCGGTTGATGGACCGGATTGCGAGGTCTCCCATGGCGGCAGCCGAGCCTGGGGAATGCACCGCCCCGCAGGATTCGACTATTGCGATCGTCGCTTTCGTCACACTTGCCGCGATCCTGGTCGTGCTTTTTCCCTTTCCGCCAGTGCTCGACTACGCCAATCACTACGCCCGCATCTGGCTTCTTTCCGGCGGGATCAGCGAGCAGCCGTTTCCTGAAATCTACGCGGTCGATTGGAACCGCACCTTTACCAATGTCGGCATCGATCTTCTTGCCACCTGGCTGGGGCCGGTTGTTGGCGCCGACAGGCTGGCGCGGGCCTTGCTTTTCCTGGCGATCGTGCTGCCGCCGCTTGGCGCGATCGCCTTGCATCGCGCCCTTTTCGGCGGCCGGCACTATTGGCAGATCGCGATAACGTCGCTTGGCTGGTGCTCGACGATGATCGGCGGCTTCATCAATTTCCAGATCGGCCTTGGTATGGCCTTGTTCTTCGCCTGCGTCGATTTACGGCTGCAGGGCCGAAATCCCGGCCTGCTGTTTGCCTGGCGGCTTGCCGCGGCATTGCTGCTGACGTCAATGCATATCTTCTCGCTCGGCTTCTACATGGCGATCGTCTGCGGCCTCGAATTTTCCTGGCGCTTCGACATACTGCGATTGAAGGCGGGCGTCGTCAGGCTTGCCGGCCGGTTGGCGCTGGCGCTCGGGACCTGCATCCTGCCGCCGCTCGCGCTCTATCTCCATACGGCAGCTTTGCCCAATGCCGGTGGTGATGGACTTGGTATTGTCTGGAACGACGGCGTCGCCCTTATCGCCATCAATCTGCTGTCGGCCATCGTCACCTACGTCCCGCTGGTGGATGTCGTGCTGATTTTGCCGCTGATCCTCGTTTGCACGCGTGCCGCACGGGCGGGCGACATCCGCGTGCATGCAGGTCTTGCCGTCGCCGCCTTCGGCCTACTGCTTTTCTCCTGTGTTTCGCCACGGCACATGCTCGGCACCGGATGGATCAGCTGGCGCTTTCCGATCATGACGGCGCTCGTCGCCATGGCGATGGTGTGCCCCTTTGCCAATCTCACGCGCCGGCAGTCCCTGTTGCTGGCGCTCGTGGTCAATCTTGCGGTCTTCGGCCGTACAGCCTGGGTCGGGTGGAACTGGTGGTTGGCACAGAAGGATGTCGGTGCTGTCGAGCGTGTGCTGAAAAATGTGCCGGCCGGTGCGGCTGTGCTGCCTCTGGGGCATGAACCCACGACAGTGGTCGGTCTTGCCCACTCCAATCGGTATTTTGCCTGGGGGCTGGATACTTTCCGGCACCTGCCGACGCTCGCCGTTCCCTTCTCCCATGCTTTCGTGCCGACGGTCTTCACGGCAAAAGGCAAGCAGCCGTTATCCGTTCTGCCGCCGTGGTCTGAGATCGCGGTCCCTGAAGGCAATCTGCTGTCGATCGGCGTGCTTTCATGTCCCGCAATGATGCGGAAGTATGGAGACTTTACGCCCTATCTTTCGGACTGGCGCAGACGTTTCGATTTTATTCTTGTCGCTAATGGCGATGTTTCCGACCGCTATGTCGGCACCTTCATGCCGGCGGGCCTGACGTTGATCGAGGATGCCGGTTTCGCAAAGCTTTACGCGATCGATAAGACGATGACGGCAGAGCCTCTGTCGATCCCGGCTGGCTGCGCTACGACGTCATAGGCTGCGCCTCTTCGCGGATCAGCCAGGAAATTTCAGCGCCTTGTCGGCACGGCATTTGGCGAGCGCAAGCTGGCGGAAGGAAAGGATTTTCGTGATGCGTTCCTTGCCATCCGTCTCGACGTTCATGCAGGCGCAGGCATAGCCGTAATTGCCGTTGCTCCTGACATAATCATTCTCGGAGATATCGGGGATCAGCTCCATGCCTTCGGGTTCGCCGTTCTCGTCACCCTGGTCATGATCGTCCAGGTGTTCTCGGCATCCTCGAGCCACCAGTTGGCGGGGGTCGGGTTCTCGATCCAGCCGCAATGGGTCTCGGCGGCCCGCGTATTGGTTGCGACCACAAGAGCTACGGTCATGACCGCGGCGGCTATCCGGTATTTCATGGCTTTCCTTGTTGCCTGATTTCAGTTGTTGATCGCGATGATCGCCCAATGGCTCGCCTCGCAGGCGCTGTCTTCGCAGACGGCGCCCATCCAGACTGCGCCGTTTGCGAGCATGACGCCGTCGCTGTTGACGAAGAGATCCTGATATTGCTGGCGCCCGACGGCGCTGCGCGTTTCCGGTGTCACCAGATCACCGAAATTGTCGATGAAATCCTCAGCGCTCTCAACGTCATAGCTCTCGCCATCGGCCTTGACCGTCAAAGGGTATTCGGCAAGGCCGGCGATGGTTTCGGCGTCGCCCGAGCGCATGGCCTGAACGAGTTGGCGCAGCGGCCGGTCAAATCCTGCGGCATCGCCGTGCAGTTCCTCGATGCGGTTATAGACGTCGCTGTCGGACTGGGCGAGAGTGTCTGAGCCGCCAAGGAAAATTCCTACGAGCAGGAAAACAGCTGCAGACAGACGTGACATCGAAGCCTCCGGGAAAATCGCGTAGCGCGGCATTATGCGATCGCTGAGCGGCGGTGCCTATCCAATTCTGGTGTTTCAGCGCGGTTTCCCGTACTAAAAAAATCTATCCGGGCTTCTTGACGGCCTGATCGGTTTGTCGCATAAACTTCAAGAACCGTACCGTACGGTACGTATATGGGAGCCATGACCGTGTCAGTCGATACCGCAGAGCCGAGCGAATTTTCGCCGCGCCAGAACGCCGTTCTGGAGCAGGCGCTGCGGTTGCTCGTCGATGGCGGCGAGAAGGCGCTGACGACGTCTGGTGTCGCACGTGCTGCCAATTGCTCGAAGGAAAGCCTCTACAAGTGGTTCGGCGATCGCGATGGGCTGCTGTCGGCGATGATTGCCTATCAGGCGAGCAAGGTGCGCACCTTCGAGCGCAATGGTGAGCGGCTAACGGCGGCGAGCCTGCACGATCATGTGGTGATTTTCGCGCGCGATCTGCTGGAGGTGCTTGCGGGCGACGTCTCGCTGGCGCTGAACCGGCTGGCGATCGGCCAGTCGAACCGCGACGGCTCGAAGCTCGGCAGGCTGCTGCTCGAGCGCGGCCGCCGCCAGATCGACCGCCGAGCCATGGCGCTGATCGATGCCGGAAAGAGGGCAGGGCTCCTGCGGTTTTCCGATGCCGATGAGGCCTATCACACGCTTTACGGCCTTGTCGTTTCCGACTTGCATGTGCGCATGCTGCTCGGTGAACCGGGCCTCAAGGATACCGCACGCCAGGCGGAGAGGGCGGTCACCGCCTTCCTCAGGCTCCATGGCACGGACAAGGTTCTGGCGGAGATGCCGGTTCTCGGCTGATTTCGCTTTAATGACAGTCAACAAGACAAGCAAAGGGAAGGAAATTCAAATGCGCGTCTATTACGATCGTGATGCCGATCTCAACCTCATCAAGGCCAAGAAGGTCGCCGTTATCGGATACGGTTCGCAGGGCCGTGCCCATGCGCTGAACCTCAAGGACAGCGGCGCCCAGAACCTCGTCATCGCGCTCAAGGCCGGCTCGCCGACCATCAAGAAGGCCGAAGCCGACGGCTTCAAGGTCATGACGGTTTCCGAAGCCGCCGGCTGGGCCGATCTGATGATGATGGCAACCCCCGACGAGCTGCAGGCCGACATCTACAAGGCGGAGATCGCGCCGAATATCCGCGACGGCGCTGCGATCGCCTTTGCTCACGGCCTCAACGTGCATTTCGGCCTGATCGAGCCGAAGGCTTCGGTCGACGTCGTCATGATCGCGCCGAAGGGCCCGGGCCATACGGTTCGCGGTGAATACCAGAAGGGCGGCGGCGTTCCCTGCCTCGTTGCCGTTCATCAGAATGCTTCCGGCAATGCGCTTGAACTGGCGCTCTCCTACGCCTGCGGCGTTGGCGGCGGCCGTTCGGGCATCATCGAAACCAACTTCCGCGAAGAGTGTGAAACCGACCTCTTCGGCGAGCAGGTCGTTCTGTGCGGCGGTCTCGTCGAGCTCATCCGCGCTGGTTTCGAAACGCTCACCGAAGCCGGTTACGCGCCTGAGATGGCCTACTTCGAGTGCCTGCACGAAGTGAAGCTGATCGTCGACCTGATCTATGAAGGTGGCATCGCCAACATGAACTACTCGATCTCGAACACGGCCGAGTGGGGCGAATACGTCTCCGGTCCGCGTATCATCACCGCCGAGACCAAGGCCGAGATGAAGCGCGTCCTCAACGACATCCAGACCGGCAAGTTCACTTCCGATTGGATGCAGGAATACCGCGCCGGCGGCTCGCGCTTCAAGGGCATCCGCCGCCTGAACGACAGCCACCAGATCGAGGAAGTCGGCGCCAAGCTGCGCGGCATGATGCCCTGGATCGGCAAGAACAAGCTGGTCGATAAGTCGGTCAACTAAGCGGTTTCAAGGGTGCGTCGCACGGGCCTTGGTTCGTGCGGCGCGCTTGTTTTTTTGTTTTGGGCATGTCGTCTCCCAAAAACCGCTACATTGTGCGCAGGTATCCGTCGGCGCGTCCACGACCTGATGGCCGTTCACATGTTGGCAAAGCCCTCGGCCTATCGATCGACGGCTCGTTGATTTTCGATCGATGCATCGACGTCGGTGGCGCCAGCCGCATTGGCCGCATCGCCGTGGGAGAGCGGGCTGGGATCACAAGGACCGGGCAACGATATTGGATTGTTGAGATCGAGGGCAAAGGCGGCTCGCCACCTGAGATCGTGGAACTTGCGATGCTCGTGCTCGATGATTTCAAGCCGACCGGGAATCATTTTACTGGCTTGTCACCGTTGCCCCGAATGCGAGTCTTGCCGGCCGCATCCGGACGGTTCTTCATGTGATCGATGAAGGCGCGCAGTTTCGGCGTCATTTGCCGATGGCTGGGATAATAGAGAAATACGCCCGGCGCCGTCGGCGCGAATGATGCCAGCACCTCGATGAGCTTTCCCGCCCTGATCTGTTCGACGGCGATCGGCTCCGGCACCTGGGCAAGGCCCATCCCCTCGATGGCTGCGCCGAGCATGGTCGGGAAGTCGTGAGTGATAAGCGGCCCGGCGACGGCGATCTCGATGGCGCGGCCCTTGTCGTCGAGCGACCACGGCGCGAGCGCGCCATTGGAGCGGCGTATTCTGAGGCATGCATGGTGACGCGGTCGTCCAGGCACGCTGGCAGATCCCGGTTGGAGAAATAGATCGGGCTCCCGACGATGATGAACCGAAACGGCGGCGTCAGCCGAACCGCGATCATGTCGGCATCGATGAACTGGCCCATTCGTATCCCTGCATCAAAGCCTTCGACGGCGAGATCGACCAGTTTCTCGCTGGCGGCGATCTCCACTTCAATCTCGGGATAGGCTTGGGAAAAGGACGCAATCAGCGGCTCGAGCAGGACCGGGACAACGGCGCGCGGCACCGAGAGGCGCAGCCGTCCGGCCGGTCGTCGTCCAAGCTCATGCGCGACGGCGCTTGCGGCGACGAGTTCTTCGAAGGCCGGTTTTGCACGCGAAAGGAAACGCTCGCCGGCTTCCGTCAGCCCGACGCTGCGCGTCGTTCGGATGAACAGGGCTGCGCCGATCCGCGCCTCCAGCGTGCGCACGGCCTGGCTGATCGCCGAGGGAGTGACGCCGAGTTCCGCCGCCGCCCGGCGAAAGCTGCGGTGCTGGGCAACGCTGAGGAACGCCTCCACCCCGTCGAGCGCGCCCTGCCTGACTGTGAAGTTCTGCTTCATGCCCCGTCCATATTATCCCGAATAGTCGCCCGGTGTAAGCGGCCGTATATTGCGCTGGAAACCAGCAGCCAGACAGGAGGCAAAATGTCCCCGGCCGCCATCTTCCAGCTTCACCTGCTGCTCGGCTACGTCGCCTGGCTGCTTTGCATCGGCGTCTATGTGTCCTGCCCCGGCTCAAGTCGATGGACCGCGCCGGGGCGCAACGGGCGGTCGCAACGCTCCATAGCTTCCGCTTCTTCGGCCTCGTCTTCATCCTTCCCGGCTTCGTCGGTCCCGATCTGCCGTCCGGCTTTGCCGTCACGGCCGCCTATGGCGACCTTGCTGCCGGGCTGCTGGCCATGCTGGCGCTGATCTCGTTCCGCATCCGCCCACTGTTCTGGCTGCTCGTCATTGCCTTCAATCTCGCGGGCGCCGGTGATCTCGTCATCGACTATTACCACGGCGCCCAGTCCGGTCTGCCTGTCTTGGCGGGGCAGCTAGGCGCAGCCTATGTGGTCGTGATCGTCTATGTACCGCTGCTGATGATCACCCATATGGTTGCGCTCTATTTGCTTGTGCGCCGGCAGCCCATGACCGCTCAAACCCTTCGCGGCGATCCTGTTGCCAACTGACCGGCCAGGACGGGGTGACATGCTTTCGAGAGGTAATTCCGCGCTTTGGGCGATATGAATCAAGCTGCTGCAGTTTAAGGCCGGGGTGAAAGCTTCGGCCTTTATCGTTCTGCGCTCACCGTCAGCCAGCGGGTCGGCTTGCCGTCATAGCCGCGGCCGTCGCTTTCCTCGATGGCGATGTTGTACCAGCCGGCTTTTTTCAGCAATTCCGACAGCCATTCGGCGGACGGATAGTTGTAATAACGCCCGAAGCCGTCATGGCCTTCCGCTTCTCCCGCCTTGAAGCTTGCGTGGAGGAAGCCGCCGATTTTCAGGGTGCGGCGGATGCGGGCGAAGACATCGGGCAACTCAGACCTCGGAACATGAAGCAGGCTTGCATGCGCCCAGACGCCGTCAAAGGCGTTTTCGGCGTCGAGCTCTTGAAACAGCATGATCCTGACCGGCCGGCCGATCCGCACTTCCGCCTGTCTTGCAAGCTCGGCCGAACCATCGGTCGGTGTCACGTCGAACCCCTGCGAGAGCATATAGGCGCTGTCCTGCCCGCCGCCGCAGCCGAGTTCGAGAATCTCAGCCCCAGGCGCGAGCCTTGCGAGGAAGGCATCGAGCTGCTGCCTAGGCAGGCTGCGTGCCCGGTCGGCGTATGTCTCGGCGTTTTCCTCGTAAAAGGCGGAGGTCGTGTCACGAGGCATGCGGGTCGGCCGTTCGGGGGCGTCGGTTGGATTGAAGGTGTCTCTCGGGAAGCCGGTCGGCGCCGATAATGTCGATGACCAGGATGCCTTCCGGTATCTCGCGGTAGAAGGCGACATGGCGCATGTGGAGGAGGCGGCGAAGGCCGGCGCCGAGTTCGTCGCACTCGTCTCCCATGGAGGGCACGCGCGAAAGAAGCACGAAAATTCTGTCCCAATCGAGAAGATAGGCATCCGCCTGCGCCTCGCCGAAATGCAGGCTGGCATATTCGTCGATGCCCGACAACACGGCGTCTGCGGTTCGGGTCAGCCTATAGGTGGTCACGCAGCTTCGCCTTCGTTTCCAGCAGAATATCGGCAACGCGCCGGTCGCTAATGCCGCTTTCCTCAGCCAGCCTCAGAATCTCGCGCAGTTCTTCGTCATCGAGCTTGCGGTGGTTTTGATCCTTCAGGACGAGTTCCGCCAGATATGCGCCGGCACTGCTGTATCTGCCGCTTGCAACACGGCGTGCGACGTAGTCCGCCAGATTATCCGGAAGGGAGATCGTCATTTTCGCCATTGAATTCAGTGCCGTCCGTCCATGCCGGTGTCGGCGTCCCCGATGCCAGATTACCATTTCCCACTTTATCATAGAAGCGTTGAGCGCCGCCGTCGAACACTTGGGTCACACCAAGGTCAGTCTTTTTTATCGATGGAGACGACCCGCTCGAAATCCTTGAAATGGGCGTCGCAGGTCAGAATATCTGCATCATGGTGCTCGGCCGTCGCGTAAATGATCGCATCAGCGGTGGCAAGTTTGAGGGCTGCCGATATCTCCGCGGCACGGTGGGCAAGCGTCGTGTCGAGGGGCACCAACATGCATCTCGCGGTATAGGCGATGAAGCTGTCGATGGCGGGCGACGGACAGCGGCGCCCACCCTGTCGGTGTTGACGCCGCCGTTCGCGTGGAACGTCCGAAGTTCAGGTCGGGATCAGGCGCGTCCAGCCGTGCGCATCGTTCGTTACGCCCTTTTGCAGGCTGACGAGTTGTTGGCGCAGTTCGCTGGTCAACTTGCCGGTCTGTCCGTCTCCGACCAGAAACTCGCCGCCGGCATGTCGAACCAGGCCGATGCCCGCCAGGACGGCGGCAGTGCCGCAAGCGAACGCTTCGACGAGCCTGCCACTGGCAGCGTCGTCTTGCCATTCCGCGAACGAGTAGGGGCGCTGCTCGACGCGCAAGCCCTTTTCTTCGGCGAGCACGATCACGGAAGCCCGGGTGATGCCCGGCAGGATCGTGCCGCCAAGGGGCGGGGTCACCACTGATCCATCGTTCATCACGAAGAAGACGTTCATGCCGCCGAGTTCTTCGACCCAGCGATGCTCTGCGGCGTCCAGGAAGACCACCTGATCGCAACCCTTTTTGGTCGCCTCGGCTTGCGCCACGAGGCTGGCTGCGTAGTTTCCGCCGCATTTTGCAGCGCCGGTGCCGCCGGCGGCTGCACGTGTGTATTCGGTCTCGACCCATAGGGAAACCGCCTTTGCGCCGCCCTTGAAGTAGGCGCCGACCGGAGAGGCGATGATGCAGAAGACATATTCCTGAGCCGGACGAACGCCGAGAAACGCCTCGTTGGCGAACATGAAGGGGCGAAGGTACAGGCTGGCGTCGCCGGACGGAATCCAGGCCTTGTCAACGCGGACCAGCTCTTCGACCGCCTTCAGGAAGAGTTCTTCGGGCACAGGAGGCATCGCCATGCGGGTCGCCGACTGCGCGAAGCGGCGTGCGTTCTCTTCAGGCCGAAAGAGCAGAATCCGGCCATCATCCGCCTTGTAGGCTTTCATGCCCTCGAAGATTTCCTGAGCATAGTGCAGCACGGCGCTCGCAGGATCGAGCTCCAGGGGCCGTCTCGGCGCAACCTTTGCGTCGTGCCAGCCATCTTCGGCAGTCCATCGTGCCAGGACCATATGATCCGTGAAGAGCTTGCCGAAACCGGGAGTCTCGAGTGCCTGGATGCGATCGGCGTCCGAGACGGGAGACTTGTGGAGTTCGATTTTGATTTCAGGGGAGGCTGACGTTACGGTCATTTCTGGCACCTTGATAGTAAATTGAATAGTGGCGACACTACCGCCGCCGAGTAGGTCTTGAAAGGGTCTGAATCAGCCAGTTTCGACTTTGATCAGAGGAATAACCGTTTGATGTGGCTGACGTCGAGCAGCAAATTCGCAACCGATGCCTTCGACGTCGGATGGCGGCTACATCAAGTGAAATCCCGAACATCAAAGGCTTTTAAATATAAGATTCCAACATGTCACCATGACAAGAAAATAGGTCAGTATTGTTGACATAAATTCCCCGGCATGGTCTGCTGCAGGGAATAGAAAATACGAGGAAACCCCATGCTGAACTGGGACACCATGTTTGCGTCGCGCTCGTCGCGCATGCGCGCATCCGAGATCCGCGAGCTCCTGAAGCTTCTCGACCGGCCCGATATCATTTCCTTTGCTGGCGGCATTCCGGATCCGGCGCTGTTTCCCGATCAGGAATTTAAGCAGGCCTATGCCGACATCTTCGATGGCGCTGCCGTCAATTCGGCGCTGCAATATTCGGTCAGCGAGGGTTACAAGCCGCTGCGCGAATGGCTGGTCCGGCAGATGGCCGATCTCGGCATTCCCTGCGAACTCGACAATGTCTTCATCGTCTCCGGCTCGCAGCAGGGCCTCGATTATCTCGGCAAGTTGTTCCTGTCGCCGAACGATACCGCGCTGGTGACATGGCCGACCTATCTTGGCGCGCTGCAGGCCTTCAACGCCTATGAGCCGGCCTACGACCAGCTAACGCCGAACGGCAACCGAACGCCGGACTCCTACCGCGCGGCCGCAGCGGCAGCCGGCGGGAAGGTGAAGTTCGCCTATCTCTCCGCCGACTTCTCCAACCCGACCGGCGAAACGGTCGATCTCGATGGCCGCCGGAAGGTTTTGGCGCTGGCCGAAGAACTTGAGATCGCCGTCATCGAAGACGCCGCCTATCAGTCGTTGCGTTACGACGGCGACCCGATCCCGCCGATCCTGGCGCTGGAGATCGCCGAGAAGGGGCATATCAACGATACGCGCACGATCTATTGCGGCAGCTTCTCGAAGACGCTGGCGCCCGGCCTTCGCGTCGGCTTCGTCGTCGCAAATGCCCCCGTCATCCGCAAGCTGGTGCTGATGAAGCAGGCGGCCGACCTGCATTCTTCGACGATCAACCAGATGGCAATTGCCGATGTCGCCGAGCGCGGCTTCGATGCCCAGGTCGCCAAGATCAAGGCCACCTACAGCCGTCGCCGCGACTGCATGCTGGCGGCGCTCGAGAAATATATGCCCAAGGGCACCAGCTGGACGAAGCCGGAAGGCGGCATGTTCATCTGGATCACACTGCAGGAAGGCATGGACGGCGCCAAGCTGTTGGCGAAATCGCTCGAAACCGCCAAGGTCGCCTTCGTGCCCGGCAAGGCCTTCTTCGCCGATGGTTCGGGCGCCAACACCTTCCGCGTCAGCTTCTCGTGCGCCAACGAGCAGATGATCGAGGACGGCATCGGTCGCCTGGGCGCGCTGATTGCGGCCGAGATCGGCGGCTGATCGCTGCAGGTTGCGGCGAGGGTGGGCGTGGCGTGCGCGCGAGCTGGGGAGAAGATGCCGGCAGGCAGATGAGGGGGTGAGCGGCGAACGCCGCGAATGCGCCGAGCGCAAGCGAAGGCAAGCAAAGGCCCGCCGTGTGGCCCCCTCATCCGACCCTTCGGGCCCCCTTCTCCCCGGTGGGGAGAAGGGGGAGCAGCCAGCCAGCGCCAATCAGAAGATCGTCGTCCAGCCTTCGTTCGCCGTTTCGCTCTTGCCGTAGCCGACGCGGTCGACCACGGCGCCGTCATGATCGCCTATCGCTGAAGATGCGGGCCGAAAAGCTCGAGATCGGCTTCACCGAGCCTGTCGCTGACCGTGTTCAGCTGATGCCAATAGGGATAGATCACCGGCGGCAGGCTGACGGCGTCGAGGCGCTTGCGCTCCTCGCCCGTGAGCGTCAGTTCGGCGGCGGCGATGTTGTCGCGGAACTGGGCGTCGGTGCGGCCGCCGATGATGACCGAGGTCACTGCCTTGCGGCCGATCAGCCATGCGAGCGCCACCTGGGCGGCTGAGACGCCACGTTCCTCGCCGATCGCGACCAGCGTCTCGACAATATTCCAGAGGCGGTTTTCGTCGCGGATCGGCGGTTCGGTCCAGCCGGCGAACTGGCGCGTGCCTTCGGGAGCAGCCTGGTTGCGGCGATGCTTGCCGGAAAGCAGGCCGCCGGCAAGCGGGCTCCAGACCAGCACGCCGAGGCCCTGGTCGATTGCGATCGGCAGCAACTCGTATTCGGCGTCGCGGGCTTCCAGCGTATAATGGATCTGCTGGCTGACGAAGCGCTGGTAGCGGTGCTCGTTGGCAATGCCAAGCGCCTTCATGATGTGCCAGCCGGAATAGTTCGAGCAGCCGACGTAACGCACCTTGCCCTGCTTGATCAGGGTGTCGAGGGCTTCCATCGTCTCTTCGAGCGGCGTCTGGCCGTCCCATTCATGCACCTGGTAGAGGTCGATGACATCGGTCTTCAGGCGTTTGAGGCTCGCTTCGCATTCCCTGATCAGGTGGTAGCGCGACAGGCCCTGATCGTTCGGGCCGTCACCCATGCCGAAACGGGCCTTGGTGGCCAGCAGCACGCCTTGCGGCCGTTTGCCGGAGAGCACATCGCCGATGATGTTTTCGCATTCACCATTGGAATAAGCATTGGCGGTGTCGATCAGGTTGATGCCGGCATCGATGCACATATCGATCATCTTGCGCGCCTCCGAGACGCCGAGGTCACCGACGGTCTTCGCCCATCCGACGCCGCCGAAGGTCATTGTGCCCATGGTCAATGTGGAGATCTTCAGGCCGGAACGGCCGAGCGAACGATATTCCATTGAAACTCCTCCTTCATCGAAAAATGATTGACGTACCGCAAAGCGGCTCGATGGCAATGGCCGGGCGTTCACGCCTGCGTGAAGCGCTCGCGTTAGCTTACGCTTTCAATTAATTCCAAGCGAGGATCATCAAACGGTCTCTTCGCCAATCTCGACCAGCATCTGAAACAGGAGATGGAGGAGACTTTTCGCGAGTTTCACCAGCGCTCCGGCGCGACAATGATCTACGTCACCCACGACCAGAGCGAGGCGATGGCGCTGGCAACCGACGTCGCCGTGATGTCCGAAGGCCGCCTGCTGCAGGTGGCGCCGCCGGCCGAGATCTACGCACGGCCGGAGGGGCATGTTGTCGGAGGGCTGATCGGGCGAGGGGCCGTCCTTACGCTGCCGGTCATGGGAAGCGAACGCCATCTGGAGTGGGACGAGCTGCAGGATGCACTGCAGGCGGCCAATACCGATGGCGCCGATATCCTGGTGCGGCCGGAGGATGTGATCATCGGCGGCGAGGGGGCTCCGGCAGTTGTCGAAACCGTGCTGTTCGAAGGCGAGCGCTATGCCGTCAAACTCACGCTCGGCAACGGCCAGACGCTGCGCGCTTTCAGCCGCGTGGCTCTCTTGCCCGGTGAAGCGGTGCGCGTCGTCATCCGCGCCGGGTGGCGGCTTGATGGAGGAAGTCTCGACTTTTACGGTGAGCCAGTTGAAGATCGGCAATATAAGATTGAAAATCGCGGTTATCTTCTTACGAATCGCCAAAAAATTGAATATCTCTTCCGAATTCGATCTAGCCATCCATGATGTAAAGCAAACGGCTAAGTTATTACGAACGCAATGGACTAAGCAAAACCCCCGCGATAATCAGTTTATTGAGGGACCATACTCGCATTCCAGTTCAAGTAAGGCGTATTCGATCCGTTTTCGTGCTTTCGGCGGTTCTTTTGAGTGCCGCGAGCGTGCTTCAGGGATGCCCATCTTTACAGCCGCAGAAACGGGATGGCGAATGGAAAACCCGAACGTTTAAGCCAAGTGAATTACATGGCAGTTCGAGCAACGGGAGCTCATCGAGCAGTTCCAATAGCGCGCCGAGCCAACCTCACGACTCCGCCACCTCAAGCCCGCCCAGCCATATCTAGGCGCAGAGGGCATTTGTCCGCAACTTTCTTGGCCGCGCCACCTTTTCCTGCGGCGATTGCCGGTTAAGGTACTGCTCGCAACCGGACTCCTGCCATGTCGCTTCGCCTCGCCACCTTCAATGTCGAAAATCTCCTGACCCGTTTCGATTTCACCGGCTTTCGCAACCAGCTACGCCAGGACCGCGTCATCAAGCTTTTCGAGGTGTCGAGCGAGGGTGTCTATCAGCAGCTTGAGCAGGCGCGGGTGATCGCCGCCACCGACGACACCAGGCAGATGACGGCGTTGGCGATCGCCGATGCGGATGCCGATATCCTCTGCCTGCAGGAAATCGATAATATGGCCGCCCTTCAAGCCTTCGAATATGGTTATCTCTTCCGCATGGTCGGAAACGGCTACCGGCAGAAATATCTGGTGGAGGGTAATGACAGCCGCGGCATCGATGTCGCCGTGCTGATGCGCGAGGAAACGCGCGACGGCCAGAAGATCGAGCTCAGGGGTATAAGAAGCCATGCGATGACGACCTATCGCGATCTCGATCTCTTCGACGAGGAGCTGGCGCTTACCAACCGCGTCGACGACAAAATCTTCAAACGCGACTGCCTGGAACTCGATCTTCTGATCGGTGGTCGGCCGTTCTCGCTCTATGTCGTGCATTTCAAGTCGATGGGCAATCCGCGCGACGGGCTGGACGGGCGGCAATCGACGATGCCGATCCGCCGCGCCGAGGCGCGCGCTGTGCGGCGCATCATCGAGGATCGCTTCGGTGCGGATCAAGCCGGCGCGAGGAGCTTCGCCATCTGCGGCGACATGAACGATTATCAGGAGCGCGTCGATGTCATCGGCCGCCGCGGGGCCGGCTATCGTTTCGAGCACCACGATGAGGCCGAGAGCGCACTCGACGTTTTCAGCCATGACGGCTTTGCCGAAAACGTCGTGCGCCGCCGCGAGCCCCTCGACCGTTGGACGCTCTATCACGCGCGCGGGCCGCAGGAGCAGTGGCTCTGCCAGCTCGATTATCTCTGGCTTTCACCTGATCTCGCCGCCCACAATGCCGGCCGCCTGCCGGAAATTGTCCGCAGCGGCCAACCCTACCGCACCATCTTCCCGCCGGGGCAGGAGGTGGAACGTTACCCGCGCACCGGCTGGGACAGGCCGAAAGCGTCCGATCATTGCCCCGTTGTCATGACACTGGATCTCCCCTGAAAGCGAACATGAAAACGAATTTGAACATGAAATTTCCGACGAGCGACCTTTCCGATGATTTCGCCGGCTGGCCGCCGGAGGCGACGGTTTTCCCGATCGCCGGCGTTAATCTGCGCGTCCTGCCCGGCAGCCATCCCTTCGTCCTCGCCGAGGAGGCAGCGATCCGCGAAAACTGGGCCAAGGAAACGGCCGCCAACCCGGCGCTGTTCGATGGGCGCTTGGTGTTCCAGCAGCGGCTGTCGTTCAGTGAAGACGGGATTGCGGGCGAGGGCTACGTTACTCCCTTTTCCGCTTTCATGTGGTGGCGCCGGCAGCCGCAGCGTCAGGGCGGCCTGCATATCTTTGCCTATCCGGTGCTCGAAAGCGCCGACGGCGCGCTGGTGGCGATCCGCATGGGCGCCCACACCGCCAATCCCGGCCAGGTCTATTTCGCCGCCGGCTCGCTGGAACAGGAGGACATCGTCGACGGGCGTTGCGACATCGAGGCCAATATGCGCCGCGAAGTCCACGAAGAGACAGGCCTGGACCTCGCCGACGCGGCGGCCGGGCCGGGGCTCTACGCCAGCTATTCCAGACGCACGGTAACGCTCATGCGGCTCTTCCGCTTCGACATGACGGCGGACGAGATGGTGAAGCGGATCGAAGCCCACATGCTGGTCGCCGAGGACAAGGAGATCGCCGGTGCGGTGGCCATCCGCTCGGCGGACCCCTCGGCGCATCCTTATAACATCTCGATGCTACCGGTGATTAGCTGGTATTTCGGCAAGGCGGGCGCATAAGAGGCGGGAGGCCGACCTCGTCCTTCGAGGCCACTGCGGGGCACCTCAGATGAGGTCGGAGAGAGGTCGCGGCATCCTCCAACGCCCCGCATCCTGAGGCACCCAGGCCAAAGACCGGAGCCTCGAAGGACAGGCCGCAGCTTTTGCTCCTTGCACCCATGCGGACTTAGCGCCTTGCACTCGGCCGTTTGGTCGGGCAGGTTGGCGGCGCGATGACCGATTCAAGGAGGCCGATGTGGCGCGAAGCTACAGCGTCTATGACGTGTTCACCGATCGAAAGCTTGCGGGCAACCCGCTGGCGGTGATCTTCGACGGCGACGATCTCAGCGACGAGGCGATGCAGGCGATCACCCGGGAGATCAATCTCTCCGAAACGGTGTTCGTGCAGCCTTCGAGCAATCCCGCCTATGCGGCGAAGCTCAGGATATTCACGCCCGGGCGCGAACTGCCGTTTGCGGGCCATCCGACGGTCGGTACGGCGGTGGCGCTGGCCGAGCGGGCGCATGGCGCTGCGACGCTCGATCTCGTTACGGTGCTTGAGGAAAATGTCGGGCCGGTGCGCTGCGCCGTGCGGCTTAGGGAGGGCGAGGCGAGTTTTGCGGAATTCGACCTGCCGCGTAAATCGCAGCCGGCCATCATGCCGCTCGACAAACTCGGCATGGCCGATGCGCTGTCGCTGAAGGTGACCGAGATCGGCTTCGAAAATCACGTGCCCTCGGTCTGGAGCGCCGGCGTTCCCTTCCTGCTCATCCCGGTGCACGATGTCGGAGCCGCGCAGCGGGTGGAATTCGATCCGCAGCTCTGGGAAAAGATCGTGCCCTTCGTCGACGGTGCGCTTGCCTCGGCCTATGTGTATTGCCGCGGCGGCGTCAACCACGTGGCGAAGTTCCATGCGCGCATGTTCGCAAGCGGCATGGGGATCGTCGAAGACCCGGCCACCGGCTCGGCGGCGGCAGCACTCTCCGGTGCCATCCACCATTTCGACCGGCTGACGGACGGGCATCACCCGATCATGATCGAGCAGGGCGTCGAGATGGGTCGGCCATCCTTCATCCACCTGCATATCGATGTCGACGGCGGGGCGATTTCCAATGCGCGGATCGGCGGCCAGGCGGTGCGACTGGCCAGCGGCACGCTCGACCTTTGATTTCACCAGAGCGCCGCGCGTCCGATAGCTAAGAACGCCTTATCGCTTTGAATCTGCGCATAATCCTTGCCGAAAATCGGTTCCGATGGTCGGGGTTGCGCGCTGCATTGCAGCGATGCCGAAAAATCTTCGCGATTAACCAAAGAAAATTCGCCGATGTGCTGGACAAGCCTGCCGATCCTGTTTATACGCCCCGTCACACCGCGCAACCAAGCGCGAACGGGTGATTAGCTCAGTTGGTAGAGCAGCTGACTCTTAATCAGCGGGTCGTAGGTTCGAGCCCTACATCACCCACCAAAATCTCTTGATAATATTGAATTATTTGAATTCAGGCCGGGTTTTCCGGCCTGCCGGAGACTGTTCCGGACTGGGCGGCATGGTCGGGCTGTCCGCAGGTCTGGCAGCGTCGATCCCAGCGCCCTATTTGCTCTCTCATAAGTGGGAGGGGTTCATGAGAAGCGTCATTCTAGCCATTGCGTTGTTGCTGCCGTTGCCGGCCTTTGCCGCTGGGGCGAAGGAGGTCAAGGCAAGCGAGCATAGCTGCAGCGAGCTTGCGCAGATTATCCGTCAGAATAAAAAGGTCTTTGTCCGCGTCGGCTTCGGTGGCCGCAGCTTCCGCTATCCGCCAGCGCAATGCAGCATGGGCGACAAGCGCGCGACGACGAGTTTTCGCGATGCGGGTGGGAAGCAGTGCATTCTCGACTATGTCTGTGTCTTCGATCCCGCGTCGCCCTATAACTTCCCTTAGCTTTTGAGGCATGAATCGGTGCGATGCCTCAACTTCATATCTGCATATTCAGGAGTTTTCATGAAAAGCGTTGTGCTGGCCGTTGCGCTGTTGTTTCCGTCCGCAGCCCTCGCCGTCGAGGCGGTGGAAGTCAATGCCAAGGATCATAGTTGCGATGAGCTTTCCCAGATCATCCGCAAAGACAAAGCCGTTTTCGTGCGCATGGGCTTGGGTGGCCGCAGCTTTCGTTATCCACCGGCCAGGTGCAATCTGGGCGACAAGTACGAAACGGCGAGGTTAAGGGATGGCAACGGCAAAATTTGCCTTCTCGACTACCAGTGCGTGTACGATCCCCAGTCCTTCTATAACAGAATCCCGAAATAATTTCCGATTTCAATCGCTGATTTCAGCGTCATCACCGGCATGCATTCTTCGGTAACCCGCTCAAGAAAAAAGGCCGGGCGAAACTCGCACCGACCCTTCCTCGATCTGTCTCGATAACGGCTGCCAGTACATCCGTGGTCAGCCGTCAGAGACAAATTTATTATCCCTCAAATAGGGTTTGTTTCACAATGTTCAAGAGCCCACGGCAGAAAGAAGCCGGCGCTTTGCCGACTTCTTTCGAGTGAGCAACTGTTACTGCTGGGCAGGCGCCGCCGGCGTAGCCGGTGCCGGTGCTGGTGCCGGTGCAGGCGTTGCAGGGTTGTCAGTCGGAGCGATCGGCTTGGCCGGCGCCGGCTCGGATTGCGTCGTGGAGGCTGTTGTATCAGGGGATGTGCCGGGGGTGCTCCACTGCGAATAGGCGAATGCAGCGACAGCGATAACGGCCAATGCAGCGACCCAGACAACCCACGTATTATTGGTGCGCGGGCTAGGCGTGGTGCGCAGATCCAGATTTGGGTTCAGCGGGCGGTTCGGGTCGTTGGCATTATTGGGGTCGTACGTCATGGTACTTTCTCCTCTTTCGGTGAAAGAAGAATGCCGAAGTGGGCATTTTGTTCCGTGCAGGTGCCGGGAACCGGTTGCTATCAGGGGTTTCCGCGCCGCAGCCCGCCAGAATCGGCAGCCAGGGCCGTCTGCTTGTGGGCTTGCTTGCCCACAGCCGCTCCGACGTGAACGTTGCGCGTCTCTGTTCTATGCAAGCGTCCGCTTGACACGACGGGGTCTGTTGCCCATGGTTTTGCCATGGGGTCGCGATCACCCCACGAGGCGTCATGCTGAAGAATCGCGTCCAATAGTACCGATCAACGGAGGGACGCGTCATGCCGTCATTTCTCGAAATTTCCGCCGAAAAACTCAGCCGCCTCATCGGAACCCCCGGGGCGCCTTGCATTATCGATGTTCGCACCGAGGCGGACTTCGCACTCGATCCGCGCCTGGTTCCGGGCTCGATCCGGCGCGACCATGCCGAGGTCGCGTCCTGGGCGGGCAGCATCGATGCCGATGCCGTCGTTGTGGTCTGTCAAAAGGGCAGCAAGCTCAGCCATGGTGTGGCCGCCTATCTGCGCCATAGCGGGATCGACGCCGAAAGCCTCGAAGGCGGCTTCGAAGCCTGGATCGCTGGCGGAGCGGCGGTGCCTGATGAAAAGCTGCCGCCCCGCGACGCTGAAGGACGCACCGTCTGGGTGACGCGCGCGCGGCCGAAAATCGACCGCATTGCCTGTCCCTGGCTGATCCGGCGCTTCGTTGATCCGGACGCCGTCTTCCTGTTCGTCCCGGCGCCCGAAGTGTGTGCCGTCGGCGAGCGCTTCGGCGCCGTACCCTTCGATATCGAAGGCGTGTTCTGGAGCCATCGCGGCGAGCTCTGCACCTTCGACGTGATGGTCGAGGAATTCGGCCTGGCGTCCGAGCCGCTTCTGCGCCTGGCGCAGATCGTCAGGGCGGCGGATACCGCAAAGTTCGATCTTGCGCCCGAGGCGTCTGGCCTGCTTGCCGCTTCGCTCGGCCTCTCCAGGATGTATTCCGACGATCTGGAGCAGCTCGAGGCCGGAATGCTTCTCTACGATGCCTTCTTCCGCTGGTGCCGGGACGCGACCGAGGAAACCCACAACTGGCCCGCGCCGAAGAAGAGGGCATGAGATGGCCGAGATGACAGACAATGGCCCTACGGGCCAAACGGTGGAGAGAAATGCGGGAGAAGGGCATCACCACGGCGTCTCGTTCGGCGAAGCCTTCAAGGTGTGGCTGCGCGTCGCCGCCTTGAGCTTCGGTGGCCCGGCCGGCCAGATCGCCGTCATGCACCGGATCATTGTCGACGAGAAGCGATGGATCGGCGAGCATCGTTTTCTGCATGCGCTGAATTATTGCATGCTGCTTCCCGGCCCCGAGGCGCAGCAACTCGCCGTCTATATCGGCTGGCTGATGCACCGCACGCTGGGCGGTCTCGTCGCCGGCCTGCTGTTCGTGCTGCCGGGATTCCTGTCGATCCTCTGCCTCAGCTATATTTACGCGGCTTATGGCAGCGTCGGCATCGTCGCCGGTGTGTTTTTCGGGCTGAAGGCAGCGGTGCTTGCCGTCGTCGTGCAGGCCGTCATCCGCATCGGCGGCCGCGCCCTCAGAAACAACGTCATGCTCCTGATTGCGGCCGTGGCCTTCGTCGCTATCTTCTTCTTGCACGTGCCGTTCCCGCTGATCGTGCTTGCCGCCGGCATGAGCGGCTTCATCGGCGGCAGGTTCGGGCTTGCCGCCTTCAGGCCGGGTGGCGGCCACAAGGCTGGGAGCGGTTCGATGCTTTCGGATGCCGAGTCTGCGCTCGGGGACGGCATACCTGATCATGCGCGTCCCAATCTCGCCTGGTCGCTGCGTATGTCGGCAGCTCTGCTTGCTCTCTGGCTTTTACCCATCGCCGCCCTCTATGCAGCGTTCGGGGCACACGACGTCTTCACCGAGATCGGTCTGTTCTTCAGCAAGATGGCGGTCGTCACCTTCGGCGGCGCCTATGCCGCGCTCGCCTATGTCGCGCAGGAAGCCGTGCAGCGTTTCGGCTGGCTGAAACCCGGCGAGATGCTGGATGGCCTGGGGATGGCCGAGACGACGCCGGGGCCGCTGATCATGGTGCTTCAGTTCGTTGGCTTCATGGGCGCCTACCGCAATCCCGGATCGCTCGATCCGATGTTCGCCGCCACGCTTGCGGCAATCTTGACGACCTGGGTCACGTTCGTGCCCTGTTTCCTGTGGATTTTCCTCGGCGCGCCGTTCATCGAAAAACTGCGCGGCAATGTGGCGCTCGCCGGCGCGATGTCGGCGATCACGGCGGCTGTGGTCGGGGTCATTCTCAACCTCGCCATCTGGTTTGGCCTGCACACGCTGTTTGCCGAGGTCGCGACCGTCCGCCTTGGCGGCCTGCGGCTCGATATCCCCGTGCTGCAATCGGCCGTGCCGGCGGCAATGGCGCTGTCGGCCGCCGCCGCCATCGCGATCTTCCGGTTCAAGACATCGGTCATCACGACGTTGCTTGCCTGTGCGATATCGGGAATGCTTTGGACGCTGGCGGTAAGCTAGAGCGCTTTCAAAGGTCCGCAGCGGTAGCGTCCAGAATAGCGCAAAAATCAGTAAACTAAGCATTTCTGAGTGGGAGAAAAACCGAAATTCTTTAGGCTCCCACCCCGTCTGCGGGGATGCGCGTAGCCAGCATCTTGTCGATGCGCATGCCGTCCATGTCGAGCACTTCGAAACGCCAGCTGTCGAACACGAAGGTTTCGCCGGCTTCGGGGATATGCTGGAGCTGGTGCAGCGCGAAGCCCGCAAGCGTATGGAAATCCGCATCCGGGCGATCGCGCAGGCCCAGCCGTTCGAAGGCGTCGAAGGCCGGCATCATTGCATCGATCAACAGCGATCCGTCTTCCCGCACGACGATGTCGGGCTCCTCATTGGATCCCGGCAGATCGCCGGCGATGGCTTCGAGCAGATCTGTCTGGGTGACGATGCCTTCGAGGCTGCCATATTCGTCGATAACGATGGCGAGCCGGACAGGTGAGGCCTTGAAACTGTCGAGCACACGCACGACCGAGGTGCCCTCGTGCAGCACCAGCGGTTGCTTGATCACCGCCATCGGCCGGACCTTGCCGCCGTCGAGAACCTGGTCGAGAAGATCCTTCTTCAACACCATGCCGATCGGTTCGTCGATCGAGCCGCGGGCGACCAGCAATTGTTCGTGGCTGCATTCGCGGATGGTTTTCAGGATCTCCGCCTCGCTGTCATCGGCGTCGAACCATTCGATATCGAGACGCGGGGTCATGATGTCGGAGATCGGCCTGTCGCCGATGTTGAAGACTCGCTCGACAAGCTGCTGCTGCACCTGGTTGAGAAGGCCGGCCTCCTGGCTTTCGGCGACCAGCAGCTTGAGCTCCTGCGGCGAATGGAACGACGATTCCCCGGTTCCGGCACGAAGACCCACACCCCGCAAAACCAGGTTCCCCATGCCGTTCAGAGCAAAGATCGCCGGCTTGAACAGCACCAGGAAAAGCCCGAGCGGACGCACCACGGCAAGCGAAGTGGCTTCGCTGCGCTGAAGCGCCAGGCTTTTCGGTGCAAGCTCGCCGAGCACGATGTGAAGTGCTGTGATGATGACGAAGGCAATGACGATGGCGACGGTATGTGCACCTGTGGTCGCCCATTGTCCGGGCAGCCAGGACAGCAGAGGTTCGACCAGGTGGGCAAGCGCCGGTTCGCCGACCCAGCCCAGCGCCAGCGACGAGATGGTGATGCCGAGCTGGGTGGCTGCGAGGTTGGCGTCGAGATTGTCGACGGCGCGCTGAAGGGCTGAGGCATTCATGCGGCCGGCCGCGGCAAGTTCGGTGACACGACTGCGCCTCACCGAGACCAGCGCGAATTCGGCGGCGACGAAGAAGCCATTGGCTGCGACGAGAAGTAGCACGGCTAGTATCCCGACATAGTCGAAGAGCCCGCCCGCGGATTCGGACATGTTTTCCCTACCTCTGAAATGATGCTAGCCCGAAACTACACGCTCGCACACATGTAGCAAGGCGCAGCCGCCGTTCTTCCAGTGATGATGCCGATGCCGGCCCACCGCGTCAGATGATGTGCGCGGTTGCCCGATGCGGTGCACAAGAGGGCGCAGCCGACCGCATGATCGATGCCGTGGCGTTCATCTCTTCGGCGCCTCGAAGAGTTCGATCGGGTTTCCGGCCGGATCATCGAGCACGATCTGCTTGCCACCCATGCCTTGCACGATCTCGTTGCGAAAACGCGCGCCCGCCTGGCGCAGCGTCGCGACCTCCGCCTCCAGGTCGCCGACCTCGATCTGGATGCGATTCCATCCGCCGGGTTCAGGTTTTCGCCCGTCGGGCATTGGCTGGGAAGCTCCGCCCGGTCCCGTCGTGCCGCTGACGAGCAGACGAAACCCGTCCTTGGTCAGGATGGCGAAGGAGGGCGCGGGGTGAAGCGCAATCGAGAAGCCAAGATGTTTCGTATAGAATTCCAACGCGGCGTCGACGTCGTCGACGATGTAACGCATGCTGATGCCGGGCATAGGTTTCCTCCATTGTTATCGAGCGATCCCGCACGACGGTCCGGCGGCGCAAAGCTCCTGATCGGGTCCGCGGAGAAACGCTCCATGATTTTGAATCTGCGCCCAATCCTTCCGAAAATCGAATCCGATCTTCGGACTCCGCCGATCACGACGTCTCGAATAAAACGGCTGCTCGGCATGGCGTATAAGGCTAATCTAAAATATAAGCGCCGAGCTACAGGCTACAGATTCCGTTACGAAAGTTTAATTTAAATTTCAGTTTCGGTTCATCTTTTCGGGCCTAGTTCTCGCCCGTGCCCAACACGAGGAACCCCACATGAAAAAGATTTTTGCAGCTCTCCTTTCCGCTTCCTTCCTTCTCTCCCCGATGGTTGTCTCCCAAGCCAGCGCCGATGATTATCGCCGTCCGCCTGTCGTCGTGCAGAAGAAGGTGATCGTCGAGAAAACGGTCGTCCGGCTGCACTGGAAGAAGGGGTACCGCGTCAACGCCAGCGAGCGCCGCCGGTTTCACGACGTCAACGACTACCGCCGCTACCGGCTGGCTGCGCCGCCGTGCGGCTATCGCTGGGTCCGGGCCGACAACGACTACCTGCTGATCGGCGTCACCAGCGGTGTGATCTCCAGCATTATTGCTGGTCGCTGATTGGTGGATATGAGGAGGGCGGCTTCGGCCGCCCTTTCAGATTTTGGGAGTAATGTGGAGATCCTGGCTGGAGTGGGTATTTTGTCTCGATAGAGCGCCATCGCTTCCCCCACTGCTCATTCCTGTTCCTGTCACAGGAATCCAGCCACCGCGCGTCCGCGCGGTAAGGACTTGGGCGCTCTGGATCCCTGTAGCGAGCACAGAGATGAGGGTGGGCTGGATCCCTGTGACGAGCACAGGGATGAGGGTGGGGTGAGGTGACGCCTGCGCTAATTCTTCCGGCGCACGGCGGCGATGATGCCAAGCAACCCCTTCGGACTTCCGGCATCGACCTTTACATCCTCATCATGCGCCGACGGATGCAGCCCCTTGATCGGTGGCAACGGATCACACTCCGTGCAGACGCAGCGGTAGGGTTTGATTGCCGTTGCCTTCATGCCGCCTGGCGGTTCCAGCTGGCGAAAGGGTCGGGCAGGTTTCGCCAGCGCTCGGGCGCGAAGACTTCGGTTTCGACGAGACAGGCGTCGAGCTCTCTTCTGATCCAGGTCTCGTCCATGGGGTCGGCGCCGATGAAGACGATTTCCTGGCGACGGTCGCCCCAGACGGGGTCGAGATAGGGGCTGATGGCGCGCAGGAAGCCCGGCTCGTCCGGCCATTGTCCGCGCGGCACCGATGCCCACCACAGACCCATCTTGCCGGTGCGGACGATCGCGCCCGCCTGGCTGATTTCGCCGACGTGATGCGGGCGCGTCGCCAACCAGAAGAAGCCTTTGGCGCGCACCACGCCCGGCCATGTCCTGTCGAGAAGGGCTTGCAATTTTGCCGGATGGAAGGGACGCTTCTCGCGATAGACGAAGGAGCGGATACCGTATTCTTCGGTCTCCGGCACATAGTCGCGAAAACCGTGCAGTTCCTTGTACCAGAGCGGATGGGTCTCCGCCTTTGATATGTCGAAGCGGCCGGTGCCGAGCACCTCCTTGAGCGCCACCTTGCCGAAATCCGCCTCGATCAGCTTCACATCGGGGTTGAGGCCGATGATGATTTTCCGCGCGGCGTCGTGTTCCGTCTCACTTGCCGTGCCGATCTTGTTCAGCACCACGATATCGGCGAATTCGATCTGCTCGACCAGCAGGTCGACGATGGTCCTGTCGTCGCCGTCGCCCGCCGTTTCACCGCGGTCGGCGAGGAAATCGGCCGATGCGTAGTCGGCGAGCAGATTGGCGGCATCGACGACCGTCGCCATCGTATCGAGCCTTGCGACGTCCGAAAGGCTTTGGCCGTTCTCGTCGCGAAATTCGAAGGTGGTGGCGACGGGCAGGGGCTCGGCGACGCCCGTGGATTCGATCAGCAGGTAGTCGAAGCGGCCCTGATCGGCGAGCTGGCGTACCTCCTTCAGCAGGTCGTCGCGCAGCGTGCAGCAAATACAGCCATTGGTCATCTCGACCAGTTGCTCCTCCGTGCGCGAGAGATTGGCGCCGCCATCGCGCACCAGACTAGCGTCGATGTTCACTTCGCCCATGTCGTTGACGATGACGGCGACGCGCAGACCCTCGCGATTGACGAGCACATGGTTGAGTAGCGTCGTCTTGCCGGCGCCGAGAAAACCTGAAAGCACCGTGACGGGAAGTCTGTTGTTCATGGGACCTCATCAGATTATTATTAATGTTATATCATTACCTATGAATTGCCGAAAAAAAGCGGAACGGGGTTGTCCGCCTCTTTCCGCCTCAGCTCTCTCCGCGCGTCGCCGCATGGTGGTCATGCGTTGGAGAGACAGTCCTTCATGCTGTTGGCGATGCCGCGCATGAGGGTGAAGTAGAGATCAGGACCGGCCTTCAGCGTAGCGGCTTCGGGGTCGAGCACGGCTGACTTGGCGCGTGTGCCCTCGATGACGACATCGACGAGCCGCGGCTCGAACTGCGGCTCGGCAAAGACGCAAGTTGCGCCAAGCTCGCCAACCTTGCTGTGGATTTCCGAGACGCGCTCGGCGCCGGGGATGGTTTCCGGGCTGACGGTGATCGAGCCGGCGACGCGGATGCCGTAGCGGTGCTCGAAATATTGGTAGGCGTCGTGGAAGACGATGAAAGGTTTGTCCTTGACGGGAGCGACGGCGGCGGCGATCTCCTTGTCCAGCGCCGTCAGCCGGTCGTCCAGCGCCTTGGCATTGGCCTGATAGGTCAGCGCATTGGCGGGATCGGCGGCGACCAGCGTCGTGGTGATCATGGTGGCCATCGCCTTGGCGTTCATCGGATCGAGCCAGAGATGTGTGTCGAAGGCGCCGTGGTCGTGATCATGGTCGGCTTCGGCGCCATGTGCGGCTTCGGCCTCGCTATGTTCATCGCCGTCGTCATGCGGCTCGAATGCGCCGCCCTCGCGAAACGGCAGCTTCACGAGGCCGGGCGCGTCGTCGAGTGCTGCGATGCTGGCATCCGAACCCAGAGCCTGCAGCGGTTTTTCGAGGAAGGCCTCGAGGCCGGGGCCAACCCAGAAGATCACCTTGGCTTCCTGCAAGGCCCGCGCGTTCGAGGGCTTCAGATTGTAGGTGTGCGGCGAGGCGGCGCCGTCGACGATCAGTTCCGGCTCGCCCACACCTTGCATGATCGCCGAGACCAGCGAATGGATCGGCTTGATCGAGGTGACGACGACAGGCGCATCCGCCGCACGCATCGTGCCGGCAAAGAACAGAGCGGGGATTACCAAAGCCGGGATTGCAAGAACCGGCATTCTGAGGGCCAGCATTTTGAGGGCAGACCCCAAGGCGCGTTTCATTGGCATGCTCCGCTTGAATTCAAATTGTTATGTTATTACATCAATTGCGTTATGCTATAACGTGTGCGATAGCAGGACGCAACAGCACTTTCGGAAAATTTGATGCTCTCTCCCGCAAAGCCCCCCGCTGGTATCAGGGCCGAACCGCTGGTTTCGCTTGAGAATGTCGGCGTCCTTCGCAACGGCCGCTGGCTGGTGCGCGGCGTCGAATTTTCCGTGTCGCGCGGCGAGATCGTCACGCTGATCGGGCCGAACGGCTCCGGCAAGTCGACCAGCGCCAAGGCGGCGATCGGCGTGTTGAAGCCCAATGAGGGCAGGGTGGAGCGCAAGGCCGGCCTCAAAGTGGGCTACGTCCCGCAGAAGCTCTCAATCGACTGGACGCTGCCGCTTTCGGTGCGCCGGTTGATGACGCTGACCGGCCCGCTGCCGGAGCGTGACATGCTTTCGGCGCTCGAATCCGCCGGCGTCGCTCATATGCTTGATGCCGAGGTGCAGCATCTCTCCGGCGGCGAATTCCAGCGGGCGCTGATGGCCCGCGCGATTGCCCGCAAACCCGATCTGCTGGTGCTCGACGAGCCGGTGCAGGGGGTTGATTTCTCAGGCGAGATCGCGCTCTACGACCTTATTAAGTCGATCCGCAATGCGACTGGCTGCGGCATCCTGCTGATCTCGCACGATCTCCACGTCGTCATGGCCGAGACCGATACGGTCATCTGCCTCAACGGCCATGTCTGCTGCCGCGGCACGCCGGAGGCTGTCAGCCGCAGCCCGGAATATGTGCGCCTGTTCGGCAGCCGGGCGGCGCAGACGCTTGCCGTCTACAGCCATCACCACGACCATACGCACCTGCCGGATGGGCGCGTGCAGCATGCCGACGGCACGGTCACCGATCACTGCCACCCCGACGACGGACATCACGCGCATGACCACGATCATGCGCACGACCACGCTCATGATCATGACGATCACCATGGACATGAGCACTCGCATGCCCATTCTCACAGTGGGGAGGGCCGCCATGCTTGACGATTTCTTCGTGCGCGCCATCCTTGCCGGCGTCGGCCTGGCGCTGACGACGGGGCCGCTCGGCTGCTTCATCATCTGGCGGCGCATGGCCTATTTCGGTGATACGATCGCTCATTCGGCGCTGCTCGGCGTCGCGCTGTCGCTGCTCTTCGAACTCAATCTGACGCTGGCGGTCTTTGCCGTCGCCGCGCTCGTGTCGGTGCTGCTGCTCTTCCTGCAGAAGCGCCAGGCGCTGTCGGCCGATGCGCTGCTCGGCATCCTCTCGCATGCCACACTGGCAATCGGCCTGGTCATGGTCGCCTTCATGAGCTGGGTGCGGATCGATCTCATCGCCTTCCTGTTCGGTGATATTCTCGCCGTTTCCCCGACCGACATCGCGCTGATCTGGGGTGGCGGGCTCTTCGTGCTCGTGGCAATGGCCTGGCTCTGGCGGCCGCTGCTCGCGGCAACCGTCAATGCCGAGCTTGCCGAGGCCGAGGGGCTGAAGCCGGAGCGCGCGCGGCTGTTCTTTATGCTGCTGATGGCCGTCGTCATTGCCATCGCCATGAAGATCGTCGGCATCATGCTCATCACCTCGCTGCTGATCATTCCGGCGGCTGCGGCTCGGCGCTTTTCGGCGACGCCGGAGATCATGGCGGTGCTCTCCTCGCTTATCGGAGCTGTGGCCGTTGTCGGCGGGCTGTTCGGCTCGCTCACCTACGACACGCCGTCGGGCCCCTCGATCGTGGTCGCGGCGCTGATCCTCTTCATGTTCAGCCTGCTTCCCGTCAGGCGGCACCGCGCGGTCATGCAAGGACAAGGCTCATGACGACACCGCAACTCACCAAGAACCAGTCGCTGGTCTTTGATGTGCTCGAAAAGGCCGAAGGGCCGCTCAGCGCCTATACCATCCTTGACAAGCTACGCGACCACGGTTTTCGCGCGCCGCTGCAAGTCTACCGGGCGCTGGAAAAACTGCTCGAATACGGCGTCGTGCACCGGCTCGAAAGCATCAATTCCTTCGTCGCCTGTGCCCATCCCGGCGACGACTGCCACAGCCACGGCATCGTCGCCTTCGCCATCTGCGAAAGCTGCGGCCAGGTGACGGAATTCCACGACCACGAGGTCGACCACCGGCTGATGAGCTGGGTGCGCGGGCAGAAGTTCAAGCCGGAGAAGACGACGATCGAGATCCGCGGATTGTGCGAGACCTGCGCGGCGTGAAGCGAGGGATGCCCGCAAGCCTCAAATGCGCTGAGCGTAGGTGAGGGGGCTACACGGCGCATCCTTCATTACCCTTCGCTTGTGCAGAGTGCATTCGCGGTTTGCCCCCATATATGCAAGGCTGCAGGCTCGCGCTCGCCGAGCGGCGGTAACGATCCGCGCGTTGGTTCCCTCACGGTACTTGCTACCGATCGATATACAAAGCGATGACTCAAAAAGGCGAGGCCGGAGACCGGCCTCACCTTTTTCGTTTCTGCGCGGATAAGCTTAGTCCGGCTTGGATTCAGAGCCGCCCTTGCCGGAGCCGCCGTTGTCGCCCTTGCCGGAGCCGCCATTGTCGCCCTTGCCGGAGCCGTTGCCGGAGCCGCCATTGTCGCTCTTGCCGGAGCCGCCATTGTCGCTCTTGCCGGAGCCGCCATTGTCGCTCTTGCCGGAGCCGCCATTGTCGCTCTTGCCGGAGCCGCCATTGTCGCTCTTGCCGGAGCCGCCATTGTCGCTCTTGCCGGAGCCGCCATTGTCGCTCTTGCCGGAGCCGCCATTGTCGCTCTTGCCGGAGCCGCCATTGTCGCTCTTGCCGGAGCCGCCATTGTCGCTCTTGCCGGAGCCGCCATTGTCGCCCTTGTCGGAGCCGCCATTGTCGCTCTTGCCGGAGCCGCCATTGTCGCCCTTGTCGGAGCCGCCATTGTCGCTCTTGCCGGAGCCGCCATTGTCGCCCTTGCCGGAGCCGCCATTGTCACTCTTGCCGGAGCCGCCGTTGTCGCCCTTGCCGGAGCCGCCATTGTCGCCCTTGCCGGAGCCGCCATTGTCACTCTTGCCGGCGCCGCCATTGTCGCTCTTGCCGGAGCCGCCATCGTCGCTCTTGCCGGAGCCGCCGTTGTCACTCTTGCCGGAGCCGCCGTTGTCGCTCTTGCCCGAACCGTCTTTGTCGCCCTTGCCGTGACCGTGATCCTTGCCCTTGTCGCCGTCGTGATGATCGCGGTCCTTGTCGCCGTGATGATCGCGGTCCTTGTCGCCGTGGTGATCGCGGTCCTTGTCGCCGTGGTGATCGCGGTCCTTGTCGCCGTGATGATCGTGGTCCTTGTCGCCGTGATGATCGTGGTCTTTGCCGCCGTGGTGATCGTGGTCCTTGCCATCGCCGGTGTCATCTCCGCCGCCGGTATCGTTTCCGCCACCGTCAGCAACCTGGTTGCCGCTGTTTTCGGCAGTCGACCCGGTGCTCGATGTTTTCTTGCCGCTGCCGGTGCCCTGGCTGCTGGGGTCGCTATCTCTCGGGCTGAACTTGCTGCCGGCCGGAATTGATTTGGTCGGCATGCACAGCCTGTATTCGAGTGTGCCGCGAACTGCGCTGTTGCAGTTAACCACTGCCGGGGCTGCGGTTGCCAAGCTGCTGCTTGCCAGAAGCGAAGCTAAGGCAATGCCCAATTTCGATGCTCTGCTGATCATTTCAACCGTCTCCCAAGGTTAACCGAATGTTAATGGAGAGAGTTCGTATACTAACGATCAACTAACGTTAAGAATAAACAATAGTTAATCTGTGTCAGTTATATAATAAGGTTAAATTCGTAAGTATAAAATTTTAATAAATTTTTATACCGACTCTGTTATCGTGACGATACAAATAAGGGGAATCCGCTATGGCGCGTCTCTTTTCTCTTGCTGCTATCTCATTCATTCTCCTGGCTTTTCAGGCTGTTGCCGGGTCATCGCTACCTGTGACGAGAAGCATCGGCGCACCTGTGGGATTCGGCGCAGCCTGCGCCAAGTACAAATGGCTGTGCGGCAGGATGGCGGCGCAACAGCTGAACGACGCGGCAGGCATGGCGCTTCTTCAAAAGGTCAATCGTGCTGTAAATGGACGCATCATTCCCGCAGAAGATCGCCCCTCATCCGGATCCAAGGATGTTTGGTCACTACCGGTCGCCGGCCGTGGCGACTGTGAGGACTACGCCCTCCAGAAGATGAAGGACCTGATCGAGGCTGGGTTTCCCTCGAACCGGTTGGCGCTTTCCGTGGTCATCGGACCGCATGATCAAAACCATGTCGTTCTCATTGCCCGGACGGACGGCGGCGATTTTGTGCTGGATAATCTGACCAGCGCCGTGAAGCCCTGGCGCATAACCGGCTATACGTTTCTGGCCACGCAGGATTTCCAATCGCGAACGGGCTGGCGCGTGACGCTTGCTGGTCCTCGCGCAGGTGAGTTCTCCTGAACCAGACGCGTCGTCGTTCAATCGCATCGCCAAGGTGCCTAACGCCGACCGCCCAGGCTCGGCCGCGAATGGTCCCGTCTCGCAGACTGGGAAGTCTCCTGCAAGAGACCAGGCCTGCCGTTCCTCGGGCGAAGAGGGCGCGGCAATATTGGCTCCTTCAAACTCGTGAGTGAGCCGAAGCGGCAAAACACAAGGGAGCTCAGGTAACTCGATGAGAGCCGTTCAGCGCTGGCGTCAGAGGGCGCCGCGCTTCGAAAGGGCGCGCTCGCCGCTGACAAGCACCGGTTCCGGCACTATCTTCACCGCCGAGCTGTTGCCAAGCCTGGAACGAACCATGACGAAAACCAAACTTGTGGATCTCTATCGCGACTACATCGCCTGCCTCAACAGGCAGGACTGGCCGAACCTCGGGCAGTTCGTCGCCCGCGACGCGATTCACAACGAGCGACAGATCGGGTTGTCGGGTTACATCGCCATGCTGGAGCGCGATTTCGATGATATTCCGGACCTTTGTTTCAATGTGCTAATGCTAGTCGTTGACCCGCCTTACCTAGCGTGCCGGCTGAGCTTCGACTGCACGCCCAAGGGAGAATTCCTCGGCATCGATGTGAACGGCAGGCGAGTGACCTTCGCCGAGAACGTCATCTACGAATTTCGCGACGGAAAGATCGTCGAGGTCTGGTCGGTGGTCGACAAGGTGGCCATCGAAGCTCAGCTTCAGGGCGAGCGGTAATTGCGCGGACATCAGACGATGACGACGCGCTCTCCGAACGGGGTGTCGTCGTCGAAATTGCGGGTGCCGATCCGCTCGCTTTCGCCTGACAAGACCGGTTGCTCCGCTTGATGCCCAGCTTCTTCCCCTTCTTCCGATGCCGCGTGCGCAAACCGCTTCTGTGAGTTCTCCTCGTCGTGGACGATCAGATTCGCGTGCGGGATGAAATCGCTTTCGGTTTCCTTCTTGAGTGCCATCTGATCGGCGGTGATCTGCGACTGGCGGGCTGGCGACCCAGGCATTGTCGGGTTCGGAGCCGATCGATGTGCTGGTGCCGACCTTAGTGGGTTCGGACGGGGCGGTGGCGGAGATGGGGTTGATCGCGTCGACCATGAAATTCTCCTGCTGGTGGCAATTTGGCGAAACAGCGGTCGTTTTCTGGGAGGAAAAAACGGAACGGTCTTCGGACCAGTCAGGGAGACATATCGAGCCCAGGCAGAAAAACACAAGGGGACAGTGACGTCGCCGCCACCTCGAACAATGCCGAAATCGAGTGCAGGTACGGCAAATTCGACGAGGAATTGTGTACCCGACACACGGCCCAACGAATGATTTATGTAAGAATCGGAAACACTTTGTGACTAAGTGTCTCCAAAAGCAGCGTTTTTTGACTTGTCGCGTAAGCAGAGATGAAGGATATTCTGAAAACGTTGAGGGAAGCCTTCATGATCAGAATGATTGAAAACCCTGCCGAACTGGCTGGCGAGGATATCACCGGCAAATATATTCTCCGGAAGCTGAACTATCATTGGTTCGCTTACGGCAAGGCGGCCATTGTGACCGCCTGCAAGGGAACAATCCTGCATCTCGAGCGAGAAGAGACGGTTTATTCCGAGCGTTGGGGCCGTCGCGCCTATACCGGAACCGGCAAGCGTTACCCAGGCGGCATCTGTCCCATTTCGGCAATCGCCTGCGTTTGCGATACGCCCGATGACGTCAATGCCGTCATTCAACTGGATGTCGAAGCGCAGGACGAATTCTATCAGCTGATCGCCAAGGCGGAAGCCAGGGTTCAGGCGCTTGCCTCTTCCTCACGAAACAGCCAGTTTCTCGAAGCTGCCGAATAAGGCGGTTTTTCAACGAAATCAGCCTCGGGCCGTCATTGCGGCAATGGCGGAACTTCTCTGACATCCAGAATGCGGGATGCAGAGGCGTCGCGCAATCAGCCGCTTTCGCCGAAACTCAAGCACGTGTTCCCCGATTCTGCCGGCCCGATCACCCGATCTGCTTGAGATCGCGGGCGAAGCGTTGCCAGTTGGCGATGTAGTTTTCCGCCGAGCGGCGGATGGCTTCGATTGCCGCCTCGTCGAGCACACGCACGACGCGGGCGGGTGCTCCGACGATGAGGGAATTATCGGGGAATTGCTTGCCTTCGGTCACCAGCGCATTGGCGCCAACAAGGCAGTTGTCGCCAATCTTCGCGCCATTCAGAATGGTGGCGCCCATGCCGATCAGCACGTTGTCTCCGAGCGTGCAGCCGTGGAGGATGGCGTGGTGGCCGATGGTGCAGCCTTTGCCTGTTGTCATCGGGAAGCCCATGTCGGTATGGGCCATCACACCTTCCTGGATGTTGGTGCCTTCGCCGATGGTGATCTTCTCGTTGTCGCCGCGCAGCACGGCGCCGAACCAGACGCCGACATTCTCGCCGAGCTCGATCTCGCCGATAATATTGGCATCCGGTGCGATCCAATAGAGGCCGGCAGCGGCAAGTTTCGGCGTTGATCCGCCGAGCGCATAGACGGGCATGGCTCGCTCCTCAGACGATCTCGACCGATAGGGTGGCGACGCCGTCGATGCCGCAACTGATGCGATCGCCCCTGGCGACCGCACCGACGCCGGCAGGCGTGCCGGTCATGATGATATCGCCCGGCGCCAGCGTGAAGAGCTTCGACAGTTCGGCGATGATCTCCGGCACCTTCCAGATCATCTGGTTGAGATCGCCGTCCTGGACACGCTTGCCGTTCTGTTCCAGCCAGATATTTGCCTGCGAGGGGTGGCCGAGGCGGCTTGCCGGAACGATCGACGAGACGGGGGCGGAATGTTCGAAGGCCTTTCCGACCTCCCAGGGACGGCCGAGCTTCTTGGCCTCGCCCTGCAGATCGCGGCGGGTGAAATCGACGCCGACGGCATAGCCGTAAATGCAGTCGAGCGCGTCTGCGGCCTTAATGTTGGCGCCGCCGGATTTCAGCGCAAGCACACATTCGACCTCGTAATGCACGTCCTTCGAGAGTGGCGGATAGGGGAAGGCATTGCCCGCCGGCAGCAGGTTATCGGCATTCTTCTGGAAGAAGAAGGGCGGCTCGCGGGTGGGATCATGACCCATCTCGATCGCATGGTCGGCATAGTTGCGCCCGACGCAATAGACGCGGCGCACCGGAAAACGCTCGGCGCTGCCCTCGACCGGCAGCAAAACCGGTTGCGGAAGCGGGATGACGGTTGCGGGATCGGACATGAGCGGGCTCTTTCTGTTTTCGAGTCTTGCCGCATCTTAGACGGAAAACATCGCGCCGGGGAAGCGTCCCGGGCGTCCCGCTTCGGTGCATTGACGCTGTCAAGGTCGCAGGTTAACGTTGGCCATGAGCAGGATTTTTGCAGTTTCAACACAGTCTACGACCATCGCGCCGCGGTGGGTGTTAGACGCGTGAACTGAATTCCGTTCATTGCCGCTAAGACCAACCCGCCGGAGACGAGCGGGTTTTTTGTTGCCGCCCGTGTCCCGCATTCGAGGATGAAATCATGGACGATATCCAGAAGCATATTCTTGCGGAGCGGGCGCTGGCCGTTGCCCGTCGTTGCGTCACCAGCCGCTTTGCCGGGGCGGCTTTCGCCTACGTGGCTGGTTCGCTCATGCGTGGCGATGGGACTGCGTTTTCGGATATTGATCTCGTGGTCGTGTTCCCATCGCTGGAAAGAGCCTCGCGGGAGTCGTTCACTGAGGACGGTTTCCCGGTCGAGGCCTTCGTCCACGACGAACAGACGCTGGCGCATTATCTTCATGCCGATGCGGAGAGCGGCTGCCCCGTCATGGTCACCATGGTGGCGACCGGTAGCATCGTGGGCCTGGATTTCGACAGCGCACGCATCGTTCAGGCCAGGGCCGCAAGCATGCTCGCAGCAGGGCCAAAACCTCTTGCCGGCGCAAGCTACGACATGCTGCGCTATCACGTCACCGATCTTGCCGACGATCTGCGCGGGTCGCGCCCGCCCGAAGAGATCGCGGCCATCGCTGCGCAGCTCTATCAGAAACTCGCCGACCTCATCCTCCTCGGGCGTGGCGCGTGGGCCGGCCGCGGAAAGTGGGCGCCGCGTCTCATAAGAGCGCTCGATGCACAATTGGCAATCGAATTCGACGCGGCGTTCAGGCTGGCGGCAGAGGGCGACGCTACGCGATTTCTGGCTTTGGCCGACCGCGAGCTTGCCTTGCATGGCGGCCGCTATTTCGAGGGGTTCAGGCAGGACGCGCCGATGGAAGCGCGCCGCCTGGAATAATAAGGCTGCAGGGTTTCCAGCACCGAATTGAAGAATCCGCGGCGTTGTCATCTCCGACCGGAGAGTTGGTCAACCGACATTGCCGCAGACGCTGCTGAACGTCGCTCGGGCGAAAACAGGCCCTCAACACGTCATTCCATGCTAATCTTTGAGCCATCGGAAGGGATAGTGATGGCAATGCTGGAAACGGATAAGGTGTTCGCAGGCTCGGTTCCGGAAAACTACGACCGCTATATGGTTCCGTTGATTTTCGAACCTTACGCTGCGGATCTTGCGGGGCGGGCGGCATCCTTCTCGCCGAGCGCCGTGTTGGAAACCGCCGCGGGCACCGGGGTCGTTACCCGCGTATTGGCGCCAAGATTGTCGTCAGGCGCAAGCTATGTTGTCAGCGACCTCAACCAGCCGATGCTCGACTATGCCGCTTCCCGGCAAACGCCCGACAGCCGCATCCAATGGCGCCAGGCGGATGCTCTGGCGCTACCGTTTGAGGATGCGGCCTTCGATCTCGTCTGTTGTCAGTTCGGGGCGATGTTCTTTCCCGACCGGCCGGCTGCCTACCGCGAAGCAAGGCGGGTCCTGAAATCAGGAGGACGTTTTTTGCTGAGCGTATGGGATCGCATCGAAGAGAATGTGTTTGCGAATGATGTGACGAATGCTCTCGCCAGGATTTTTCCGAACGCTCCGCCGCGCTTCCTGGCACGCACGCCGCATGGCTACCACGACAAGGACCTGATCCGGTCGGAGTTGGAGGGCGCAGGTTTCTCCCATGTGGTGATCGAAACGAGGGCCGAACAAAGCCGCGCATCCTCGCCCCGCATTCCGGCCGTTGCCTATTGTCAGGGCACGCTTCTTCGCAATGAGATCGAAGCCAGAGAGGCAGGAAAACTGGAGGCTGCGACCGACTACGCTGCATCCGCGATTGCAGACAGGCATGGCGGCGGCGAGGTTGCTGCCAAAATTCAGGCGCATGTCATCGTGGCCGTGGCCTAGAACAGGATGATTTTAGGCCCGCTCGGCCTAATCTGAATCCTGTTCTTAAGAGTTAGAGCATGATGTCATGAGAAAACCGCACACACTTTTCAACATCATGCCAGAGCTGGCGAACACCCGAAGTACATGCCTAGCCGAGAGCGCCTTGGGCAGCGCAGATCCTGTCGATCAGAGCATCAAGTTCACCCCTTGGCGGACGGCTTTTGGCCAGGCGCTGCTTGAGGTACATGATCGGCTCGGCCAGAATTTCTTCCAGGCTCTCGGCGCAGGTGAAATCGCCGGCCACGCGCTTGACCTTCGAATTGTCGAAGATTGCCGTCCAGGCCTTGTCGCCGAGCAGTGGGCCTACCCACTCCGGATTGTATTTGATCAGGGTGTCCGTCGGAATGTGGACGATCTTCGCCTCGACGCCCAGCAATCTTGCGATGGTCTTTTGGATGTCGTCCCAGATATGTGCGCGATCGGAGGTGATATGGAAAATCTCATTTAGCGCTGCCTCCTTGGCGAAAAGTCCGACGAAAGGCATTGCGAAATCGACCGCGCGGGTCAGTGTCCACGGCGTGTGGCCGTCGCCCGCCACGATGGTGGGCTCGCCATCCAGCATGCGTCTCGCCATGACGTCGCTGTCGCCCATCATGATCGGCAGGCCGGTGCGAACGGTGTGGCTGGGACGGACGATCGTCCAGGCGAGTTTGATGGACTTCTTGAGCAACTCCTCGCCGGCAATCTTGGCCTGGCTGTAGGGCCAGTAAGGATTGATCGCCGGGGTCTCCTCGGTAATCAAATAGTGACGCGGCGGCTTTTCATAGACCGAGGCCGAAGAGATGAAAATGTACTGACCGCAATTGTCCGCAAACAGTTCGATGTCGCGCGCGACCTGATCGGGCGTGAAGGCGATGAACTGGCACACGACATCATAGTTGGCCTTGGCGAGATCGGCATAGTCGCGCGATCCCAGTTCGCCGACGATCGAGGTCACCCCCGCAGGCAACGGGTTGCTTCTCAAGCCACGATTGAAGACGCTGACATGATGGCCTTGGGCAACGGCCCGCTCAACGCATGGATAGGAGATTTGGCCGGTGCCGCCAATGAAAAGAACTTTCAAAGCCATGAGAGTGACCTCGGGGTCTGCGCGGGATCGATGATGGCTCTTCATAGCGCGAAAGAACTTGATCGTCTCCCAGAAATCTCGCCATCTGAGAATGGCAACGCCCAAGAGAGCCTCGTCCCGACATGCTCCGAAGGACTCGAACGGCGAGCGGCATGTGTTCGGGCTGTTGATGGGTGCAAGGAGCGGCGTTGCGGCGTGTCCTTCGAGGCTCCGGCCTTTGGCCTGCGCGCCTCAGGATGAGGGGCGTTGGCGGATGCCGCGCCTAGATGAGGGGCGCCGAGGATATCCCGTCCTCGATGAAGAGGTAGACAATGTCCGATAAAGAACTCAATGGCGCCGCGTCGCCGGCAATGAGGCGTACAGCGCGATTGAGGCTCAGGGCTCCTGCATCAACGGATATTCTTTTCCTGACCGAGCTTTTCTCCCGACCGGAGCTGGTCGCACACCGACCCGTGCCGCGGCCCGACTCGCCCGATGAAAGTGCTGCGCGGCTTGCCCGTGATATCGGGCATTGGAAAGATCATGGGTTCGGGCGTTGGGCGGTCGAAGCGAACGGCGCGCTGATCGGTTTCGGCGGCGTGACCGTTTCGAAGGAATTCGGCGGCCTCAATCTTTCGTATCATCTGCACCCCGAAAGCTGGGGGCAGGGATATGCCACGGAGCTGGTCCGGGAAACACTGACCTTTACCTTCGACGATCTGCATGCGGAGCGGGTGATCGGGTTGGTCCGCCCCATCAATGTCGCTTCAAAGCGCATTCTCGAGAAATACGGCTTCCATTTCGACCGCGAAGTGATGCTGCATGGCGCACCGACCAACATGTACACCCTCGGCGAACTCCGGACTTGAGGCCGCCGTAGAGGTTCGGGATGGCCGGTTTGCGCAGGCCCAAAACAGTCGCGCATTTTTGCTCGCTCTAAGGTACCAGCAAGATACTGCCGGCGGAGCGCCCCGACTCCATTTCTTCATGAGCCGTCGCAACATTTCTCAAGCTGTATTCGGCGCCGATCTGAGAGACGATCCCTGTTTCCATCGCCCGGACCGCCGCTTGAGCGGCCTCACGATATCTATCGATGTCAGTGCACCAAGCCATGATGCTCGGGTGAGAGAGCGCCTTGCCTGGCCGGAGTTCCTCGAGGGGAACGGGTGGAACCGGGCCGGCGGCCTGGCCGATGCTGACAGCCATGCCGAACGGTCGGACCGAGCGGATGCTTTTAACAAGCATGTCACCGCCAATTCCGTCAAAGGCGACGTCGACACCGTTTCCGCCCGTCAGCCCCTTGACCTCTGTGACAATATCCGCTCCCCGTCCGACCACGAGATGATCGGCTCCGTAGGATTCGGCGAGCGCCGCCTTTTCAGCGCTACTGACCGTGCCGATCACCGTGGCATTGAGCGACTTTGCCCAACGAACAAGCATGCTGCCCAGTCCACCGGCGGCCGCATGAATGAGAACACAACTCCCGTCATGCACATTGTAGGTCTTCGTCAACAGCATGTAAGCGGTCATGCCTTTGAGCAGCGAACTTGCCGCCGTTTTAGCCGAAATCGCCTTGGGAAGCTTAATCGCACGGTCGGCAGCGATGTTCCTAGTCGAGCAGTAGGCTCCGACCGGCGGTCCCGCATATGCGATATGATCGCCCTCTTTGAAGTTCTCGACGCCGGGGCCGACAGCTTCGACGACGCCTGCGGCCTCCGCGCCGATCACTGCGGGATATGAGGGCAGCGAGTAGATGCCCTTGCGGTGATAGACGTCGAGAAAATTGGTCCCGATAGCGTGATGGCGGATTTGGATCTCGCGGTTGCCGGGAGGATGGACACGTTGATCCTGGACCTGGAACTGAGCGACGTCGCCCGGCGAGTTCAGCAGTACAATCTGATCTGTCATCGTTTGTCTCCTTGATGCAGTCAAACTACCCGGTGGCGAGATGCGTTAAAATTCCCTATTGTCTCCCAATGATTGGGAAAGAATTCACACAAATCGATTGGGACGACCTGCGGCATTTCTTGGCGCTCGCACGGTCCGGAACGTTTCTCGGCGCGGCGAAGCAGCTCGGCGTTGAACATGCGACAATAAGCCGGCGTGTTGCATCGCTGGAAGCCAGACTGGGACGCAAGCTCATCGACCGTCGCGGACGGCGCGTCGTTCTAACCGCCGATGGGGAACAGGTTGCCAAGCATGCAATGCTTATCGCCACGCAAACTGCCGCAATCGAGCAGCTTGGTCGCAGCAGCTCGACTGAACTGCGTGGCCACGTAAGGATCAGCGCTCCTCCAGCGCTTTCGAGCGTCCTTCTGGCGCAGCCAATCGTGGCCATCCGGCGAGACCATCCAGCCGTCCAGATCACGCTTGTCGGAGAGAAACGGCTCGCTTCGTTGAACCGACGGGAGGCAGATATCGCTGTGCGGTTGTCGCGGCCAGAAGATGGCGACTATTCCATCATCAAGCTTGGCGAGATCACCTTCGACCTCTACGGCTCAAAGTCATACCTCGAAACCGTTGCGCCATCCGAATGGACCTTCATCGGCTATGACGAAACAATGAACGCCTCGCCGCAGCAGGCTCGTCTCATTGAGCTGGCCGCTGGCCGGCCGATAGCGGTGAGGTCATCGGTACTGGAATTTCAGGCCGCAGCGGCGAGGCTTGGTGGCGGTGTCGTCATGCTCCCGGATTTCGCCGTCGCGGAATCCGGCGATCTCCAGCGCATCACGGGGGAACATGCTCTTGGAAGGGACGTGTGGTTGGTCGTGCATTCGGAGATCAAGGACGTCCCCTCCGTGCGTGTGGTCGTGGATGCGCTCAAGCGCGCCTTCGGGAAGTGATCGGCTGCCAAATGGAGCGTCACATGCGCGAGCTACGAAGCTATTGAGGGCGCGCTTCATTTCACGGGTTCCATGCGCAGAACCTGGTTTTAGCGCTGCCCCGGATGATCACTCACCGCCGTCGCCAACCAGCGCATCCCGGACGATCGCGTAATAGGGGGCTAGCTCGGGCATGTCAGCAGCCAGCCTCTCGAAGACGTGGTCGGATGGCGCGAGCGTGCCGGCATATTTTGCATCGATGAACGCCCGATGGGCGGCGAGGGACAGCGGATCGGCCTTGTGCAGGACGGTGAAGACCGGCGACGTCACGGTGCGGCCCTTGACGATGATCCGGTCGAGCTCGACGACGGTGTAGGTGTCGGCGACCAGTCTTGCGGTATCCTCGCCGAGCAGCAGCGCTACGCCATAATTCTTCGAGGCGCCTTCAAGGCGGGAGGCGAGGTTGACGCTGTCGCCGAGGCAGGAATAGTCGAAGCGGCGGGTCGAGCCCATATTGCCGACGATGCATTCGCCGGTATTGATGCCGACGCCCATCTTCAGGACGTGCGGTTTACCGCCATGCGCTGCCGCTTCCCGCTCCAGCTGGTTGTTCAGCCTCGAAATCGCTGTCTGCATGGCAAGCGAGGCGCGCACGGCATGGAGGGCATGGTCGGGATCGTCGAGCGGCGCGTTCCAGAAGGCCATGATGCAATCGCCCATATATTTGTCGATCGTCCCGCCATGATCCATCACCACGTCGGAGAGCGGCGTCAACAGCCGGTTGATCAGACCGGTCAGCTGCTCCGGATCGTCCTTCAGCGTCTCGGCGATGGTGGTGAAGCCACGTACATCCGAGAACAGCACCGAGAGCGTGCGCCGCTCGCCGCCGAGCTTCAGTTGCGAGGGATCGTTCGACAGGCGCTTGACGAGATCGGGGGAGATGTATTGGGCGAAGGCGCGGATGATCTGCCGCTTGTTGCGGCGCTCCTCGGCATAATCGAAGGCGGCCTGGCCGAAGACGACCGAGATATAGGCGACCGTCGGGCCGAGCGGCGAGACGAAGACATGGGCAAGCCGGATGCCGGCAAAGCTTACGGCGGCGAAGGCGAGGAGGCCCACCGCACTGGTGACGATCGTCAGCCATCCCGTCGAGCGCCAGACGGTCGTGGCGGCAAGCAGCACCGATATCAGGATGCAGGCGGCAACCGCGGGCAGGCGGGCTTCGGCGATCGACAGGCCAGCACGAATATTGTCGTAGATGGTCGCCTGAATCTCGACACCGGAGACGAGTTTGCCGGTGTGAACCGTATAGGGCGTCGCAAAGGCATCGACACCGCCCTTGTCGATCGCGGGCGCATTCTGCAGGCTGAGGCCGACGAGAACGACTCGGCCCTTGAAATAATTCCGCGGCAGCAAATTCTCAGGGTCGAGCGCCTGGTAGTAGGAGACCGTGGGATAGCTGCGGGCCGGGCCGAAGGACTGGATGAGCCGGCCGGCCGACAGAATCTCCGCCGGCGTTCCCGACGTCTTCGCCAGCATGGCGGCAAAGCCGTCCTCATAGCCCGGAATGCGGCGGAAGATGCCGTCGCCGCTGAGATCGATCGAGGCGATGCCGGTCACAGCACCCGCTTGCGTCAGCTGCGGCAGCGGCGTGGCGCGGATCAGTTGCGAGGCCTGCGGCGTCTCGATCAGCGTTTCGTCGCCGGCAAGCACGGTGTCGGGACCGACGGCCTCGGTGATTGCCGCGTCATTGCCGGGGTTCGAGGGTTCGGCCATGATGATGTCGAGGCCGATGACACGGGCGCCGGCGGCGCGCAGCTGTCTCACGAGTTCGGCATGCAGGCTGCGCGGCCAGGGCCATTGGGCGTTGATATCGGCAAGCGACGGTTCGTCGATCGCAACGATGACAGGTCCACCTTGAGGCGGGCGTGGATCGTCGACGGTCGAGAGGTAATCGTAGCTTCTGAGCTCCAGCAGCGACCAGGCGGGCAGGCGTGACAACAGCGAGATGGCGATCAGCACCGACAGCGACAGTATCAGCAGCCTGAGACGGCGGCTCCCGGTCTGACTCCCGGTGGGCCTGGCCTGCCGAGGCTTATCCTGCTCCCGCATCAGAAGCGGACTTTGAGGGTGCCCTTGAAGGCGCGGCCCCAGCCGGGCACGCCCGGCGTGATCTCGAACTCCTCGTCGAGCAGGTTATAAGCGGCAGCTTCGAGTGCGATGCGCTTGTCCAGCGGTTCCCAGATCAGGTGGGCGTCGAGGCTCCAGTAATCGTCGAGCGTGGTGCCGAGATCATCGCCGTCGCGTTCGCCGACATAATTGGCGGCCACCGTCGCCTTGACCTTGGCCTCGTTGACCCAGGTCAGCGCGATCTGGCCGGAATTCTTCGGGATAAACGGCAGAGAGCCGCCGTAGTTCGGCTCCAGCGGGTCCTTGTTCTCCGATTCCATGTAGGCATAGGTGGCCGAGAGGCCGAAACCGGCGCCGAGCGCGACGTTGGCCGTGACGGCGGCGCGGTCGATGCTGCCGCGCGACAGCGGCAGGCTGTCTGCCGCAGGCAGCGCGATCAGCGGCAGGTCGATCGAGAAATCATGCAATTCCTGGTGCTGATATTCGACCGAGGTGAAGAGCCGGTCGGTCCACTCGGCATCCCATTGCAGCGCCACCGTATCGGTATAACCCTCGACGCCGATCGAATATTGGTTGGCCTGCAAACCGAGGATGCCGATCGGGGCAAGAGTGGGAACGCCGGTGTCGAGGCTCTGGCGCATGAAGGCAGCGCGCAGCCAATGGTTCTCGGCCGGTGCCCAGGCGAGGCCGAAGCGTGGCTCCAGCCGGCTGACATCGACGCTGCCGCCGCTCATCTGCGTGCCGAAGAGAGCATACTCGCCTTTGAGTTCGGGGGTGATCTCGTGCAGCACGTCGATGTAGGCGCGGGCGATGTTGACGCGGTTATTGAATGTGTCCGGGCCGTCGGTGGTCCCGGGGATGATCGGGAAGAGCGGAAAGAGTTCATGAAGGCGAGAGGAGGTGGTCGCGCTGGCATCGATCCAGCCGCCTTCGATGCCGTACCGCCAAGTCAGCGGTCCGCTGCCGATGGAATGGCTGAGCGCGGCGACATAGGCTTTTGAGGACAGCTCCTCCGTCCCGTCCAAGAATGGAATGATGTCGGGGTCAGGCAGACCGAGAACCGGTGCATCGTCTACCTGAAGAGAGGTGGACGTCTGCGATTTGCTTTCCGAATAGAGAAAGGCGCCGTTCAATATGTTTTCGTAGCCGAAGGTATGGCTCCAGCCGAGGCCGGCATTGGTCGTTTCGGTGATATTGCGCCGATAATTGTATTCCGAAGAGACTTCGGTGCGAACCCCGAAGCCCAGGAGGTTGAGGAAGTCCGTCAGTGACGAGCCTGCCGTCAGTGCGTTCAGCGTTCCATCGTTCTTGGCATGGTTGACATAGGCCACCACACGATCGTCCGGCGTCACCGTTGCCGTCAGATAACCATTGCCGCCGACGAGCTTGTTGTTGGTCTGGAAGCCGCCAAAGTTGCGATAGTCGCCGTCCAGCACCAGTTCTTCCCAGGTCAGGTTGCCGAAGAAGCTGAGCGGGATCGTCTCGTTCGAGAAGCCCTGGATTTCGGCCTCGCCGATGCGCCTTGTATGGCCGTCGACACTATTGATGCCGCCGCCGAGCGAGCCTTCGATGAAAGGCGTGCGCAGCAGCGTTGCCGAACGAGAGCGGCCGGAGAGCATGTGCGGATCAAGCAGCAAGCCCTGGATAAAGGATGAATAGCTAGACGCGTTGCCACGGTTCTGGATGACATTGTCATCGCTGAAGCTCGTTGCATTGACGTAAGGGAAGATGCTGCCCTTGATCGACTGGTCGATATAGCCGCTGCCTTCGAAGGGGCTGAAGACCGCATCCCCGTAATAGCGGCCCCAGGCATCCAGGCCCTGGAGGCGAAAAGCGTTGTTCAGCGTCGAGCCGGCATCCTCATTGGCGCCGAGCGCGCTGTAATCACCGCCACGGGCGCGCGAGCGGCGGAGAAATTCCTGCGCGTTGCGGATCGCGCCGTCGGCGTCGTAATCGTCGATATCGATGGCGGTGCGGAAGGAGGAGATGACCGGATCGTTCTTGTCGAGCCTGTCGGCATTGTCGACTGCCTGCTCGGAAGGGATGCGGTCGCCCTTTTCGTAGTGGGCGGCGGCGAGCATCAGCTGCGATTGCGAATGGGCTGGATTGGCGGTGCTGGCGGCCAGCAGGTCCTCCAGCGCCTTGTCGCGCTCGCCGGTTTGCAGGTAATAGCGGCCGCGGGCGAGGAGAGCGATGTCGAAGGAGGGATCGGCGGCGAGCGCCGCATCGATTTCGCGCTTGGCATCCTTCATCCTGGATTGGTCGAGATAGAGGATGGCAAGATTGCCGTGCGGGACCGGATCCTGCGGATCGAGGGCGATCGCCTTTAGGAACGCAGCCTCGGCCTCGTCATTGGCGTCGCGGGCGCTTTGCAGCAGGCCCATCGAGTTCAACGATCCCGAGGCCCCCGGCGCAAGCTCGATGGCGCGGTTCAGATCGGCCAGGGCGCCATCGATATCGCTTTCGTAACTCGCCTTGTAGGCGGCGCGTGCGGCAAGGGCGATCGGATGATTGGGATCGAGCGAGAGGGCGCGGTTGACCGCCTCCAGCATCTGGGCGCGGTCGTCGATCAGCTGCGCCAGCTGGGCGCGGATCGCAGGCAGGGTTGGGTCATCAGGAAAACGCTTTTCCGCATCCTTGATCAGGTCGACGGAGGCGCGGGGATTTTTGAGGAAGCCTGTCGTGTAGGCCTGCATGATCGCGCCATAGGGGCCGACCGCTGATGACGGCGGCTTTTCGACATGGGCTGGATCGGAAAGCGAACGGGCAAAATAGCCGCCATACTGCGCCATGTTCCGGCGGGCCGGATCAAGATGCGGCAGTGCCGCCGCAAACAGCCTTGCGGCTTCGTCATAGCGTTTTTCGGAGCCGGCGATCGTGGCATCGATCAGGTCGACGCGCGCCTTCTGGAGGGTGGTCAGCTTGCGCCGGCGAACCTCCTGAAGCGTCTTTGCGGCGACCGGCCGGCCGTCGAAGGCGCTCTGCACTTCGGCAAGCTCCAGCCAGTTCTCGGTGGTGCGACGTTCCGGCGGCAAAGCCAGCAGCCGGCGGCGCTCATCGGCCATGCGGCCTGCCGGCAACGGAGAGGTCGGCATCAGGCCGAAGCCATCGCGCAGGTTCAGGTAGAACAGCATCTGCTCGCGATCATCGGGTGTGACTATGACCAGCTTGCGCGGCGCCTGGCCGATCGTGGCGACCGCCCCTTCGCCTTCGTTCACCTCGACGCTGCCCTGCGGGTTGCTCAGCGCCACACGGCCTTCGAGCACGATCATCGAGGTTTTGCTGCCCTCGACGGTCATCGTCCAGTCGGTGCCGCGGATGGCGGCTGCGGCCGCTGGTGTCTCGACCGTCAGACCTTGGCCGCCACGCTCGGCGCGCGCCCAGATCGTTCCCGATTGCAGCTCCAGTGTCGTGTCGCCGCTGGCGGCCATTTTCTTGACCTGCAGCGATGAATTGCGGCCGAGGCGAACCTGGGTGTGGTCGGAAAAGACGATGGCGAGCTGGCCGTTGGCATTGGTGCGCAGCACGTCGCCGGTCAGGAGATCCTGATTGATATCGACGACACGCCAATTCGATACGTCGATGAAACGGACCTCTTCGCCGGTCTTGCGGGCGATGACGGAACCGGCGACCGGTGTTGCACGCTGGACCGGATCGGCCATTGCCGGCGGTGCGAGACCGGGACCAGCAAGCGCCAGCGCCATGCCCGCACGACAGATGTTCTTGGAATAACCCCGCATAACCCCAGACCCCATACCCGCTTCCCCTTTGTCCGTGTAGAGGGGAAAAGTCAAGCGCGTTGCACACGTGTTCTTGCTTTCGCCGTCAAGTGTAATATCAGGGAAACACTTGGGGATGGAGTATTCACGTGAGCGAATTCGAAACTGCAACTGAGGTTATGCTAAGCCAGCCGTCGAGCGCGGATATCGGCGTGGAGTATTTCGACCATATCAAGAAAATCAATGATATATTTTACGATCAGGTCAAGATATCCGATCAAAAGGCTGCCTATATCTTTACGTTCATGCTGGCCTTCCTAGTGAGCTCCAGCGAGGTGAGGGCGGTTTTCAGCCTGGGGCGTTATGTCAGCGGCACACCAGGGAGCATGCTGTTCTCCGGCTTGCTTGCCGCAGCTTCGGTCTTTTCCATCCTGTCGGCGATCCTCGTTGTGCTGCCGCGCCGTTTGGATAGCTCGACCTCGCTGTTCTGGGGCGCCTGGCAGAACCATCGAGATCTGTTCTTTGACGCGGCACTGCGGCGCGACGAGCGTTATCTCTTCGACCAATATCTCGAAAACGCCAACATCCTCTCCGCCATCGCTCGCAGCAAATACCGCTGCGTCACTTTTGCGTTTCGCGGTTTGATGGTGAGCGTCATCGCTTACGTCCTGCTATTGGTGGCGATGTGAGGATGGGGTTGTTAACAAAACTCATTTGCGCCGAGCGCACGCCAAGCCAAGAATGCAGGGGCGGTGAGACGGGCGCGCCGAAGCGCGCCCGTCCTCTTCAATCCTCGACCTCAAGAACGAGCTCCAGCTCGATCGGTACGCCGAGCGGCAGGCTGGCGACGCCGAGGACGATGCGCCCTGAGAGTTTTTCCTCGCCGAAGACCTGGAGCAGCATTTCCGACGATCCGTCCGCGACCTTCGGGTGATCGCGGAAATCGCCTTCGGTGGCGATATAGACGCCGAGCTTGACGATCCTGACGACCCTGTCCAGCGAGCCGAGATAGTCCTTGGCGGCCGCCAGCGCACTCAGTGTCGCCGTCTCGGCCGCCTTCCTGCCGTCCTCTGATGTCAGCGCGCCGCCGACACGGCCGATATAGCGCGGCTGGCGGTTGACAACCGGCAGCATGCCGCTGAAGAAGACCAGGTTGCCGCTCCTGACCGCCTCCACATAGGCCCCCAGGGGTGTTGGTGGCGAGGGAAGCGTGATGCCGAGTTCCTGCAGCCGGCGTTCTGCGCCGGCTGCGTGCGCTTGCGGGTGGTTTACCATTTGCCCAGATGTGCGCCGCCGTCGACGTGCAGCACCTCCCCGGTCACGCGTGGAGCTTCGGTCAGGAAGACAACCGCATCGACGACTTCCGCGACGTTGGAAATGCCAGCCATCGGCGACAGCGTGCTCAGGAAGTCCTTCGGATTGTCCTTGTGCAATGGCGTATCGACGACCCCGGGAGCCACGGTGTTGACGCGGATTCCCTCGCTTGCATATTCCATCGCCAGGTTCTTGGAGATCGCGTCGATGCCGCCTTTGGTCATCATGGCGACCGAGGCCGAGAAGCCGGCGATCGGATGGTCGATCAGCGGTGTGGTGATGCTGACGATGCTGCCGCCCGATTTCTGGGCCAGCATCTGCCGGACAACCAACTGGGTCAGGTGGATGAAGCCTTCGAGATTGGTCGAGGACAGCTTCCGGAAGTCGGTCATGGTGTAATCGACGAAGGGCTTGCTGAAGAAAATGCCGGCATTGTTGACGAGGGCGTCGATCGAGCCGAACCGGTCGATCGCGGTCCTTGTCACTCGCGCCGCGGTTTCGGCATCGCCGATGTCACCGTCGACGAGCGCCAGTCTGTCCGACGCCTGCAAGGCATCCGAGGCGCTGACCTGACGTGAGGTGGCGACGACATTATAGCCGCGCTCGATGAAGGCGTTGACGAGCCCGGCTCCGATACCCTGGGAGGCGCCCGTGACGATGACAGTCTTTGCGGTAGTCATGTTGAACTCCATAGTCTGGTCGGGCAACGCAGGCCTTACGAAGGCGGGTCGCTCGAGACGGGGCTGCTGCGAATGCGCCTCCATCGGGTTATGATCGTTTTCGCAAGGTGAATATGATGAAAACTCCATTCCCCGATTAGATGGAAATATCTGGATTCTCTTTTGCATCCATGCAAAAATCCTGGCATGGCAGACCTGAACGACATCGCGGTTTTCGTGAAGGTGGCGCAGTATGGCAGCTTCAGCCGCGCGGCCCATTCCCTCGGCATGCCGGTCTCGACCGTCAGCCGGAAGGTGACGTCGCTGGAGGAGCAGCTTGGTGTGACGCTGCTGCAGCGCACGACCCGCAAGCTTAGCCTGACGGCGCAGGGCCGGGCCTATTTCGATCAGTGCAGTGAGCCGCTCGCCCATCTTATCGACGCCGAGCAGGCACTCACGGAAACGCAGAAAAAGCCGGAAGGCCTGCTGAAGATCTCCGTGCCCGTCATTTTCGGGCAGGAGGTCTTCTACGAATTCGTATCGTCCTTCCTGAAGACCTATCCCGATATCCAGGTCGATCTCTTCGTCACCAACCTGTTCCTCGATCTGATCGCCGAGAATATCGATCTCGGCATCCGCTTCGGCGAACTCAAGGATTCCTCAATCATCGCGCAGCGGCTCGGAAAGAGCGTGCGTTATCTGGTCGCCGCGCCGGACTATCTGAAGGGCAAGGCGCCTCCCTCAGAGCCCCAGGACCTGAATGAGCATCAGTGCGTGTTGCTGAACGGCCGCAACGGCGAAGCGGAGTGGCATCTGGTCAGCGGCGGCAAGTCGGTCCGCCAGCAGGTGTCGGGGCCGGTCTCGAGCCGGGATTTCGACGCGGTGAGCGCCTTTACCAATCGCGGCCACGGCATCGGCCTTCTGCCTTCGACCTATTGCGACGATGAGATCAGGAGAGGTGCGCTCATCCGCCTGCTGCCGGACTGGTCGTCCGAGGAGATATTCGTGCATGCCGTCTATCCCACCCGCCGCTTCTTGCCCGCCAGATTGCAGGTCTTCCTCGACGCGCTGAAAGCATGGAAAAGCCCTTTGTGGCTGCCGCTGCATTGAGCCGGCCATCACCGAAAATTGAAACTACCGGCGTGGCCGGGCGTCCTGCATCGGCCAAGCTGTGCTAAGGTTGCGCGCTTGGATGGCGCGGGGATCTGCCGATGCTGACGACAGTTGCGGTGCTTATGGGTCTTTCCGGCCTCGTCCCGGCAGCGCAGGCGGGGGGAAACGAGGTTGACGTGACCCTGGTCCTTGCCGTCGACACCTCGCGCTCGATGGATTTCGAGGAGATCGGCATCCAGCGCGAGGGTTATGTCGAAGCGCTCAAGCACAAGGAATTCATCGATGCGGTGAAGGGCGGTCTGACCGGCCGCATCGCCATCAGCTATTTCGAATGGGCGGGCTATGTCGTCCAGGATTCGGTGATCGACTGGCAGGTCATCGAGACGGAAGCGGACGCGATCGCTTTTGCCGAAAAGCTCGAAGCCCGGCCGATTGCCACGCAGCGGCGTACATCGATCTCCACCGCGATCGCCCAAGGCGCCAGCATGATCGTTTCCAGTCCGTTTCCGTCCAGACGACAGGTGATCGATGTGTCGGGCGATGGCCCGAACAATTCCGGAAATCCAGTCATATCCGCCCGCGACAAGGCGGTGGAAGCAGGCATGATCATCAATGGCCTTGCCATTATGCTGCGGCCCTCCGATGCGCCGAACGGGCTCGACACATATTATGCGGATTGCGTGATCGGCGGCCCCGGCGCCTTCGTGCTGCCGGTCCGCAACATCGAGGATTTCGCCGTTGCCGTGCGCCGCAAGCTGGTGCTGGAGATCAGCGGGTTTTCCCCGCCGGCAACGGTGCAGAGAATCACCGGCGCCGAGACCGGGGTCGACTGCCTGGTTGGCGAGAAACAGTGGCGGGATTTTTTCGAGCGGTGACGGCGGGCGCGTGCGCCGACGCCGAATGAATGCACGGAGCAGCATGGAGGTGTCCTTCGAGGCTACTGGCCTTCCTCCTGCGCACCTCAGGGAGGTGCGCAGGAGGAAGGCATGCCTCAACAAGGGCTGTTTGAGTTCGCCGGAAAAGACCGCTGCCTATAGCGGCAGCTCTCGGCCAGACTGTTCACTGACCATGTAGTCGGCGTACCAGTCCGGCCAGCCCTCGTCGTGCTTGCCGCCGTTTCGCTTTTCGTGTTCGCCGTGGGCGGTCGCCGCGCGGCGCAGCGCTGATGCAAGGTCGCTCGAGGTCGCAAAGGCTGTCTCGTCGGCGTCGATGCGTCCCGCCAATCGCGTGGTGACCTCCTGGAATAGCCAGCCATTGCCATCGGGATCCTTGAACGAGGCGAAGGAGCGATAGCTGCGGTTTTCGGGATCTCGGCCGGCGATGCGCAGCCGTCCGAAGAGATAGGGCTCGTCCTTGCCGGCATAGACGCCGGCAGCGTCGTGGAACACGTCGCTGACCTCGACGCCGCGAGCGATAAGATCGCGGCGGGCGGCCTCGATGTCGGAGACGATAAGGTAGAGCCCCTGGGCGGAGCCAGGTGGCGCGGCGGTGACGTTCTTGCCGAAGATGATCGCGCAGCCGGAGCCGGGCGGGGTAAACTGGAGCACCCGGAAATCGGCATCATTGGCGAAGTCGGCGTCGAGCCGCCAGCCCAGGCTGTCGTAGAAACGTTTGGCGCGATCGACGTCGGAAACGGGGATGACGACCACCTCGAGCTTGGTGTCGACGGGCCGTGTTCGCGAATTTTCGATAGGGGTTTCACTGCGCATTGCATTGCTCATCTTCAGCTCCTTAAGGTTTGGGACGCATTAAGAATGGCGATACATGTCGGGGGTGAGTGGATCACAGCGCGGCGAGGGCGTCGAATCAATTATTCTGTCGGAATTGACCTGATGAAGACGGCGGGATCGGTCCCGCCGCCCCGGTTCGGGGGGAGCCGCCTTACGCGGCAAGAGCGGCGCGTGTCTTCCCGATTGTGAGCGCGGCCTTTGCGGCCTCCCGCCCTTTCTCGACGAAATGCGCGCGGTAGATCTGCTTATGGTGCTCGGTTTCCTGATACTGATGCGGCGTCAGCGAAACCGAAAGCACCGGCACGCCGGTATCCATGCCGGCGCGCATCAGCCCGTCGACCACCGCCTGAGCGACGAATTCGTGGCGGTAAATTCCGCCGTCGACGACGAAAGCCGCGGCAATGACGGCGCCATAACGTCCGCTTGCGGCCAGATCGCGGGAAAGCAGCGGCATCTCGAATGCGCCGGGAACATCGAACACATCGACCTGTTCGGGCGGCACGAGCTGATAGAAGCCGTCAAGGGCGCGGTCGACGATGTCGGCGTGCCAGCTGGCTTTGATAAAGGCGTAGCGGGTGGGTGTCATGGTAATCTCCTTTGGCGAACAGACACATCACCCAAGGCGATCACGAACGTCCCGACAGCCGCAAGGGCTGGGAACGTGCGTTCTCTTTCATCCGGACTATGACCGTCGGCTCAGGCATCTCACCTGATCTGCTGACCCTTCCGAGGAAGGCGCTCGCGGGCTCGCAATCGAAACTGCATACCGCCGGTAGGGACTTTCACCCCGCCCTGAGAACGGCCGGGACAATAGGGGGAAGACGAAGGGCTGGCAATAGGGCGAAATGCTTGCATCGCGGAGGCGGGGATGGGGTGAGGCGATCGCCACCTAGCTGGCTGCACCCCCCAGAGAGCCTTGTCCTGAGGTGCGCCGCAGAGGCCCCGAAGGACGCGGCGGGTGCGCGGATGCTAGATGAAGGCAGGGAGCAGCGTTGCGGCGAGTGCTTCGAGGCTCCGCCCCACGGGCTACGCGCCTCAGCATGAGGGACGTTGGAGGATGCCGCGCCGGTGCCGGGCGACGGGGGCGGCGTGGCCCGACCACCCTTGCTGATCGGGTACTTCCGCCTACATGCTCACGCGAGGACACCCACGTCAAAACAGCATGACCCGCTGATCCCGCCCGCGGCGAGGCAGGCCATGACAACTATCGGAGAGCGTGATGCCAGAATCTTTCGTCGTTCACCGCGAGGCGCATATTGCGGCGCCGCCGGCCGCAGTGTTTGCGCTGATGACCGACCCGCAGAAGATCCTGCGCTGGATGGGGACGGAGGCAGAGGTCGAGCCGCAGCCGGGCGGGCTCTATCTTGTCAACGTCACCGGTGCCCGCTTTGCGCGCGGCTCGTTTCGCGAGGTGGTGCCGGTTCATCGCCTTGCCTACAGCTTCGGCTGGGACGGCAGCGAGGTGGTGCCGCCGGGGTCGAGCCTCGTCGAGATCGACCTGATCGAGCAGGGGGGCGGAACACTGCTGCGACTGACGCATAGCGGCCTACCGAGCGCCGATCAATGCGCCGGGCATGCGGAAGGCTGGGCGCATTACCTTGGGCGGCTGACCGAGGTCGCCGCCGGGCGTGACCCGGGTCCCGACGCATTTTACGGCAGGACATGAACGGTTTTTGCGGGCCGGTGGATGGCCCTGAAGCGCCTGCCCTTGCGGGAAAACCAGCTGGCCGGCGCTGCGATGAGCGGTCCGAAATCGCTTCTTTTTCTCCCGCAAACATGAACGTGAAGTTCATCTCCAGTTCAATTTGGCGGCCCTAGGGTGGGAACGGCTGGATGAATTGGAGTTTTCGATGAAGGCACTTTCTATCGCGGCTGCCTTGCTCGCTGGCAGCCTCTCGGTCGGCACAGCTGAGGCGATGCCGATGGGGACAATCAATGTCCAGAGCAATGTCACAAGCGATGTCACGAAGGTCGACTATGCGTGCGGCCGCGGCTGGCATCTGACCCGCTGGGGCGAATGCCGGCCAAACTGGCGACGCCCGCCGCCGGTGGCCTTTTACGGCGGTCCGCCCCGCTGGGGCTGGGAGCGGCGTCACCGGGATTGGGATGGTCCGCGCTGGCGCGATGATTGGCGCGGCGATCACCACCGCCGTTGGCGGGATGACGACTGAAGCCTTCCCAGGGGCAAATTGACGAAGGCCGGTGCGATATTTCGCCCGGCCTTTTCTCTTGAATGTTACGACTGTGATCAGGTCAGATTTTGCTGACCAGCCAGTACTTGCCCTCGATCAGTTCTTCGAGTTCGATCGGATCCTTGACGCCGAATTCATACCATTCGACAAGTTCCTTCGCCTTGCGGCTGCTCTCCTGTGCTGTCAGCTCGACCTGATGCCTGTCGCACCACCGCCGAAGGATCGACGTCAGCAGCGTCATGTCATTCCCATCCAGCGGATCTTTCGGCCAGAAAATCGTGCCCATCGTACCCCTCAATCACACGATGACGAACCGCCGCATAATGGAAGCAAAACGGCGCAAGTTTAAAGCGTTATTTTTTGCTTTTCGCCGTGATGGAAGAATCTCGACAGGAATTGTCTGCGTGGAATGGCTGAAGGAGTCGATGGGGCTTCAGAAGGCATCCTTGCGGACGTCCCGGGGCGATGTCATGTTGAAGCATGGATCTGCCATCTCCCCTTGCCTGGTTGGTTGATGAGGCCGGTGCCTCGCCTGGTCCCGAACGGTTTCTGGCCGAGCTCGGGCGCCGGCTTTTGGCTGACGGCCTGCCGCTTTCGGGCGGCGCGCTGACGCTTTCCGTGCCGCACCCAATCATCGCTCGGCGCACCTGGCTGTGGCGGGCCGAGACCGGGGCCGTCATTGAGGCGCTGGCCTTTGCTGCAGCTCCGCAGAGTGAGGCCGGGCGCGACTGGCTGGGTGGGCTCGGGCCGGTGTGGGAGAGCCGGATCGGGCCTGCACAGGATAATCAGGCATCGGACGGGCCGCTGCTTGGCTGGGCGGGAGTTGCCAACGGGGCAGGGGGCGGCGCATTCGGTGCGGCCGAGGCCAGTCTGCTGCGCGAAGTCGCGCGTTTTGCCGCAGCGCCGCTCGCCGCTTTGGCGGCGCGGGAGGCGCGGGCCGCGCTGCTCGAAGCCTATCTCGGCCGGCGCAGTGCTGCCCGGGTGCAGGCCGGCGCGCTTGCCCGCGGCACCGGTGAGACCATCCGCGCTGCCCTTCTCTGTGCCGATCTGCGTGATTTCACCGCGCTTTCGGAAGTGACGGAGCCGCAGGCGATGATTGCCGCGCTCGACGCTTATTTTGATCGCGTCGCCGGCGCAGTGCACGCCTTCGGCGGCGAGGTGCTGAAATTCATAGGCGACGGCGTGCTGGCGATCTTTCCGGTCACCGCGACGTCGGGCGAAGCAGACATCGCCCGGGGGGATCGCGAGGCCTGCGAGGCCGCCCTGCGGGCGGTCGCCGCCAGCCGTGCCGGCATGAGCCATCTCGACCAGGTGCGCCAGGCCCAGGGGCTGGCGCCGTTGCCGTTCGGCGCGGCGCTGCATTTCGGCGAGATTCTATGGGGCAATATCGGTGCGGCCGACCGGCTGGACTTTACTGCCATCGGCCCCGCGGTCAATCTGGTCAGCCGCCTGGAAGGGCTCTGCAAGCCGCTCGGCAGAAACGTGCTGATTTCGGGAGCGGTGGCGGCGAATACGACGACGGCCTTGATGCCGCTCGGAGAGCATAGCTTGCGCGGCATTACCGACCCTTGCGCAGTCTTCACCCTGGCAGAAGCTTAAGTCACGGACAGGCGCTTGCAGTTATGCAAAGAAAATTTTGCAAAGATATCTTTGCAATGGTAAGCTTCTGGCATGAAGGATCCCCATCGCCAGACCGTCGCCCATTCAAAGCCGCCGCGCACCGTCAGCCGGGTCGTACCTGATCCCGTCGCGTTGAAGGCGCTGGCGCATCCCGTCCGGTTGCGCATGCTCGGCATGCTCAGGGTCGATGGACCCGCCACGGCGACGCAGCTGGCGGTGCAACTGGGATTGAACAGCGGTGCGACCAGTTATCATCTGCGCCAGCTTGCCCAATACGGCTTCATCGAGGAAGCGCCGCATGTTTCACGGCGCGACCGCTGGTGGCGGGCCAGTCACGAGCTCACCTCGGTGCCGGCAAGCGAGGCCGAGGGTGAAGCGCTGGATCTCGATCACGCCTTCAACCAGGCGGTCCTCTCCTTGCAGGTCGGCCAGATGCAGCAGGCGCTGGAGGAATATGCCGAACTGCCGGGGGAATGGCGCAAGGCGAGTGCTGCCAACGACATGATCATCCCGATGACGGCAAAACAGGCCGAGGCGCTGACCAAGCAGCTGACCGACATCATCCTCGAAGCGATGCGGGTAGCTCCGCCCTTGGGTGAGCCGGCACCCGGGGATATGGTTCCCTTCTCCATCATGCTGCATGCCTTTCCCTATCCGGGCCGGCTTCCGCATCGCGAAAAGGATGGCGAACCGTGAGAAGGGGCGGGCCTTTCCTAGCGCTTGCCGCAGCCGAGGCGCTTTCGCTTTCCGGCACGCGGCTATCGACCATTGCTATTCCCTGGCTGGTGCTGAGCACGACGGGTAGCCCTGTCCTGACCGGGCTGACGGCGATGATGGAGATGCTGCCCTATGTCGTCGCCAAGGCGCTCGGCGGGCCGCTGATCGACCGCGTCGGCGCCAAGCGCATCGCCATCGTCTGCGATACCGCTTCGGTGGCCGCGGTGGGACTGGTGCCGCTGCTCGATTTTTTCGGCCTGCTCGGCATGCCGGTGCTTCTGCCCGTGGTCTTTGCCATGGGCGTGCTGCGTGGGCCTTCCGACGCCGCCAAGCAGGCAATGGTTCCCGACATCGCCGCGCTCGCGAATGTGCCGCTCGAACGGGTGACCGGCGTCGCCAATGCGATCGAGCGGCTGGCCTCGACGGCGGGGGCGGCCGGCGCGGGCGCGTTGATCGGGCTGATCGGCCCGGGCCAGGCGCTCCTCGTCAATGCCGCCACCTTTGCCGCCGCCGCTCTGATCGTCGCAGTCGGCATCCCCGGGATGCGGCGCGCGCCCGAGCTATCCGGCGCACCCGACGTCCGACCGGCCGAAAGGGCTTCCTATCTCGACGATCTCCGCGAAGGCTGGCGCTTTTTGCGTGGCGATGCGGTGCTCGTCAGCATTGTCGCCATGGTGGCGATCACCAATCTGCTGGACCAAGCCTATCATGCGGTGCTGCTGCCTGTCTGGACACGCGATTCCGGCCATGGTCCGGAACTGCTGGGGGCGATGTTTGCGGCCTTCACCGGCGCTTCGATCGCCGGCGCGGCGATTGCGGCGGCGATCGGCGAACGGATGCCGCGCCTGATGGTCTATACCGTGGCGTTCCTCTTGACCGGATTTCCGCGCTTTTTCATCCTTGCGCTGGATGCGCCGCTCATCCTCATCTTCGTCACCTTGGCAATCGCCGGATTTGCCTCGGGATTCCTCAACCCGATCCTGTCGGCGGTGGTTTTCGAGCGCATCCCCAAGCCGCTGATCGGCCGCGTGACCGCGATGAATGCCGCCCTCTGTTTTGCGCTCATTCCCTTCGGCGGCCTCGTCGGCGGCGCGCTGATCAGCACGATCGGCCTTGCCGCGGCACTATTGCTCACCGGGCTTGCCTATCTCGCCGCAACTCTCTTTCCCCTTGCGCTGAAAAGTTTCCGTGGCTTCGACAAGGCTATTACCGATGCCGGTGCTTCCGTATCAAGGCGATGAGCGCGGTCTCTCGTGCCCCAACGCCTCGACCATCAGATCGACAAAACGATGGATGCGCGGTTCCAGCAGGTGCTTGTCGGGATAGAGCATGACGATCTTGGCGTCATCGGTTTCGAGGTCGGGGAGGACGTGCCGGAGACGGCCAGCGGCGAGATCGTCGGCGACGAGGAAATCGGGCAGGAGAGCGATACCCAGCCCCGCCAAGGCGGCGTCGCGGACCGCCTCTGCGCTGTCGAGCCTCAGGCGGCTGCGCCCCCGCGCCTTGATCCACGAGCCGCCTTTGCCGCGAAAACGCCAGCCTTGTCTTTGATTGCGGCTGGCGAAAATCAGGCAGTCATGGGCTGCGAGATCGTCGATATCGCGCGGCTCGCCGCGTTCGGCAAGATAGGACGACGAGGCGCAGAGCCGCGTCCTGTAGGTGGCGATCACGCGCGAGACCAGCCGGGAGTCCGATGCCGTCGCGCCGATCCGGATTGCCAGATCGAAGCCTTCCTCGACGATGTCGGCAAGACGATCGGTTTGGCTCATCTCCACCTGGATGTCGGGCCAGGCCCGAAGATATTCTTCCAACAGGGGCAGCACGACGCGCCGTCCGAAGGCATCAGGCACGGTGAGCCTGAGAACGCCGCGCGGCGTACCGCTCTTGCCTGCCACGCTCGCTTCTGCCTCGTCTACCGATGCGAGGATTTGCAAGCCACGGTCGTAAAACACTCGCCCTTCGTCGGTCAGGTTCAATGTTCTCGTCGTGCGGTTGAGCAGACGTGCGCCGAGCCGGTCCTCCAGGCGGATGACGGCCTTTCCCGCCGCCGAACGGGACAGGCCCAAGGCCTCGCCGCCGGCGATAAAGCTTCCGGCATCGACGACGGCCATGAAGATCAGGATATCGTTCAGGTTCGTACGCGGCATCAGGCAACTCGAGCGGTTCGCTACAGCCATAAGTCGGTCAGTCAGCGACCGATTCAAGGCTCGGACCATCAACGTCCAACGCGGCTGTAAGGTCCCGACGCTCCGCTTCTATGTCGGAGTGCGTTCGGTCTGATATTTCGAGATGGAGCTGACGCTGGTGCTAAGCCCGCGGCGGAGTTCGGCCGATTGGGACGCGGGAAGCCTGGCTACAGCATATCGCCGAGACTCCAATGGTTGTTCCATCGGGCGTCGATCTCGTCGTCGACATTTTGATATCTGATGTCGGTGGAGAGGCGCAGCCGTCGGCTGCTGTCCTGGTTGGTGGTCGAGGCGTGGATCATATGGGGCGAGTGGAGCACAACGTCACCAGCCTCATAATCGGCAGCGAGCCAGCGGGTGTCGAAGCGCTCCGCCATATCAGGGAGATCCTTCGACACCCAGCCGCCTTCCGTCATGTGGCTGTTATAGGCACTGATCCGCTCTTGCGGAGAAAGATCGTCGCTTGCGGCCTGGAACTCGGCCTCCATCTTGACGCCAAGCGCATGCGAGCCTTCGAGGTAGACCAGGCCGCCCATCTCGGTGGGAATGTCGCCGATCGGGATCCAGGCCGTCACCAGGCGGCGGGTGCCGCCGCGGAGGTAGACGAGATCGTAGTGAGCGGGTGTGGCCGTCGGCGATCCCGGCTGGGTGAAACGCATGATCTTGCGCTTGTGCAGATAGGAAATGCCCTGCAGGAAATCATCCATGAAGCGGATGAGCGGCGGTTGCGTGCAGAAGCCTTCATAGGCGGCGGAGCGGACGAGCGACATCAGGCGCCGGTCCGCCAGGCTCCAGTCGCAGCCGGTGGCCGATGCGAGCCCCAGCGTAAAATCGCTGCCGGGCTCGACCAGTCCTGTCGCAGCGAGGCGTTCGAAGACCCAGCCACGGAAGTCGATGATATCGGCCCGTGGCAGAAGACCTTTCAGCCAGACATAGCCATCGTCCTGGTAGCGGCGGCGGATGGCGTCGACGCCGATGGCCGGATCGGTCGGCGTGAGCCAGCCCATCCGCTCCGCAGCCAAGGTCTTGCCGTGGGCGGTAAGGGGAAAATCCGGCGTTCGGGTCTGCGCGGCTCTGGCGGCAATCGACATTTCAGCCTTCCTCAGCTTAAGTTGATTTGCCACCAATTAGCTGATCTGCAGGGATAATCGACATAGAGAAAATTGGCAGCTGGACTTTTCGCTCATCATGAGAGACGCCGAGGCCATCTATAGAACGCCGCTCGGCGCGGCCGGCGGCCTGGCGGTCATCGGAAGCGGCAGGCAGCACGCCCGCCATGCGGTGAGCGACCGCAAACTTCCGAGTTTCGCCGTCGTGCTGGTGGAGCGCGGGCCAGGCTGGCTGGAAACCGCAGCCAGCGGCCGGCTGAGGCTGACCGGGCCTGCTCTGTTCTGGCTGTTTCCCAACCGCACGCATTCTTACGCTCCCGACGAAGGCGGCTGGGACGAGCGCTGGGCGCTTTTCGAGGGATCCTTCACGCGAGACTTCGTCAGGCTGAGGATGATTGCCGAGCGGCACCCCGTCGTCGCCTTGCATCATCTCGATGAGCTGACGCGGCTCTTCGGCAAGCTTCATGCCGATCTGCTTGACGATACCAACCTTGGGCAGGCGTCGGCGGCATTGATGCTGCATCACATCGTCATCGCAGCCGCCAGACAGGCGAGCGGAGGGGCCAATCGACACCAGGGAAGGCCTGATATGGCCGACATCGTCGAAACGCTACGGCAGCGGGCGATGCAACCGCTCGATCTCGCTGCCTTCGCCGCCGAGCACGGCATGTCGCCGGCGACGCTGCGCAGGCGGTTCACGCTTGAAACCGGACTGCCTCCCAAAGCATTCCAGCTTCGGGTGCGCATGGACCATGCCAAACAGCTGTTGGCAACCACCGACCAAAAGATCGAAACGGTGGCCGCCATGGTCGGCCTGGACGACCCATTTTATTTTTCACGGGTCTTCCACGAGCGCGAGGGCTGCAGTCCTCGCGAATTCCGCGCTAGATATAGGCGGGTGTGAGCGCCCGGCAGCATCGGTCGGAGCGTCAGCGCCAGCCAAGCGCCGGGGCGACGTGGGTCAGGATCGCCTCGATGACATGGGCGTTGTAGGCAACGCCGAGCTGGTTGGGGACGGTGAGCAGCAGTGTGTCGGCCTCGGCGATCGCCTGATCCTCGGCGAGCTGCTTAACCAGGGCATCGGGTTCGGCGGCATAGCTTCGGCCGAAGATCGCCCGGGTCTTCTCGTCGAGGAAACCGATCTTGTCGTCCTCGTCATTGCCGTAGCCGAAATAGGCGCGATCGCGGTCGTCGACGAGTGCGAAGATGCTGCGGCTGACCGAGACGCGCGGCTGGCGCGTGTGGCCGGCTGCCTTCCAGGCCTCGCGGTAGGCGCGGATCTGGTCGGCCTGCTGGACGTGGAACGGCTCTCCCGTCTCGTCGTCCTTCAGCGTCGAGCTCTGCAGGTTCATGCCGAGCTTGGCCGCCCAGACGGCGGTAGCGTTGGAGCTTGCGCCCCACCAGATCCGCTCGCGCAGCCCCTCCGAATGCGGCTCGAGGCGCAGGAGGCCTGGCGGATTCGGAAACATCGGCCGCGGGTTGGGCTTGGCAAAACCTTCGCCGCGCAACACCTCGAGGAATACTTCGGCGTGATGGCGGGCCATGTCAGCCTCGCTCTGGCCTTCGGGCGGGGCATAGCCGAAATGGCGCCAGCCATCGATCACCTGCTCGGGTGAGCCGCGGCTGATGCCAAGCTGCAGCCGGCCGCCGGCGATGAGGTCGGCGGCACTGGCATCCTCGGCCATATAAAGCGGGTTCTCGTAGCGCATGTCGATGACCGCGGTGCCGATCTCGATCCGGCTGGTTTTTGCGCCGACGGCTGATAGTAGCGGGAAGGGTGCGGCCAGCTGGCGGGCGAAATGATGCACCCGAAAATACGCCCCGTCGGCACCGAGCTCCTCGGCCGCGACGGCAAGGTCGATCGACTGGAGCAGCGCATCGCCGGCCGAGCGCGTCTGCGATTGAGGCGAGGGCGTCCAGTGCCCGAACGAGAGGAAACCGATCTTCTTCATGCCGATGCCGCACCTTGAACCGTTGTGTAGGGGTCGATCGGTCATCGCACAGTTCCGGCCCGGAAGACAATCGGAACTGGTCGGGTGGGGCGCATCGATGTTGTCGGAACCGGTCTTTCGGCGGGAGGGCCGCCAAACGCCGGTTGCCGCAAACTCTCTGCCGTCCTGAGGTACACCGATCAGTTCTCGTCCTTCGAGGCCCTCACGGGGCACCTCGAGATGAGATCGGAGAGAGCCAACAGCCGCGCCCGCCGATCTCCTCAAGCGGAAGGAGAACCAATCGCGGTAAATGCCGGATATGGAGTCGGTTTTCGCGATGGCGGCGGGGTTTGCGTTTGTTATGATGCCGCGGACGGCGAAGGTGCGTGAGCCTCGGTGCCAACCCTTGCGCGCCTTCTCGGCCTTGACCGCGGGCCGTCACATTGCCGCCGAGAGGCTTGGAACATGCGCTACACGTTTGCCATAGGCGATATTCACGGCTGCATCGATCCGCTCGACAGCATGATCGATCGCATCACAACTTACGCTTCCGAGGGGACTGTGGTTTTCCTTGGCGACTATATCGATCGTGGGCCTGACAGCAGACGTGTCCTCGACCGGCTCATTGCCGGTCCGTCCGACCCGTGGCGCTGGATCTGCCTGAAGGGCAATCATGAGGACATGATGGTCGCTGCCTATGCCGATAGCGATAACAGAGCCGTATGGCTTGGCAATGGCGGATTTGAAACCGAGATTTCGTTTGGCGGCAGGGTTTTGCCCCAGCATCTGCAATGGGCGGCCGGTCGTCCGCTCATGCATTTCGATCGGCACCGCATCTTCGTCCACGCCGGTGTCGATCCCGCATTTCCACTGGAGCAGCAGAGCGAGCACGATCTTCTATGGATCCGGTTTCCTCCCGGCCGGTCTGAAGAGTATTGGGGCAAGCATTTGGTCCACGGCCATACACCGTCGCTATCCAATCCGGTGACGACAGGAAACCGCACCAATATCGACAGCGGCTGCGTCTTCGGCGGCAAGCTTTCCTGTGCGGTGTTTGATGATGACGTTGCCGGCGGGCCGATTGACTTCATCGAGGTGAAGGCATGAACTTAGCCGCGTCGATAAAGGTGTAAAGCCGCAGACGGCTGAGCGGGAGCAGTGCGCAGCGAGGTATCTATCGCCTCGCTATGACCCGTCAGCAAAAAAAATGGCGAGAACGCCACCCCGGAGGAAAGATTGATGGCGTTGGCACCATCACTGGCGGCCTATACCTCGCCTGCCGGCAGCAAGCCGCAGCCAGGGCGCCAAATGGAAGCCGCTCATCAGCAGGTACATCGGCACCATTCCGCCGATCGGCAGGAAATCCGGCGTGGTCGTGCAGATCATGTCGGCGCTGCTAGCCGTGGCCGTCAGCAGCGCCATGAGCGCAAATGTCGGGGCGGCGGCGAGCGACAGCCAATCAGCGGCGGCGAGGGTGCTCCAGGTGGATTTGCCCGGTTTACCGACGGACCCGTCTGCAGCGGCGGCCAGCGAGAGCCATTCGGCGGCGTTGAGGGCGGCGTTGCCGCCCGGGGCAGCCATGCTGGCGCCCGAGGCGGCGTGTTCGCCGCCCCTTTTCGAGGTGTGGAGGGGAAGCGGCATTGGAGTCACTCCTTGCCATATCGGTCGTGGTGGCGCCACCAGACGCCGGTTTCGTTGCGTCCCTTGGGAGCGCGGTCGAGCCATTGGTACATGCCCCAGAGCCCGTCGAGCCCGCGGGAATAGCTGGAATAGCTGTGGTAGACGGCGCCATCGGCAAGCTCGAAGGCGCTGACGCCCGGCCGGTCGCGGGTGTAGGTGGCGACATCGGTTTCGGTCATGGCGGCGATCTGCGCCACCGGTCCCTCGCTGCCGCGCAACTGCCATTCCTGCACGGTCTTGCCGGCCAATGGTTCGAAGGCGAGTGGTTCGGGGGCGGGCTGCTCGCGGCGGTAATTATATTCTATGTCGCCCTGGCGCTGCTGCTCGGGGGTGAACCAGACGCTGAAATCGCCGTTGAAGTCGCTGCCGAAGGAGGAGGCCCAGGGAAAGCTCCAGCCCATGCGCTGCTTGAATGCCTGAAGCTTTGCGATCGGCGCCCGCGAGATCGCCGTGAAGGCGACGTCGTGGTTTTCGAGATGAACGAAGAAGCCGTTGAATCCGTCGGCGATCGAGGAGCAGGACGGGCATCCGGCGGTGTAATCCGGCCCGAACATGAAGTGATAGACGAGGAGCTGCGAGCGGCCGCCGAAGAGGTCCTTCAGCGAAACGTTGCCCGCCTCGGTGTCGAAGCGGTATTCGTTGTCGATCCTGACACGCGGCAATTGCTGGCGCTTCATCGCCAGCGCGTCGCTCTGCCGCGTCAGCACCTTTTCCTCTTCGAGCAGATCGAGCCGCGCTTCCAGCCACTCCTGCCGTGTTCCGAGCTGTATCGTCATTGGGTCTTCTCCTTTGCCTGTCTATCGTCGTAGCATCCGGCGCAGGGTTGCCAGCCGGTCTCACGCAGATTACGGCCGGGCAGGGGAATAACGGGAGTGACAAGTGTGACGGGATTTGAATGGACTCGCTGATCACAGCCGCGGCGCGGGCGCTGGCATCGGGCGATGCACTCGGCGCGCTGAAGCGGGTGGCGTTGCGCGACGATGCGCCGGCACTGGCGCTGCGCGGCATCGCGATGGCACAGCTTGGCGATCTCGTTCGCGCCAAGGCGCTGTTGAAGAGTGCGGCGCGCGCCTTCGGCCCACGGGAGGCAGTGGCGCGAGCGCGCTGCGTGGTCGCCGAGGCCGAGATCGCGCTCGTCTCGCGCGATCTCACCTGGCCGCCGAAGGCGCTGGAAGCGGCGCGCAAGGTGCTGGATGCGCACGGCGACAGGGTCAATGCCGCCCATGCAGGCAATGTGGCCATTCGCAGGCTGGTGCTGATCGGCGGCCTCGACGAGGCCGAGCGCTCGCTCGCAGCACTCGATCCGACGCCGCTGCCGCCGGCTCTGCGGGCTGCCCACGAGCTGGTGGCGGCTGGCATTGCCGTCCGCCGCTTGCAGACGAGGGCGGCGCGTTCGGCGCTTGACCGGGCAAGGCTTGCAGCGCGCGCGGCCGATATCCCGGCTTTGACGGCGGAGGTCGAAGCCGCCGCCCTGGTGCTCGATACTCCGGCGGCGCGGCTGCTGTCGCGCGGGCAAGAACGTCCGCTGCTGCTTGCTGCGGTGGAAGAGCTGCTTTCCTCCGGCATGCTCGTCGTCGATGCCTGCCGCCATGTGGTGTGGAACGCTGGGACGGCGGTCTCGCTGGCGACGCGGCCCGTGCTGTTTGCGCTCGCCCGCGCACTTGCCGAAGCCTGGCCGGCGGATGTGGCACGGGGTACGCTCATCGCCCGTGCCTTCCGTGGCAAACACGCCGATGAATCGCATCGCGCCCGGCTGAGGGTCGAGATCGGCCGCCTGCGCGCCGAGCTGCGCGGACTGGCGGAGGTTTCGGCGACGAAGCGCGGCTTTGTGCTTTCGCTGCCCGGCGCCCGGGAGATTGCCGTGCTGGCCCCCCTCGTCGAAGGGTCTCATGGGGCGGTGCTCGCCTTTCTGGCCGACGGCGAGGCTTGGTCGAGCTCGGCCTTGGCGATCGCGCTCGGAGCGAGCCCGCGCACCGTGCAGCGGGCGCTGGATTCCCTGGCTGGGGAAGGCAAGGTGCAATCACTGGGGCGCGGGCGGGCACGGCGCTGGATGAGCCCGCCGCTATCGGGTTTCCCGACGATCTTGTTACTCCCCGGGCCGCTGCCGAGCGATTAGGATCGCCCGAGTTATAAGCAAGCCGAGTTTTAGGGAAGCCCGAGTTACAGGAAGGCCCGAGTTACAGGAAAGCTTGAGTTATAGGGAAAAGAGATGAAAAAATCAGCTGCGAATATCCTGCGTGAATATGGACCGTTTCCCGGCGCCGAGCGCGTCAATGGCGTCACCTTCGACGGCGCGCATGTCTGGTTTGCCTCGGGCGACCGCCTGAACGCGCTCGATCCCGCAAGCGGCGAGGTGGTGCGCTCGATCGAGGTCGCGTCCCATGCCGGAACGGCCTTCGATGGCGAGTTTCTCTATCAGATCGCCGAGGATGTCATTCACAAGATCGACCCGAAGACCGGCCGCATCCTCTCCACCATCCCGGCGCCCGGCAATGGCGGCGATTCCGGGCTTGCCTGGGCCGAAGGCACGCTCTGGGTCGGCCAGCACCGAGGCCGCAGAATCCATCAGATCGACCCGGAGACGGGCAAGATCCTGCGCACCATCGAATCCAACCGAGTCGTGACAGGCGTTACCTGGGTCGACGGCCAGCTCTGGCACGGCACCTGGGAGGGCGACGACAGCGACGTCCGGCGCATCGACCCCGAAACGGGGGAGGTGCTGGAACGTCTCGACATGCCCGAAGGCGTCGGTGTCTCCGGCCTCGAATCCGATGGCGGCGACTGCTTTTTCTGCGGCGGTGGCGGCAGCGGCAAGGTTCGCACGGTGCGCCGGCCGGGGTGAGAGCCACGCGCCACCGTGGTAGGGCCCGGTCGCGCGAAGTGGGAGCGATCGATCCAATAGATCGATTTGCGGGGACGCAAAGGCAAGGACGGGACGAGACGTCGTTGACGCTGCGCCGAAGACGCCGATGCGGCATATCCTCTCCCCGGCGGCCGTTTGCTCACCAGCAATCAGTGCGAAGCCGGAAATTGACACGAGCGCACTTGCAGAATTTCGATCGAGTGGGCGATTGATTTCGTCACTTAACGATCTACCTTCGCGGTTTCGGGCGAGGGCTTTGCCCGAAGCCGTTATGACCGCGGGAAAGACTTTGAAGCATCTGCACACAACGCTCGGGCCTAGGAGCAAATCTCAACTGGGGATGATCCTCCCGCATGAGCACGTCTTCGTTGACCTCAGGACACCCGACCAGCCCGGTTATGCCGAAGCAGAGACCGACGCCGTCGTTCGGCTGATGGCCCCGGAAATCGAGCGGATCAAGAAGCTCGGGGTGACGGCACTCGTCGAATGCTCGACGGGCGGCGTCGGACGTCGTGCGGATATCGATCTTGCCGTGTCGCTTGCTACGGATTTTCCGATTGTGGTTCCCACCGGCAATTACCGCGAGCCGTGGATCCCCGAATGGGTCCGCTATGCTTCCGAGAAGGAGCTTGAGGCGTGGATGCTTCGCGAGCTGACGGAGCAGATCGGCGAGACTGGGTTCCAGGCGGGCTGGATCAAGCTCAGCGCCGGCGATGACGGCATGACGGCGCTCGAGACGAAAATCCTGCGGGCAGCCGCGCGCGCGGCAGCGCAGACAGACGCCGTCATCGGCAGTCATACGATCAGAGGACGGGTCGTCATGGATCAGCTCGATGTCATCGAGGCGGAGGGCTACAGGGCCGACAGGTTCATCTCGATCCATACGCAGGAAGAAAAGGACTTCGCCTACAACGTCGCCGTCGCCGAGCGCGGCGCTTGGATCGAGTATGACCATGTCGGCAGGGCCGGGGACAAGGAGGTGGCGGAACTGGTGATGAAGGCGCTGGAGGCGGGCTGCGGCGACCGCCTGTTGTTGAGCCATGACCGGGGCTGGTTCGATCCGGCGCTGCCGATGGGCGGGACACCCAAGCCGTACACCCATCTTTCCACGGTCCTGCTGCCCGAGCTAAAACGGCGGGGCGTGGACGACGGGACCCTGATGCGCCTGACCCACGAGAACCCGTTCGAGGCTTTCGCCCGATAGGGGCAGGGGGCGGGCGAAAGAAACCTACCGGCGTAACCGTTTTCCGAGAAGCGCGATGATCACGTGAGCGGGGCGCCGATATCAACGGCCTGCTCAAAATCCGCAACTTGTCCGCATCGATGAGACCGGCCGGCGTCACGATGCCCTTGGCGGTGATTTCCTCTCCGAGGCTCGCAATCTCAGTACGACGATACGCCGACTTATACCGCTGGATCCTCATCGAACAAAAGCGCCATGCCGATCGCATCGATGAACCGGCCGTCGATACGCGCGGCGCGCCGAATTATGCCCTCGCGCACGAACCCTAGTTTTTCATAGAGTGCGATCGCCCGGAGATTGTCTTGGTAAACATCGAGTTCGACCCTGATAAACCCGACCTCCTGCGCGGCCCTTAATGTCGTCTCGATGAGCTTTCGTCCGAGACCCTGGCCGCGATAGGCCGGAAGAATCCCCATGCCAAGCTTTCCGCGATGGGCGTGCGACGGGAAGAAATGCCGGTTGATGTCGCACCAGCCGACGACCTCGTCTTGAGCGATAGCAACGAATTGCGGATTGGCTTTTGCAATCATGCCCATCACGAAGGCGCGCGTTTCCGGTAGCGGCGTCGCTTCCAGCATGGACAGGTATTTTTTCTCCCGCGCGACCACATCGAGCGTGCGATGAAAGCTGTCGATTTGGGCAGCAGAGATCGGTTCGATCCTGACGTCTGACGTATCCGGCGCGGCGGCGTCCATGCGCTTCTCCTTCGACGATCGCGAATGCATTCGGCGGCATGCCGCGGACTTTAGGGGAGCGTATAATTCACGGTCCGTCAACCTTTGCGTGTCAATTTCTCGGCAGCAGGCGCCATCAAAAGGTTGCAGATATTGAAGGTCAGGCTAACATCCCACATTACATTCGTCTTGGTGACACTCACCTGCGCGGCGGCTGTGTTGCTGTGCGGATTTGCCTGGCTCGCCGCCGTGAAGGTCGATGATCTCTCGCTGCGCCGGCAGGCCGACTTTGTCGACCAAGGACTGGAAGAGCAGATCGCGGCGCTTCCCCGAGAACAGGAAAGCATTGCCAAATGGGACGATGCCTTCCTTTATGCCAAGCAGCGGAACCATGAATGGCTGCTCGACAATATCGGCCGGTGGACGAGCCAGTATTTCGGGCACGACAGGACTTATATCTTCGACGATACCAATCGCCTGATGTTTGCGTTCCGCGACGGCGCGGATGCCATGCCGCCACGGCTCGGCAGCGACGACGGCCAAGAAATGACAGCACTCGCCGGGGAGATGCGCGCGGTTCTTGCCGAGCAGGCTGCAAAGCCCGGCACCAAACCGCTTGGTCAACTGGCGACGGTTCGTACGATCATGATCGGCAGCCGGCCGGCAATCGCCAGCGCGCGTCCCATTCTGCCGAGCTCGGCCAGGATGCAGGTCGAAGCGGGCCAGGAGTTCATCGCCGTCTCGGTCAAGTTCATCGATGAAAAAGCCGCCGAAAGCATCGCCCATTATGCGCGCCTCGAAGGATTGCATTTCGCGTCGAAAAGTGAGGACGGGCGCGCTGAGGTGCCGGTCTCGTCACGAGACGGCGGCACGATCGGTTATCTCGTATGGTCTCCTATCCTGCCCGGATTCATGCTGCTTCAACAGATCGCACCGGCTGGGCTTGGCTGCCTGGCGCTGCTGATCGCTGTCGTGTTCTGGCTCGGGCGCGGTCTTCATCGCACGTCGCTGACCTTGCTGGACAGCCAGGCTGAGATCACCCATCACCGCTACCATCTGGAAGAAATGGTGGCCGATCGAACGGCAGAGATCGAAAGGCAGAGAGAGGAACTGGACCGGCTGCTGGTGCACGAACGCCAGGTCAATGCGCTCCAGCGCCAGTTCGTTGCCATGGCGTCGCACGAGTTTCGCACGCCACTCGCGATCATCGATGCCGCCGCCCAGCGGCTCTGCCGCTCGACCACCAATGTCAGTGGCGGTTACGTTCACGAAAAGGCGGGCGTGATCCGCAGCGCGGTGGTGCGCATGGTCGATCTGATGGAGAGCATCCTCGCCAGCGGCCGGCTCGAAACCGGACAGATCACACTGAAGCGGAGCGAAGGCGATCTGAAAGCTCTGCTCGTCGCCTGCTGCGACAGACAGCGCCACCTCAGCCGCTCGCATGTGCTCCATCTCGATGTCGAGTCGATGCCCGATCTGTTGACGTTCGACCGCAGCGCGATGGAACAGGTCTTCACCAACTTGATTTCGAACGCCGTCAAATATTCGCCCAACGCGCCGAACATTTATGTTCGTGCCCGGGTTGAGGAAAAGACGGTAGAGATCGCTATTGCCGACAGCGGCATCGGCATGGATTCGGATGATCTGCCGAAGCTGTTCCAACCCTATTATCGCGCTCGCAGTGCTACGGGCATTGCCGGAACCGGCATCGGCCTGAACGTCGTCAAGCAGGTCGTCGAATTGCATGGCGGTACCGTTGAGGTGACGAGCGAGCTCGGCAAGGGCACAACATTTATCATTCTTCTGCCAATAGAGTTTCTATTGTCGGATCAGCACGTCGCAGCTTAGGGAAAAGCTTATGGTTACAGTCCTGTGCATAGAAGATGAAGTCGAGATCCGGAACCTCCTCGTCGAGGAACTGAGCGAAGCCGGGTACAAGACGCTCGAGGCCTCGAACGGCGCCGAAGGGCTGGAAATGATCCTGTCGAAATGGCCCGATATCGTCATCAGCGATATTTCGATGCCGGTCATGGACGGACACCAGCTTCTGGCGGAAATTCAGATCAATCACCCCGAGCTCTCCAACATCCCCTTCATCCTGCTGACGGCGCTGACCGACCGGGAAAACACGCTTGCCGGTCTGCGCGGCGGAGCGGCGGACTATCTGACAAAGCCGCTCGACTTCGACCTGCTGCTCGCCAAGCTTGAAGGTTGCGTGACGCGGCTGGAAAATGACAAGGCGGTCAATCGGTCGTTTTGAGGAGTGGTTTGGGCGATGATGAAGAGTGTGCCGTGCGGCCCCTGGCCCGGCATCAACTGGCGCCTAACCTCTCCCCGTCATTCCTGTGCTTGTCACAGGAATCCAGCCACGGCGCGTCTGCGCCGTGAATGACTCCATGCAGCCTTCAAGAAAGTCTTCCGCGCCCAAGGACTTGGGCGCACTGGATTCCTGTGACAAGCACAGGAATGACGGAGGAGAGGTGGGTGCGAGATGACCACGGATGCCGCAAGCTGCTGCCCGCAGCATCTCGGCCCAGTCCCCGCCTCACACTCCTTACCTCCCCAACACATCCCCCAGCATCTCGAACACTTTCGCATCTAGGGTCTGCGACACATTGAACCGCATGAAATTCGTCGCCGATTGCGACAGGCTGAAGGCATTTCCGGGAGCCAAAACGATTCTCTTTTCCAATGCGGCCCGCGCCACATCAGCGGCATCGACGCCATCGGGCAGGCGGCACCAGAGGAACATGCCGGCCTGCGGCTCCAGCCAGGGCACTATCCCCAGGCCCTTCAGCCTGGTCGAGACTTCGCTCATTGCCCGGGAGAGCCGCTGTCTCAGCGTCTCCACGTGTTTGCGATAGCTGCCGTCGCTCAAGACGTTCAGCACCAGCTCCGCCGTCAACCGGCCGCCGCCGAAGGAGGTGGCGATCTTGAGGTCGGTCAGGCCGTCGATCCATTCCGGTTTTGCGGCGACGAAACCGCAGCGGGCCGAGGCCGACAGGGTCTTCGAAAAGCTGCCAATGTGGACGACCCGTTCGAGGCCGTCGAAAGCGGCAAGGCGGGGGGCCGGCGCATGCTCGAAATCGGCAAAGATATCGTCCTCGATGATAGTGAGGTCGAATTGATCGGCGAGTTTCAGAAGCCGATGGGCCGTCACCGGGGAAAGCGTTGCGCCGGTGGGATTGTGGATGCCGGAGTTGGTGATGTAGAGCCGCGGCCGCTTCTCGGCGACGACTTGGGCAAATCGCTCGATATCGGGACCGGACGGCGTGTAGGGCACGCCGACAATCTTTGCCCGGTGGGCGCGCAGAAGCGCGTGGAAATTGAAATAGCAGGGGTCGTCGACCAGCACCGTGTCGCCGGGCTCGAGCAGGAAACGGCAGAGCAGATCGATTGCCTGGGTGCCGGAGTCGGCCAGCATGATCTGGTCGGGGGAGGCTTCGATCCCTCGTTCGCCCATGCGGCGGCAAATCAGCTGTCGCAGCTGCGGCAAGCCGAGCGGCGAGCCGTAATCGGCGAGCGCCGGTCCATCGGCGCGGGCAAGGGTTCTGAGCCCGCGGCGCATGCCTTCCCCCGGCAGCCAGGAGGGCGGCAGCCAGCCGCAGCCGGGCTTCAAGGCGGTTTCATCGGCCTCCAGCGATTGCCGGGATATCCAGAAGGGATCGACGGCGCGGTCGAGCTTCGGCCCGGCCTCGGCAAGCGCAAAGGGGGCTGCCTGGTTGGCGACGTAAAAACCCGAGCCCGGCCTTGCCAGGATCGCGCCTTCGGCGACGAGGCGCTCATAGGCGTCGACGACGGTCGAGGTCGACAGCTTCAATGTCGCTGCCAACCCCCGGACCGAAGGCAGCCTTGCACCGGGTGTGAGGCTGCGCCCCGCGATGCGCTGCCGGATCGTCGCGACGACCATCTCCACGCGCGTGCGTGCTTCGTCCATCTGTACTGCTTCCGCACCATAACAGTTTCGCGAAACCGTATCAGATTGTCACTGTCATGACTATCCGTATTGGCCGATAAGCGTGAAAGCAAAAAGGAGTGCAGCGCATCATGGAGCGCGAGATGGACCGCATGACGTCGGGATGGATCAATGGCTTTATCGGGGTGGTGATCTTCAGCGGATCGCTGCCGGCCACCCGTGTGGCGGTGATGCAGTTCGATCCGGTCTTCTTGACCGTGGCGCGTGCGGCGATCGCTGGCGTTCTGGCGCTTGGCCTGCTGATCGCTTTCAGAGAGAAGCGGCCGAGCCGGCGCGACATCCTCTCGCTTGCCATCGTCGCGCTCGGCGTCGTGGTCGGTTTTCCCCTGCTGACGGCGCTGGCGCTGCAGCACGTCACGTCAGCGCATTCCATCGTCTTCATCGGGCTGCTGCCGCTCTCGACGGCGGTCTTCGGCGTGATCCGCGGCGGCGAACGCCCGAAGCCGGCATTCTGGCTGTTCTCCATTCTCGGTAGCGCGCTGGTGGCGGGTTTCGCATTGATGCAGGGTCTGACCGCGTCGCCGGTCGGCGATCTTTTGATGCTGGCGGCGATCATCGTCTGCGGCCTCGGTTATGCCGAAGGCGGCCGGCTTTCGCGCACGTTCGGCGGATGGCAGGTGATTTCCTGGGCGCTGGTGCTGTCGCTGCCGGTCATGGTCGCGGTTGCGCTGTTCCATCGGCCGGCGAGTTTTGCCGGCATCGAAACGCCGGCGCTCGTCGGCCTTGCCTATGTCTCGCTGTTTTCGATGCTGATCGGCTTCATCTTCTGGTACCGCGGCCTGTCGCAAGGCGGCATCGCCGCCGTCGGCCAGCTGCAGCTGCTCCAGCCTTTCTTCGGCTTGGCGCTCGCCGCCACCCTGCTGCACGAACCCGTGACCTGGGCGATGCTCGCCGTGACGGTCGCCGTCATCCTGTGCGTCGTGGGTGCACGCAGGTTTGCGCGCTAGGGGAGAGTCCCGAAGCGGTCTCAGTCAGGTTTGATCGAAGGCTTCGGGCTGCAATTGCCCGATCCTCATCAGATGTTGCAGCGTGTATGACATCGACAGAGCATCGTCGAGCCCGTCATGCGCCCGTAGCGGAGGATGGTCGACGCCGAAATAGTCGGCCAGTTTGTTGCTAGGCGTCTTTGCCAAGTCCTCGATCGGCATGCCCGCAGCAATGAGAAGCTTGACGGCGTTGTCGAACCGATGGGCGGGGATGGAAGGTGGAATGCCTGCAATATAGCAACTGATGGCCATCATGTTCAGCTCATCCTTGCCCCACGACCAAAACCGGGCGCCGTCCGAGAAGCTGTCGACACCGGAAAGCGCATCCTGCAATGCCACGCCATGAGCATCGATGTCTTCTCCGGAAATGCTCGTCAGATCGGTGAAGTAAGGATCGAGCGGATATCTTTTGCCGAGGCGGTCGATGGGCCTGACATAAGACTTGTATGTATCCAGGATCGGATACTCTCCCTCGAGGCCGAGCTTGACGGCGCCGATCATTGCAACGACGGGGTCGGGATCGTGGGCCGCGCACCAAAATCTGCGTTGCGAGCCTTCGAGGCAGAGAAATTCACAGTCGAATATGATGGCGGTCTTCATTGTCGGCATTCCCTCCAGGCTGGTAGCCGGCACGGAAATTCCCGCACCGGTCTATACGTCGGCGGTCACAAAGCCGCCGCTCAATCGTCAGCAAATGGCCCCGTTACCGCCGCACCGTGCCCTCTTAGAGGTTCCATCGTCGCGACCTCGCCAGCCCTTGAGCGGCTGAGCGATCGACCGAGGCGGTCTTGCTGCCGACAAATCATGCACGTGAAAAAGGAACGAATATGATCACTCGTTACACACCCGTCGCAACGATGACCGCTGCGGTCTTCAGCCTGCTTGCTTTCAGCCCGGCCTCCGCTGCTGAGATGGCCCAGGCACAACAGCAGCCGTCGGCACAAGCGCAGCCGCCGGCACAGGGTCAGGCGCCGATGCAGGGACAACCCGGCGGCAACGGTGCGCCCGCCGCCGTCAGCGATCAGAAAATCGAGGCCTTTGCCGTTGCCTATCTGCAGGTCGACAAGGTCCGGCAGGAATATTCGGCCAAGATCGGCGCGACGAAGGACGAGGCTGGCAAGCAGAAGCTGCAGGCAGAAGCCAAGAAGCAGATGGTCGACACCGTCGAAGCCTCGAACGGCATCTCCGTCGAGGAATACTCCTCGATCCTGACGGCCGCGCAGAGCGACCCGGCTCTGGCCAAGAAAGTGCTGGAAAAGATCGGCACGCCGCCGCCGGGGCAGCAGCAGCAATAGGCTTAAACCGAAACGACGGGGCGGGCGGGCTGAAAGTCCACTTCGCAAGCACTTCCCGCGCCCGCCCCAATTCTGATGCGGCCTACTTGGCGGGCACGACCAGCGCCTCGCCCTTGCGCACGATGTAGGTCGCCAGCTCCGAAGCCTCGCCGTTGCCGACGTTCTTTGCCGAGTGCACCACGCCCGACGGAATGAACAGGGACTGGCCGGCCTTGAGCGTCACCGGCTGCCTGCCTTCGAGCTGATATTCCAGCGTTCCCTCGAGAACAAAGGCGATCTCTTCGCCAGGATGCGAATGCTTTGGCGCGAGAACGCCGGGAGCGAAATCGACGCGCACCTGAACGCCCTCATGGCCGGGCACGTCGATATCGTTTTTGATCAGATCGGTGCGTTGCAGCGGCTGTTCCGCATGCGCTGCCGTGGCGGCGCCCAGAGCGAGGGCGAGCGCCATAGCCTGGATCATTTTCATCGTGTCATCCTTCCTAAATTGACCTTTCCGGCTCGTTGGCCGCAAGGGCATTTCAGTCGATAATTGAACCGGGGATGTGTCGGGAAATCGGCATTTTTGTAAGCGAGTGTATCTAGGCAGCGGCGGCTCCGGGCTGTTCGGGTGGCGGGATTTTATCTTCTGTCCTGCCGTGCAAGCCCCCCTCTGGCCTGCCGGCCATCTCCCCCACAGGTGGGGAGATTGGCAAGTGGCTAAACCTTCCCGCCCGTCTACCGTTCGGCATGCTGTGACGCTTGTTGTTTTGGGAAGCCCTTGCGCCAGGCGATCTCCCCACCTGTGGGGGAGATGCCCGGCAGGGCAGAGGGGGGCTTGTAAGGTAGGACAATCCGGCCGATTCCCGTACCTCAAGCCGCCGACGTTGAGCCTCTAACCCCAGCCAGCGTCGCAATATCCGTCACACCACCCGATGACTCGAAGTCGAAGATCTTCTGGGTCACCAGCGCAGCCGCACCCCGGGCCCAGGAATTGTCCTCCCAGTCGGGCAGCAGCGGCGGCGCGGTCCTGAAGGTGCGGGCGGCCAGCGCCTCGCGCAGCGGCGTCAGGAAAGGGTCGCCGAGGGAGACGGCTTCGCCGCCGGCGACGATGACTTCGGGATCGGTGATGTTGACGAGATTGGCAAGGGCAGTGCCGATGCCGCGGCCGGAATCTCCGACAAGGGCGAGGGCGGTGGCGTCGCCTGATGCGAGCGCCTTGCGGAGATCGGGAAGACCGAGTTCGTCGCGGCCGATTGCCTCCCGCCAGCGCCGGAGCATCGAGATTTCGGAGTGATAGGCCATCAGACAGCCGCGCTTGCCGCATTCGCAGAGCCGGCCGTTCTCCTCGAAAAGCGTGTGGCCGAACTTGCCGGCAGCACCATTGGCGCCGCGATAGAGCTTGCCGTCGATGACAAGTGCACAGCTGATGCCGACGCCGACGGCCAGCACCGCCATGTTGCGGTGCTGGCGGCCGAGGCCGAAGAGCTGCTGGGCAATGGCATAGGCGTTGGTGTCGTCCTCCAGCCAGACCGGCACGTGGACGCGGGCCGCGACCAGCGCGGCGAGGGGGACGTTGTTCCAGCTGAAGCGGTGGCTGCGCACGCAGGCTGTCTGCTCGTGATTGATGACACCGGGCATGGAGATGCCGATGCCGGCGAGCCGGGCGTCGGGCCGGCCGGCGAGCTTCACCAGTTCGGGCACGGTGGCCGCCAAGAGGTCGGCGACCTGATCAGGGTCGTGGCCGTTAAGGCTGACCCGCATGGCGGCGACCGGGTTGGTGGCAAGGTCGGTTGCCACGCACTCGACCGAATCCACCATGAGTTTGAAGCCGACGGCAAGCGCGTGTTCGTAGTTGATATCCACCGGGATCGGCCGGCGGCCCGTGAGGCCGGGCACGGTCTTGCCCTCGATGACGATGCCTTCCTCCAGAAGGTCGGTGACGACGAAGGTGACGGCGGCCGGACTTAAGCCGATGACGGTGGCGATATCGGCGCGGCTTCTCGGCCCCTCGCGCCTGAGAAGGTTAAGAATGAGGCGTCGGTTCATGGCTCTCGCCGTGGTCTGGTCGCCTTTTAACTTCACGATGCATTCCTTAATTTTGTAAATTAATTATTGCGGGCCGAAAAGATCTATGCATAAGTTCGGCCGCGGATCAACTCAGCCAAGCGGATTATCGCTGGAATTGCGGGTCGATCGCATGTGTTGAAGGCCTGGTCGGTCGTTTCATGGAGGAGGCGGCGGTCGGGAGATATCGATCGATCAACTGGGAGGAATTCAATGACATTTTTGAAGCAATTTCCGTCGACCACCCGCAGACGCTTCCTGAAGGGCGCGGGCCTGGTTTCCGCCGCGGCTGTTACCGGCAGCTTCCCGATCCCGGCGATCGCGCAGGCGCAGGAGGTGACGATGATCTCCGCCGAAAACAACGGTGCTGCGCTCGACGCGCTGAAGGCGATCGCCGCGGGCTTCAGCAAGGAAGCCGGGGTCAACGTCGTCATCAACAACATGGACCACGAGGCCCACAAGACGGCCATCCGCAACTATCTGGTGGCCGGTGCCCCTGACGTCTGCTCCTGGTTTTCGGGAAACCGCATGCGCGCCTTCGTCAAGCGCGGCCTGTTCGACGATATTTCCGATCTCTTCGAGAAGGAAAAGTACAAGGACGTGCTCGGTGCGACCGCAGGGGCCGTCACCGAAGACGGCAAGCAATATGGCCTTCCCACAGGCGGCACGCTCTGGGGCATGTTCTACCGCAAGGATGTGTTTGCCGAGCATGGCCTGACGGTGCCGACGACGGCGGAAGAGTTCATGGCCTATGGCGAAAAGTGCAAGGCGGCCGGCATCACACCGGTGGCGATGGGCACCAAGGAATTGTGGCCGGCGGCCGGCTGGTTCGACCAGATGAACCTGCGCATCAACGGACTCGACAAACACATGGCGCTGATGAACGGCGAGATGAGCTATCTCGACCCGTCGCTGACCCCAGTTTTCGACCAGTGGGAAGCGATGATTTCCAAGGAGTTCTTCACGGCGAACCATACCTCCTTCGGCTGGCAGGAGGCGGCGGCGCTCCTGGCGCAGAAGAAGGCCGGCATGATGAATTTGGGCGCCTTCCTGCGCTCGGCCTTCACTGCCGAGGACCTGCCGCAGCTCGCCTATGCGACCTTCCCGGTGCTCGACCCCAAGGTCGGCCACTTCGAGGAATTCTCGGTCAATTCGATCCACATTCCCGCCAAGGCCAAGAACAAGCAGGGCGCGCGCGAATTCCTCGCCTATTTCTACAAGCCCGAGAACCTGGCTGCCTATCTGGAGCCGGGCGGCAACGTGCCGCCGCGTCATGACCTGCCGCCGAGCAAGGACCCGCTGGTCAATGTCGCCGTCGAGGTCATGAAAACGGTGCAGGGCACGTCGCAATATTACGACCGCGACAGCGACCCCGATATGGCCCAGGCAGGCCTCGTCGGTTTCCAGGAGTTCATGGCCAAGCCCGACCGACGCAAGGCGATCCTCACGCGGCTCGAGGGGACGCGTAAGCGGATCTATAAGATTTAGAGTTCTCCTCCCGGAGACGCTGGGAGTGGGCCTGTGCCCGCTCCCGAGGGGCGGCGGTATACGCACCGCCGCTCCAAAATGTGGAGGTGTCCTCCACACCTTCCGGAGCAGGCATAGGCCAACTCCTGTCATAATTGAGGCTCCAGAGATGTTAATGCTATGGCGCCGCCAGCGTTGGTGGCTTACCCCGACTTTGCTCATCGCGCCGGCGATCGTGCTGTTTTCTACCGTCATCCTGCTATCGGCCGTCCGCAGCGTCTGGATCAGTCTGCACGACTGGGATGGGTTCGGCCCGATGGTCTGGATCGGCTTCGGCAATTACGTCGAGCTCTATAACGATCCGCAATTCTACGTGTCGCTTAAGAACAATCTGATCTGGCTCGTCATGTTCATGGCCGCGCCGCCGATCGGGCTTGCCATCGCGCTCCTGGTCAACCAGAAAATCCGCGGCATGCGCTTTCTGAAGTCGCTGTTCTTCATTCCGCTGGTGCTGGCCTCGGTCACCGTCGGCGTCGTGTTCACCTGGGTCTATACGCCGGAATTCGGGCTGCTGGCGCTGATCTTCAAGGCGTTCGGGGCGACGGCGCCAGCGGTGCTCTCTGATGAGCATTTCGTCACCTTCGCCATCGTCATCGCCGCCCTCTGGCCGCAGGTCACCTTCTGCATGGTGCTTTATCTCGCCGGCCTCAACAATCTCAGTGAAGAGCTGATCGGTGCGGGGCGCGTCGACGGGGCGAGGGGCTGGAACATGCTGTGGCACATCGTGCTGCCGCAACTGACCCAGGTGACCTTCATCGCCATCGCCGTCACGGTGGTCGGGGCGCTCCGCTCCTTCGACATGGTGTCGGTGATGACATCAGGCGGGCCGTTCGGCTCTTCCTCGGTTCTCGCCTACCAGATGTTCGAGCAGTCGATCTTCTCCTACCGCTTCGGTTACGGCGCGGCGATCGCCTCGGTGCTGTTCGTGATCATGGCCGTGTTCATCGTCTGGTACCTCACCCGCATCATCCGTACCGAAGAGAGGGGAGGCTGATGTATCCTCGTCCCATTCCCGAGGCCGCCGTCTGGCAGCGCCGCCTCTATGTGCTTACCGTCATCATCGTGCTGCTGCTCTGGCTCTGCCCGCTGTTTGCGATCATCCTCACCTCGTTCCGCTCGACCGAGGATGTCATGGGCGGCAATCTGTGGGGATGGCCGACCGGCATCGGCGTGATCGACAATTACACTGCGGTCTTCACCCAGACGCCGATGGCCCGTTATTTCCTCAACAGCCTGATCATCACCATTCCCTCGGTGATCGGCGTGCTGGCGCTCTCGACGCTCGCCGGCTACGTGCTGTCGCGTTACCGCTTTCGCGGCAACATGCTGATCTTCGCGCTGTTTGTCGGCGGCAATTTCCTGCCGCACCAGATCATGATGATCCCGGTGCGCGACCTGATGGTGCGGCTCGACCTGATCGATACGACGGCGGCGCTGATCATCTTCCACGTCGCCTTCCAGACCGGTTTTGCGACACTGTTCATGCGCAATTTCATCGCCGCACTGCCCGATGAACTGTTCCAGGCGGCCCGCGCCGAAGGCGCCTCTCCCTTCCAGACGCTCATCCATGTGGCGATCCCGCTGGTGCGGCCGGCGCTGGCCGCACTCGCCATCCTGATCTTCACCTTCATCTGGAACGACTATTTCTGGGCCGTGGTGCTGACCGTCAGCGATAGCGTCAAGCCGGTGACGGCAGGCCTTGCCAATCTGCGCGGCGAATGGGTCTCGGCCTGGAACCTGATTTCCGCAGGCACCATCGTCGTCGCCGTGCCGCCGGTGGTGATGTTCTTCCTGATGCAACGGCATTTCATCGCCGGCCTGACCATGGGGGCGGTGAAGGGATGAGTGCCGCATTTTTCGTTTCAACAAGAGAGGGCCAGGACATGACCAGTCTCGAACTTCGGCAGATCAACAAGAATTACGGCGCCTATCATGCGCTACGCGGCATCGACCTTTCGGTCGCGCAAGGCGAGTTCATCGTCATGGTCGGTCCATCAGGCTGCGGCAAATCCACGCTTTTGAAATCGATCGCCGGCCTGGAGGAGATTTCCTCCGGCCAGATCCTGATCAACGGCCGCGATGTCAGCAAGCAGGAACCGGGCGATCGCGGCATCGCCATGGTCTTCCAGTCCTATGCGCTCTATCCGCACATGACAGTGGCGGAGAACATGGGCTTCGGCCTGCGCATGGCCAAGCGCCCGAAGGCCGAGATCGAGGCGGCCGTGGCGCGCGCAGCCAAGATCCTCCGGATCACCGATCAGCTCGACAAGCGGCCGAAGCAGCTGTCCGGCGGCCAGCGGCAGCGCGTGGCGATCGGCCGGGCGATCACCCGCTCGCCCGAGGTCTTCCTGTTCGACGAGCCGCTGTCGAACCTCGATGCGGCGCTTAGAACCCAGATGCGCGTCGAGCTCAGCAGCCTGCATGCCGAGCTTGGCGCCACCATGGTCTATGTCACCCATGACCAGGTGGAGGCGATGACCATGGCAAGCCGGATCGTCGTCCTCAACCGGGGGGTGATCGAGCAGGTCGGCTCGCCATTGGAGCTTTACCGCAATCCCGACAATCTTTTCGTCGCCGGCTTCCTCGGCGCGCCACGGATGAATTTCCTCGGCGTCACCGTCGACGACGTGTCCCGCCGCAACGTGACGGTTTCGGCGCCCGGTCTCGTGCCGGTGACAGTGGAACTGGCGCAGGCGACGGCGCTGTCGAAAGGCACCAGCCTGACCCTCGGCGTTCGTCCGGAGACGATATCGATGGTCGCCGATGCCAGTCAGGGTGGGGCGATCGAAGGCCAGGTCCGGCTGGTCGAGCATCTCGGCCGCGAGACCATCCTCTATGTCGACGCCGGCAATATGCGGACCATCGCTTCGGAAAGCGGCACCGGCAACATCACGGTGCAGCTGAGTTACGTCGCGCCCTTTGCCGCCGAGCAGAAGGTGGCGCTGAAGCTCGACGCCAGCGAGCTCTATCTCTTTTCATCCGAAGGCGGCCGCACGATCAGCGCCCGCAAGACCATTCTCGACAGATAGGAAAGACCATCCCGTGTCCGACAAGACCCTCTCCGTATGGAACACCGTCAAGACCGACCGCTTCCTCGTCGGCGCCCCGCATTATCCCGAGCATGTCGATGAAAGCTATTGGGAGCGCGACGCCGAGCGTATGGCGAAGGCCGGCTTCAACACCGTCAGAATGGCCGAATTCGCCTGGCATATTCTCGAGCCGAAGCTCGGCGCCTTCGACTTCGATCTCTTCGACCGCGCCATCGCCATGCTCGGCCGCTACGGCATCGGTACGATCCTATGCACCCCGACGGCGACGCCGCCGCGCTGGCTGACCGTGGCCCATCCCGAGGTCCTCCGGGTCGACGGCAAGGGCCGCCCGATGAGCCACGGTTCGCGCCAGCACTGCGACACGGCAAGCCCTGTCTTGCGTGAACACAGCCGGCGCATCACCAAGGCGATGGCCGAGCACTATCGCGACAATCCGCATGTCGTCGGATGGCAGACCGACAATGAGCTGAACACCAGCATGCCGGAGAGCTTTTCCGAGGCGACGCTCACCGAATTCCAGGCTTACCTTGCCGACACATACGGCGAGATCGGCAAGCTCAACCGTGCCTGGGGCGGCGATTTTTGGGCGACGGCCTATGATGGTTTCGACCAGGTGGTGCTGCCGATCGAATTCGGCCCGACCTTTCCAAGCCCCGGCCATCTGCAGGATTACCACCGCTTCCTCGCCTTCTCGACGGCGCGCTTCCAGCACGACCAGGTCGAGATCCTGCGCGCGGTGAAATCCGCCTGGTTCATCTTCCACAATCTCGGCGGCCTGCGGGATATCGATTTCCGCGGCCAGTTCAGCAAGGATCTCGATTTCGTCGGCTATGATATCTATCCGATGCTCTATGACGAGTTCCAGCGGCTCGGCAACCACGCCAAGGTGCAGGCGCTGCACCTCGATATCTGCCGCGGCTTCTCCGGCAACTACATCGTGCCCGAGCAGCAATCGGGCTTCGGCAGCCAGCCGGGCTTCTGCACGCTGACGCCGGAACCGGGCGAGCTACGCCGCATGGCGCTGTCTTCGGTCGCTCACGGCGCCGACGGCTTGATGTTCTTCCGCTGGCGTCCGGCCCATTTCGGCGCCGAGATCTACTGGATGGGCATCATCGACCATGACGATGTCGCCCGCCACCGCTATGAGGAAGCCAAGCGCTTCGCCACCGAGATGATTGCGCTGCAGCCGAAGATCCTCGGCACCTATGTGCGCATGGATGTCGGCATCGCCGGTTCGGATTTCGACAACCAGGAAGCTCACAAGACCTATCCGATCGGCCTGCCGAGCCCGCAGGACGATGCGATCCTGCTGCACCAGCATTGCTATGATCGCGGTATCGCCTGCGGCTTCATCCATCCCGAGGACGATCTTTCCAGGTTGAAGCTCTTCTATGTCCCCCATTGGGTGATGTGGAAGGGCGAATGGACGGCGAAGCTCGAAGCCTTCGCGGCGGCGGGCGGCACCGTCGTCATCGGCGCCCGCACCGGCACCCGCAATGAAGACAACCACGTCATCCGCGAGACCGCCCCCGGCACCACCCTTTCGAAGCTGACTGGCGTGTGCGTCGAAGATTTCGGCCGTCTGACCGCGCCGGGCGCCAACGGCCTGTTCGACGTGATGGAGCGCTCGGGCGGGCTCGTCATCCCGCCGAACAAGCCGGCCGAATCCCATCGCCGCGAACGCCGCTTCAAGATCGGCAACCGCGAAATCACCGCCGGCCACTTCTATGAAAACCTCGCCGTCGACGGCGATGTCGAAGTGATCGCCGCCTGGTCCAACCGCTATGCCGAAGGCCAGGCGATGGCAACCTCCCGCAAGGTCGGCAAGGGGCAGGTGGTCTATCTCGGCACCTATCTCACGCCTGAACTGACCGAGGCGCTCACTGAACGCCTCTTTCCCCAGGCCGGGATCGAACCGCTGGTCGGCGGTCTGCCCGAAGGCGTGGAGGTGACGATGCGGATGAATGAGGAACGGCGGCTGCTCTTCGTGCAAAACTATACCGACCAGCCGGCGTCTATCGGCGGCGTGCCGGCCGGGCGGGACCTGCTGGATGGGGAGAAGCCGGTGACGGGTAGGCTGGATCTTGGAGGCTATGGCTGTGCGATTGTTGAGCTGGAGGGGTGAGGCCGTGGCGCACCGCCCGTCCTTCGAGGCCCCTGCGGGGCGCCTCAGGATGAGGCTCTATGGGGCGCTGGCGCGAGACGGTGTCGTAACAGTAGACGTAGCAAAACCACGGCATTCCACCACCTGTAATTGGGCGCGGCACTCTCCAACCTCCCTCATCGGACAGAGGTTTCGCAGCATGCGTTGCCCCGGCGTCCGTAAGAGATAGGCTTCGGGTAGTGGCGTCCATTATCCGACTGGTGTGCTCGCCGGATGGTGTGCCGGAGCCGCATGGGCAAGTGTGTGCTGGTAGGTCGGTCGAAGTTATCTGAATGGCGGCGCGGATAGAGGCAGGTGAAGCGGGAGGAATTGTCTACGGTATTTTGTCGTCGACGGTTTTTCACCCGGCATGTTGATAGGGGTAGCCTCATTGCTGCAAAGCGCACAACCGCGACAATTGCGATTGCGCCCAGTCGCGAGCGGTTTGTTGAGTATTTTCGAGACCAGACAGAAGGCCACCGATTTCTCCGCTGATTTGGATATCGGAATCCAAAATCCGACATGCGGCGGTATCAAGGGACACGGTAGCCAAAACGTCACTATCAAGCTGTGGCAACTGAATGAGGTCCTCAGAACCGGACTCACACGTCAACACTGCCCTTGCCGAAAGAGTACTGACACCACTCGGAAAAGTACAAATCTTCACCGAAACGAGCTGAAATCTGGCGGTTTGATTAGGGCCAATAGGAATCTGTTCGCACAATTGTAGCGTGGCAATTGATCGGGCGATCGCAGGCCACTCAGGGCGATCGAGTGGCGATCGGCATTCTGCGAACGCTGGCGCGTGAAACAAAACGGCGACGGCGAACGGAATACAAATAGCCTTGATACCGTTCCCAAGCGATTTGCTCATTGTCGGTCCTTTGCGCAACGGCCTCAGGGTGCCCTGTTGTAAATCGTTATTAGGGTGGAATCGCGGCACCCCCGATGACGTCGTCTGGACCTTAATATCCTGGCCGACGGGAGGCGGTGGGGAGCCCTCTTGGTCACATTCCATTATCACATGAATGCCGCCCGCTTCCCGGCTTACAAAGACCTCTCCGGCGTCGACTTCACTACCAGCGAGATAAATGAAGCAACGGTGCGAGTTCATGGATGCGGCGCAGAATGTTGTGCTTATCGGCAGGCCCGGAACAGGCAAAACCCATGTTGCGACTGCCCTTGGCGTTCAGGCGAAAGGTCCGCTTCTTCTCCACGATCGAATTGGTCATCGCGCTTGAGCAGGAGAAGGTAAAGGGCAAGGCGGGGCCTTCGTCTCGGCCAAACCGGGATTGTAGTGGGAGCTTTCCCCTGGTGGGATCGTCCGATTGCGCATGCTTTGCGGCCGACAGCGGAAGCTTTTGGTCCCTGATGCTACCCTGTCACAGCTCCTTCATTGGCCGGTCTGGCAAGAGCGGCAAATTTAGCCAGCACGCCTGCGGTATATCGGGGTTTCGGTTGTTTCCATTCAGCACGCCGCCGCGAAATTTCTTCGTCTTGCAGATCGAGTTGCAGCAGCTTGCGATGCGCATCGATGGTAATTGGATCACCTTCGCGAACCAGCGCAATCGTGCCTCCGACAAAAGCTTCCGGGGTGACGTGGCCGACGACCATGCCCCAGGTCCCGCCCGAGAATCGTCCGTCCGTGATCAGCCCCACGCTATCGCCAAGGCCCCGGCCGATGATCGCGGCTGTCGGGGCGAGCATTTCCGGCATGCCAGGACCACCCTTTGGCCCGAGGTAGCGGAGGACGAGTATATCGCCCGGCTTGATCTTGTCTGACAGAATGGCATCCATCGCCGATTGCTCGTCTTCGAATACGCGTGCCGGACCAGTGATCACCAGATTCTTCAGGCCAGTAATCTTGGCGACCGCCCCACCTTCCGCGAGATTGCCTTTGAGGATCGCGAGATGGCCTTCGCTATAGAGCGGCGCATCCAGGGTCCGTATGACATTCTGGTCTGCCCTTGGTTGATCCGGCACGGTCTCCAGTTCTTCAGCGATCGTGCGGCCAGTGATGGTCAGGCAGTCCCCATGCAGGAGCCCGGCATTGAGCAACAGTTTCAGCACCTGGGGAATGCCGCCCGCCTGATGCAGGTCTACCGCCATATATTTTCCGGACGGCTTGAGATCGCAGATAACTGGAACCTTGCGGCGGAAGGTAACGGCATCTTTGCGCCGCCGATAGCGGAATAAGCGTCGTCGCCTTCATGTCTCGGCGAAGCTGCTTAAATGTTTCGCAAAGCATCCTGTCTTCATTCTGGGCTATGGGCTCATCGCCACCTGAGCAAGGCGGTCCAGCGGAAAAGTCATGCGAGACTCGGGCTGGTTGACGCGTTTTGTGGAGCGACTGAAAAAGCATGGCACTGCGATCCAGACCGCCGTTCTCGCGCAGCGCATATCCGTTGATCAAGTCCTCGAACGCGTCGGGATTGTTCCCACTCGCTGTCACATCTCCGGCAGGCCGGCCTTTCGGAAACCGTCGACAAAGTGGTCTCGTACGGATGCATCGCGCAGCGGCTGGGAGCTCAGCCAATGGCCAATGGTGAAATGAGGGTGGGCGATCAGGAACAATTCGGCTTCTCGCCGCGCCTCCTCACGGTGGCCCAATTGCGCAAGCGTAGCCGCCAGGAATTTGCGTGAGTTGGTACGATACGTGTCTTTCCTGCGGAGTGTAGCGGTTGCCGCCTCATAATCACGCGCGGCGTATTGCGCCTGCCCAAGATGACAAAGATACCAGCAGGCTGGATAGGGATTGAGCCGCAGAGCTTTTTCGATCTGCGCCAGTCCGTCGGCAACCCTGCCGTCCAGCACGGAAATGTCCGACATGGCGGCCCAGGTGTCGGCGTGGTTGGGGTCCAGCTCCAGGGCCTTGGCGAAGGCGGCCTCTGATTCCTCCCATCGCCGCTCATAAGCCAAAATGGTCCCCAGAACGTAACGGCAGCCGGCATCGTTGGGATCCAGCTCGACCGCCTTCTGCGCTGACGTCGCCGCCATCCGGCGGTTGGGATCTTCGGGCTCGCCGAAATGAGCCCAGGCAAGCCAACGGTTATAGGCGAGCAGACCGAGCGCCTCGGCATATGATGGCTCGAGCTTAACCGCGCGCTGGAGCAGCATATAGGCCTCACGCTCAGTTTGCGGCGACTCTTCCGTCAGGAGGCGGGCGCGCACACACAGATCGTACGCCTCAAAGTTCTTCGGCCGATTGCGCGGCGTCGGGATGGTCAGCCGGCCGACGAGGGCTTCGACAATCTTGGCGTTAACTTCATCCTGTAACTCGAAAACATCTTCCAGCGTCCTGTCAAACCTCTCGGCCCACAAGTGCTGGCCGGCAAGCGTGTCGACCAATTGGGCATTGATGCGGACACGTCCCATGGCGCGTCTGGCGCTCCCCTCCAGGACATAGCGGACGCCGAGTTCCTGGGCGACCAGCTTTACGTCGACCGGCTTCCCCTTGTAGCCGTACACGGAATTGCGCGCGATGACGAACAGGCCAGCCGTACGGGAAAGGTCGGTGATCAGATCTTCGGTCAAGCCGTCGACGAAAGGCGCGTCCGCTTCATCCCCACTCATATTCGTGAACGGCAAGACAGCGATCGAGGGACATTCGGGCAGCGGCAATATGCTCTGCAGCGCATCCGGCCAATGCCACACGTGGATCGGGCGCGTCAGGTTCTTCAGGTAGCGTTCGCCTGCATCAAAGAACCGGTCGCTAATCTTGCCGACGATCTCGCCGTGAACATTGGCTGAAATGCAGATACCTCCTGGTGCGGCCTGCGTCTCCAAGCGCGCCGCGACATTGACGCCGTCGCCGAGGACGTCTGAACCATCGTCAATGACATCTCCCAGATTGACGCCTACACGCAAAAGTAGGCGTCGATCTCCGGAAGCCTCGACAGTCGTGGTGGCCCGTTGCATTTCCAGCGCGGCTTCGACTGCGTCCACCGCGCTACCGAATTCGATTAGGAAGCCGTCGCCCATGACCTTGAAGATGCGACCGTTGTGGCGCGTCACAGCCGGCTCGATAACGCCAGAACGGAGTTCTCTGAGGTTCGCCAGCGTTGCGACTTCATCAGCCTCCATCAGGCGTGAATATCCCACCACATCGGCAACGACGATGGCAGCGAGACGACGCTGAAGAAATTGATCCGTCATGTGAGGACAAGCCCAACGACCAAATTAGCAAGTTATTGTTCAACTGCGGGTGAGTCAACAAGCCGTAAGAGGTAATGTCCAGGCGATCTCCACCTCCATCGAGCCGTCATCCTTCTTTGTGACCGACGGCGTCGCGGCGGACGACACGGAAATGAGTATCCACGGAAAGGGACGGTTCTTGAACGTCTGGCGATAGGTGGCGAGCGGTCGCATCGACTCGCGACGACAGAGTAGTAGGCAGGGAGGGAGCGCCCCACTATCGCGCAGAAGCCTTAGAGAGCGGGCTTTCTGGGATGATAGAGTGGACAATGTCCCCTAGTTGCCCCAGCCAATTTGGAACCGATCAAATCGAATCTCGCTCAACGGTTGGTTGGAGGGGCCCAGCTTTACCGAACGAAGAACGAGATGAAGCTCGGGGGAATAGTATTGTTCGAAAATGATCGGCGGCAATTCCGTCAGTTCCAGACGGCTGTTGATGGCCCAGACTTTGTAGGAACAAGATGCAATCGTTTCCTCTCCCAAGCCGTCGAACCTCATGAAAGTCGTGCCCGAAACGGATTTTTTGCCATTGATGAAAAGCGTGGTGTCGGATTGCCAGTTCTTCTTCTGCGGTAGATCGTCTAACGCAATCGCATTCGCGTATTTCAGCTCATGCGTCCCGCTGGCACTCACTCTCTTTTCGACGAGCAAGGGGTGCAAATATACAGCCGAGACCGGCTGCAACGAACCGTCGCGCTCCATCAGCCGTTGTTCGGTGAGACCCGGGCCGTCCGGCTTGTAGAATACGGAATAGAAAGGCGCCTCTCTGGTCAGCAGGACGCCCTGTTTGGTCTCATTGGCGGTTAAGCAATTGCCAAAGGCTGGTACCGCCAATGTTATTCCAACCAGTAGCGATAAACTTCTTAGCAAGATCGACATCCTAGATTCCCCTCATCCAACTCCGTATCATGGTGCTTGGGTGAAATTGGGGAAATCTAGTCTAAGTCGTCGGCCCGGGGCTCGCCCACAGCCTGACCGAACTTGACCTGATGACCTGCCATGAGAATTCGCTTGACGATTCGAACGCCTTCGCGCCGCATGCCAATACCTGCACCGAAAACATGGTGGCCTGGTTTGATACGATCACCAGCATAGAAAACACCGGCGCGACCGAAACCAACGGCGCCGACTGGGCCGCGGCAATCAAGGCGAACAACAACCAGCACCCCGATCACGATACCAGCTCATGGGCGGTGAGGGGACGTGACGACTGAGTCCAGTTCCGGCGGCTGCCGGTGCGGTGCTGGCGTTGCCGCGAAAAGCCGTCGTGCCGGGAGCAACGACAGCAACGACTTACTTTCAAGACGCTACACGGAGGGTGCCTGACGAACTGCTTTTCAGCCGCCTCGTGCCTCGACGCAGTTCGTCAGCTTCCGGCCTATAACGTTGAAAAATTTGTAGTTGGTTGTCCGGTTTTAAGCGATCATCCGCAAGCGCCGGCTCTCGCGTCCTTGTCAAATATGTATCGTCCTGAGGTTTCGTCAGCGCAGCGGTCAATATGATCGTTGGCGTCAAACAGTCCCTTCACGATCATACAAACGCTAACGAGCACGCCAAATCCTACTGCCGCTGCAATATATTTAAAAGCTCGGCGCATTTTGTTCCCGATGCACATCGCTGTCAGCGCGAAACGATATCTAAGTGCAGGCGGATCGCGCAAGCTCTCGCTTAGGCTGTGCACATCCTCCTGCGCCCGCGATGACTGCGCGGCATCCTCCCGCGCCCTCATGCTGAGGTGCGCAGCCCGCAGGGCGGAGCCTCGAAGCACGCCGCGACGCTGCTTCTTGCATTTGCCCAAGCTTGACGTTTGCAGGCTCTCCAGCGAGTTCCTAAAGCTGACGTGCTGCAGACTGGCGCAGTTGAGCAGTATCCTGGCCTCCTTCGGAGGCCGAGTTGAGGTTGGCGCCGGCACTTGTCACCGCTTCACAAACCGATAGGCGAAGCGATCGGTCTCGCCCTTGATCGAGGGATCGAGACGCATTCGCTCTCGGCTATTTCACAAGTCTGCTTAAATCCGCTTCGCAGCTCGAAGGCTGCAATCGCCACTGTGGAGCAAGCCAGCAGCAATGAAATCCAGGTCCGAAATCCTCTGCGCATGATGCATGCAGATATGAGCATTGCTGCACACGGTGTTATTGTGATCAACGCCAGCGACGTCATCTGCCGCCTTTCACATCCTGATTTGAGGTCTGCAATATCGCCAGATGCATCTATGGGCACAAGCGTATTTCAGCACGCATGTCCGTTTGAGGTTGCTGTGACTCGGGGGTGAGAAGCTCGAACGTTACGATGAGCACTTCGATCCCCACCGCACCAATTCATTCACCATACCCAGACACCCACCGTAAACGCTAATCTCACAACCCACCGAACAACCCGCCCGAACAGCCTCATTTGCCACCCATCCGCCCTACCCATTTCAACCTTCCTTAAGCGCCCACTGCTTAACGTGCCCCTCAAATCGAGGGCCTATTCCATGTTTACCGTTCTGACGTGCATCACCGAGCAGCATGATCTCACGCTGGTCGGGCTTGCGGGTTTGATCTGCTTTCTCGCAAGCCATTGCACGCTCGTTCTGCTCAATCGGGCGACATTGTCCGAGGGCGCGGTTCGCTGGGTGTGGCTGGTGACGGCGGGGGCGGCGGGCGGTTTTGGCATCTGGGCCACGCATTTCATCGCCATGCTGGCATACGATTCCGGCGTCGTCGTCGGTTACCATGCCGGATTGACGCTGGTCTCGCTGCTGGTCGCGATCGTGGCGACGACGGCGGCGGTTGCCGCCAAGATCGCCTATGACAGATGGGTGGCGAACGTCCTGGCGGGCGTGCTCTTCGGCGTGGGTATCTGGTCTATGCATTTCACCGGCATGCTGGCCATCGAATTCCCCGGTGAGATCTCGTGGAATGCGGGCTACGTGACGGCCTCGGTCGTTCTCGGCGTTGCCTTTTCGATCGCTGCCTTTCGATTTGCCGGCCGGAGCGGCCGGTCGACTTTCGGCAGGCTGGTGCCGACGGTTTTGCTGACGCTCGGCGTCGTCGCCCTGCATTTCACCGCAATGGCAGGGGTGACGGTCATTCCGGGCATCACCGCGCTCGATCCCGCCACGCTTCTTTCACCGGCACTGATGGCGGTGACGATCGCCGCCGTCACTTTTTCGCTGCTGGCGGCCGGGTTTGCGGCCGCCATTTTCGCCGTGCGTTGGCAGGCCAAGACCGCCAGGGCGGAGCGCAACTTCAAGCTCCTGGTGCAGGGGGTGACCGATTACGCGATCTATATGCTCGATCCGGATGGAAAGGTCAGCAATTGGAATGCCGGCGCCGAGCGCGCCAAGGGCTATAGAGCCGATGAGATCGTCGGCAAGGATTTCTCATTGTTCTATTCGGAGGAAGACCGCCGCAAAGGCCTGCCGCAGCAGGCGCTTCAGACCGCCCGCACTGAAGGTAAGTTCGAGGCCCAGGGGTGGCGTTATCGCAAGGACGGCTCCTCCTTCTGGGCTCATGTCGTCATTGACGCGATCTATGACGAGACCGGCCAACTGATCGGCTATGTGAAGATTACCAAGGACACCAGCAAGCAGAAGGCGGATGCCGACCGGATCGAGGAGATCACCCGCAATCTCGACGTCGCGCTCGAGAATATGGGGCAAGGCATCTGCATGTTCGACAGGGACGAGCGCCTGGTGCTTTGCAACAAGCGCTATCTCGAGATCTTCCGGTTTCCCGAAGGATCGGTGCGTCCCGGCATGGGCTACCGACAGATCGTCGACGTCGGCTATTCCGCCCATGCGGAGGATGCCGCAGAGGCATCCGTGCAGGCCGAGGCGCATTATATCAGGAACATGGCACTGATCAGATCAGGCGCCGGCAGCGCGGTTCACAAATATCCGAGCGGCATATCCATCCAGCAGAACGTCAACATGCTGCCCAATGGCGGCTGGGTCGTCACCTTCGAAGACATCACCGATCGCCTGAAATCCGAGGAGCAGGTCGCCTTCCTTGCCAAGCATGACGGCCTGACCGGCATGCCGAACCGGCTGCAGTTCGGCGAGAGCGTCTCTGAGGAAATGATGATCGCCGACCGGGTGAGGGGCAACGTCGCCGTCATCGGCATCGACCTCGACAAGTTCAAGGAGATCAACGATCAGCACGGGCACGGCACCGGCGACAAGGTCCTCGTCGAGCTGGCGCGGCGTCTCGACGAGGCGCGGCAGGAGGGCGAGTTCATCGCCCGGTTCGGAGGAGACGAGTTCGCCGCGACCAAGCGCTTCGATGAGCTGAGCGCCCTGCACGATTTCATCGCGCGGCTGGAAGGCGCGCTCGCGGGGACGGTTTCCATCGACGGCTTCGAGATCAGGAGCGGCGCCAGCCTCGGCGTGGCGATCTATCCGAGCGACGCCGCAAGCGTCGACGGGCTTCTCGCCAATGCCGACCTTGCGATGTACCGCGCCAAACAATCCTTGCTGCAGAGGGTCTGCTTCTACGAGGCTGCCATGGACGAGCATGCGCGCCGCCGCCGCTCGCTCGCCAAGGACCTCTGGGCCTCGATTGATCGCAGCCAGCTGCATCTGCACTATCAGGTGCAGAAATCGGTGCGAACGGGCGAGATCACCGGCTACGAGGTTCTGCTGCGCTGGCGGCATCACGAACGCGGCAACATCCCGCCGATGGATTTCATCGGCCTGGCCGAGGAATGCGGCGCGATCCTGCCGATCGGCGAATGGGTGCTGCGGGAAGCGTGCCGGGAGGCGGCGAGCTGGAACAACAGCGACAAAATCGCCGTCAACCTGTCGCCGATCCAGCTCGGCCATTCCGATATGGCGGCCGTCATATCAGACATCCTCTCGGAAACCGGTCTGAATGCCCGGCGTCTCGAAATCGAAATCACCGAAAGCTCGATCATCGTCGACAAGGACAAGGCCTTGCGGACGATGCGGCAGATCAAGGCGCTCGGCGTGTCGATCGCAATCGACGACTTCGGCACCGGCTATTCGTCGCTGGAGACGCTACGCTCCTTTCCCTTCGACAAGATCAAACTCGACAAGAGCTTCATGGCCGAGGTCGAAACCAGCCCCCAGTCAAAGGCGATCGTCAGAGCCATCCTGGCACTCGGCCGCAGCCTGGAGGTGCCGGTGCTGGCCGAAGGCGTGGAAACGCAGGCGCAGCTCGACACGCTCTTGGAAGAACAGTGCGACGAGGCGCAGGGTTATTTACTCGGAAAGCCCCAGGCGATGGGCGAGCCGGCGGTTGAGAGGGCGGCTTGAAGCGGCGTCCGGAGGGACAGGATTTTGGGTTTGACAGACGCCTGTCCGGTTCGCACCGATAACTGCCTCTCACCCTAACCCTCTCCCCGTAAACGGGGCGAGGGGACGTGCCCTGCGAGAGGTGGGAGGGGAACTGAGAGGCCCCTTCGCCCCGTTTACGGGGGTCCGAAGGGACGGGTCGAGACGCGTGGCTCGACCCCGGTCGGTGGCGGCAGCCGGATGAGGGGCAGCCCTCGCGGAGGTCTCAGACCGTGTTCTACACCCGAAATTGCTCAAAAAAATAGAGCATTTCCGCTACTTAGACAAAGACGGAAATGCTCTCGTAGTTTAGTGCGGAGCGCCACCACTGGGCGCTTCGCACCGCCTGCACCTCACTAGCGGCTATTCATCGAGAGTCGCCGGAGCGGCGTTCTCAAGCGAGGTGCGGATTTGATCGATCTTTCCATTCGCGTCGCCAACACCGAGAATGGTCTTGGCTTCGTCCAGAACGGCGGGGCTGACCTGACCGGTTTTCGTTGCCGAAGCCAATGCATCCTCGAGCGCCTCATCCCCCAACAAAGGGTCATCGCCTGCGGGCTCGATTCCATTGTCGAGTTCATACTGGGCATAAGCCACGGCATAGGCCGAAATGGCAGTCATGCGTGGGTCCGATGTGTGCATCAACGCCCTGTAGTTCCGCTTCAAGGAGTTAAGGCCTGCAAGCTGCGCCGACAGGTTCTTTTCTTTGGTGCTGGTTTTAGTCTCGCCTGCTTTCGCGGACTTGGACTTGCCCGCCGCCTCGCCAGATTTGCCTCTCACGCCTTGAGAGTTGGAGTTGCCGTGGGTCGAACCGCTGCCTTGGTTGCCGCTGCCATGGCTGCCGCTGTTTCCATTGCCGCCGCCATGACCGCCGCCATTGCCTCCGCCATTTCCACCACCATTGCCGCCGCCGTTTCCGCCGTCCTTTGCCAGTGCGGCCGAGTCGAGCCCGGCAATCGTTAACGGGCTTGCTGCAAGCGCCAGCGAAAGCACGGCCAGGGACGCTAAGGTTGCTATCCGCATCGTTGTTCTCCGTATCAGACCGTCAGGAGCCGTGCAGGGCACGACGTGAGCAGATATGAAAGATTAGACGGTGATCGCGCATCGCACATCGGACCGAGGTCCAGTGCATAGCCCCGGCTATGGTCCTACACGGCCTGAATTGCTTAACGTTTCGTTTCTTTGCTGTCCTGGCCGCTATAGTCTGTAGGGACATCGCCAATGGCCCGATGAGATCAAGGCAAGGACTGCCTCGGGGGCCTGCGTCCGGGCGTGACGGTGCAAGATGTGGCTGATCGCTACGGCCTGAAGCCGAACCACCACCTGTCATCGTGGCGAACGCTGGCGTGCTAGCGGCCATCGTCGCGGCCAACCTGGTGGTTCGAAACGAGGATCGAGAGGGAAAGGAGGTATGTGCTGCACCGTACCCGATGTTGTCGGCCCACGTTGTCTTCTGTCGCTTGATCTTTGATCGACATTCCATGGACGAGTGACAAGGAGTTTCTCCATGAGACTACGTTGGAGGTTCTAACGACGCGGCGGAGCCGACGTGAGGTGCATCGCCAATGGCCGGATGAGGTCAAGGCGCGGATTGTGTCAGAGCTTGCGACCGGGGCAACCCAAGGAGAATAGGGGATGGGATGAACCATCAACGTATGCGGTTAGGGCCGCCAATGGAACGCGTGTCAGCCATCGGCAGTTGAGACTTCCGACGCGTTTAGCTCGGCAGGTATTCATGGCTCCATGAGACGCTGGCCGATCCCGACGTGATCAACATCTCTATCTCGCTTTCGCTGTAGCCCACCTCCGACAATACCTTTGCCGTCGACGCTCCGTATTTTTCGGCGGGAGCCAACGAAGTTACCGTCGCCTGCGTCGACCTCACGGCGAGCGGATCAAGTTGTGTCACTGTGTGACCGCTGGGATGATCGGGGAAGATCGAGAACGAATAACTGCCGCGGTCCGTCCCCGGCGTGCCGTCGGCAACGCGCGCACTGCGGCTCCGGATGCTCTCGATATTGTCGCAGAGCGATACGCCGATGCCAGCGGCGATAAGGCGCTGATGCCAGGTTTCGGCGGGTCGGGTGGCGAACGCATCGGTCAGATAAGTCTCACGGTCGCCTGGAGCCAGCAGAGGCAAGCGCGTCAATCCCTGTACGCCCGAGAACCCGGGGAGGTCGTCTTCAGTTGCGGCCAAGAGAATCGAGCCGCCATCCTGCGTCTCGTAGACCCGCGCGAGCGCATTGAACCCTCTCGTCGCGCGTCCTGAAGGCTCGTCGAACGGCCTGCGGCCCTCATAGTCATAGCAGAATGGAATCTGCGCCAAACCCGTCAGCGCTGAAAGCGAAGTCCTGGGACGACCGATGACGCCGGTTCTTGACTTCTGGTAGAGCGCTGCGGCCACGCCGAGCGCTGCACCAAAGCCGCACATGACATCGATCGTGCCGACATGAGCGTGTTCCTCGGGCGTCTGCATCGAACCGCCGAACCGCAGCATGATGCCGGTTGCTGCCTGCACTAGGTCGTCATAGCCGAGATAGTTGGTGCGCGGTCCGGTGCGGACGCCGCCGAAGCAATCGATCTGGCAGAAGATCGCCTGTGGATTGAGGGCCTTCAAGCCCTCAACGTCGAGGCCCATGGCGTTGACCTGCCGGTCGGTCGCGTTCCAGACGACGACGTCTACGGACTTCACCAGCTTTTCGAAAGCGACCCGTCCATCAGGCGAGCTGATATTCAGCAGTGCGGATTGTTTGCCGCGCATATGCGACATGCCGAAGATCACCGTGTTCCAGCAGTCGTAGAGTGGCTTGGCCGGATCGATCTTGATGACCTCCGCGCCGAACCGGGCGAGATAGGCGACAGAATGCGGTCCGGCGATGACGTTGCAAAGATCGAGGACTTTGACGCCATCCAGCCATCCGCCAGCAGGACCTACTGCCGGCAAAGGCAATTCTGGGGCCTTTATCGTCCGCAGTTTTGCCAATGCGTCGGCAACGCTTCCCCAGGCGCGCGGCGCTGGGCTGAGCATGGCCTCGGCGCTTTCCTGCAGCCAGGCCATCGGTCCCGGCTGGGTCATGCTGCCAAGAACGGGGTCTTCGACCTCGATCATCAGTCCCGCCGCCTTGGCATGGTCGTCGGCGATCCATTCCTGCAGCCATCGCTGCGGCGCACCGGGGAACAGGCCCTCACCGAACACGCGCTCCCATTCGGCTGAAGTCTTTGTCAGGAAGATTTGCTTCATTCGGCCGGCGATCTTGTCGGCCCAGAATTTTGGCAATGGATAGACACCGAGCGAGACGTCGGATGACCATGCGGCGACGGGGAGATAGGTATCCTCTTCCTCGCGAAGTCCTTCCTCCACCAGTTCGTCATAGATGCCAAGCGTCTGCAGGCAGCGCTTGGCGTGGTTCTTGTGGCTCGGGCAAACGACGTAGAACATCCGGCCATCGCTGCACAGGAAGCTGCGATAGAACGGATCGAGGAATTCCTGAAGGTCGTCATAGGACATGTCCATCGGCAGGCCTTCGGTGCGGCGGCGCTCGATCTCCTGTTCGCGCTGGGTCTGGTAGCGCACAGGGTAATCGTCGATCTTGATCGAATTATAGGACAGGCCCTCCATGACTGCGGCGGCGAGCGGAACCTCGATGTGATCGCCATGGCCGGTCTTCTCGCGCGACTGCAGGGCAAAGACCGCGGCGGAAGCCGCCAGCATGGTGCCGTAGGCGGATGCCAGCGGCAGGGGCGAAAAGGACGGATTGATACCCATCAGTACTCGGTTCAGGCCCATGTCGGTGAAGACGCCGGAAGAAGCGGCAATGACGGTCTCAAAGGCCCGCCAGTCGCGGCGCAACCGATCGTTCGAAGCAAAGCCGGGGATAGAGACGCTGATCATTTCCGGCCGGGCCGCGCGCAACGCTTCGAAGTCGATGCCGAGCCGGGCCAAGACGCCCGGCCGGAAATTCTCGATGACGATGTCGGCCTCGGCGACCAACGCATTGGCCTCTTCGGCTCCAGCCTTGGTCTTCAGGTCGATCGCCACGATCAGCTTGTTGCGGTTGAGGATCGCGTTGGCCGGATTGTCCCAGAGCGGACCCGATGGTGGATCGATATGCACGACGGTCGCACCGAGATCGCCAAGGATCATGGCAACGGCCGGGCCGGCGATATACTGGCCGAAGTCAACGACCCGAACGCCCGAGAGCGGCAATGCGGAACGCGAAATCGATGTCATTGTGTGATCCTCCGAAATGCTCTTGTTCTTAGGCGTGCTTTTGCGCGTCGCTGATGATCCAACCGGCTGCCTTCTCGGCGATCATCATCGTCGGGGCGCTGGTATTTCCGCTGGTGATGGTCGGCATCACGCTGGCATCGACGACCCTGAGGCCATCGATACCCCGGACGCGCAGCCGGCTGTCGACCACGGCCATATTATCGTCATCGCGGCCCATTCTCGCGGTCCCGACGGGATGAAAGATGGTGTTGGCAATGTCGCCGGCCAGCTTTGCCAGATCGCCATCGCTCTGGAATTCGACCCCCGGCTTCCACTCGACAGGCTGGTATTTCGCAAGCGCCGGCTGGCTGACGATCGACCTGATCTGGCGGATACTGTCTGCGGCGATCCTGCGGTCCTCATCCGTGCTCAGATAGTTCGGTGCGATCGCAGGCGCTTCACCACGGCGATTGGAACGGACCTGAACACTGCCGCGACTTGAAGGATTGAGATTGCAGACACTTGCCGTGAACGCCGGAACCGGATGCAAGGGTTCGCCGAAGGCGTCGAGGCTGAGCGGCTGAACGTGATATTCGAGATTGGCATGCGCTCGGCCGGCGTCGGAGCGCGTGAAAGCCCCGAGTTGTGAGGGCGACATGCTCATTGGTCCGCTGCGCTTGATGGCATATTCAAGACCGATCCTGGCCTTGCCGATCAGGCTGTTTGCCAGCGTGTTCAGCGTCTTTACGTCACTGACCTTGAACACGGCGCGGATTTGCAGGTGGTCCTGCAGGTTCTGGCCGACGCCGGGGAGATCTTGTTTGACTTCGATGTCTGCCGCCTTCAGCACTTCCGCCGGACCGATGCCTGACAACTGCATGATCTGCGGCGTGCCGATAGCCCCGGCCGAGAGGATGACTTCGCGCTCGGCCCGAACGGACATGCGTTGGTTCCGGCGATAGAGAGATAGGCCGACGCAACGTTTGCGCCCATCGGGAGCCGTCTCGACGATCAGCTTGTCGACTTCGGCTTCTGTCCAGATCGACAGGTTGCGGCGATTGCGGATCGGGCGAAGAAAAGCCTTCGACGTATTCCAGCGCCATCCGGATTTCTGGTTGACCTCGAAATAGCCGACGCCTTCATTGTCGCCGCTGTTGAAGTCGGACGAACGTGGGATGCCAGCCTGCACAGCTGCGTCGGCGAAGGATTCGAGGATGTCCCATCTGAGACGTTGCTTCTCGATCCGCCATTCGCCACCATGGCCATGCATGTCGGAAAATCGGCTATTGTCACCCGTGACAGGATCAGCACCTCCATCGAGGCGGTAATGGTCCTCGTGCGCCTTGAAATCCGGCAGCGATTTTTCCCAGGACCATTCGCTGTCACCCGTTTGAGCGGCCCAGCTATCATAATCGCGCGACTGGCCGCGCATGTAGATCATGCCGTTGATCGACGAGCAGCCCCCGAGCGTTTTGCCGCGCGGATAACGCAGGGAACGCCCGTTGAGGCCGGCTTCCGGTTCGGTCTTGTAGAGCCAATCGGTGCGCGGATTGCCGATGCAATAGAGATAGCCGACGGGGATGTGAATCCAGGGGTAGTTGTCCTTCTTCCCTGCCTCGATGAGCAGCACGCGCTTGGAAAGGTCGCGGCTCAGCCGATTGGCCAGCAGGCACCCGGCCGAGCCAGCGCCGACGATGATGTAATCGTAGATGTGTGCATCTGTCGGGGAGCCGGTGGTCATCACGCCAGCGTCCCCGCAGAGCCGAATGGAACGGCGCTCAGATTATAAGCTGGATCATATTCCTTGGACATGATCATCCTCCTGGCAGCATATAAACGTTGTCCAAAGGCACAATCCAATGATAAATGCGACAATCAATTATAAGAGAATTTTATATGGCGGATCATCTGGACCTGAAGCTGCTGCGCGCATTCGTCACTGTTGCCCGGGAAGGCAACGTCACCCGCGCCGCGGAGCTTCTGCATCTCACACAGCCGGCGATTAGCCTCCAGTTGAAGCGCCTTGCTGACGATGTCGGGCTGACGTTATTCCGGCGAACGGCGAGCGGGCTCGAACTGACACGCGATGGCGCGTTGCTCGCCACCAAAGGGGAGCAGGTTATCGCCTCGGTCATGGAGTTCAGCCAGACCGCCAGGCACCTCACGGCGCAACTTCGCGGCAAGCTCAGGATCGGCACGATCATCGATCCGGAATTTACCCGTCTTGGTGCATTCCTGCAGGCATTGGTCGAAAGCGGCCCGGGAATTGAAACCGAGCTTCGCCAGGGAATGAGTGGAGAAGTGGCGATCGGTTTGAAACGCAACGAGCTGGATGTCGGGTTTTTCCTTGGTGATCTCGATGACTACGGATCAAGCACCCAGGTCCAGGATGCGGCGTCTGACGCGCAGTTCTTCATCCGTCCAATTTCGCATCTGACCTATCGTGTCGTGGCACCGCCGGCCTTTGCCAGCCTCGTCGCAGGGAAGGACTGGAAGGAGCTTGCCGAACTGCCGTGGATCGGCACGCCGCCGGCATCGGTTCACCACCGACTGCTGGCCAAGAAGCTCGGCAGCCTCAACCTCAAGCAGAATGTCGTCGCGCTAGTTGACCAGGAGACTTCGATGCTGGCCATGGTGCGAACGGGCCTGGGTCTCAGCTTGTGCCGCGAATCCATCGCCCTCGATGAGCGACAGACCAACGGCCTGGTCATTGCCGACAGGGTCGAGCTGCAGACCACTTTGGGCTTCGCATGCCTGCTCCCGCGTCGTTCCGACCCGAACGTCGCGCTCGCATTCGATATGATGGATCGCCTCTGGCGGAGTGACCTGTAGCTGCCGTTGGAGAGAGCCCTAAGTTCGCAATTGGCGCAAACCCGCCGCCTCCTGGGAGTGGCAACCTTCGAAATAACAAAGCATGTGGTCAAGGTGCGAGCACGACAGCGCCTATGCTACTCCCAATGAGCGGAGGATTGGGCGTGGATGCCACCTCTTCCTCCCTCGGCTCAATTCACGCCAAGCGCAAATCGAGAAGCGGATGCAGCTTTTTGAGATTCGGGCCGGACATTCGGCTGGCCTATTATTGGGCACACGCGTCGCAAACTGGTGATCACCCGCACGGGACTTGCGCCGATTGCGGAGCAAGGGGTGAAGAGGATCGGTCAGCCTTCAGAAGTGAACCTCGATAACCTCTGGAGGTTCTTTAGTGAAATCCGAATATCGTATCCAACGAGGGTTGACCCTAAATATCACCGCACCCTTCTCGACAAATTCTCTCTCAACTGGAACGCTTTTAAGATGCGCTTCCTGGTATCTCTCAATATCGGAAGCGAAAACCTTCATGGCATCGCCCTCATACTGAACCGAAATATTGTCGTCCCAGCCGACGACGAGTGCGACGCTGCTCTGCTCCGAAATATTTGCAAATTTGCGAGTGTGTTCAAAGGTATCGAACACGATTTCAAGGTTGTCCCGAACGGAAAAGTCGATGGCCGCAGCTTCAGGCGTGCCATTTCGATCAGATGTCGCGATCACAGCCAACGAGTGCTTCCTCAGGAATTCGAGAATCATTCGTTTGGATTGAATGTCGTCCATCGCTTCATCCTCGTGGATGGCTGGGAGAGTTACCGGCAGGATGCGAATACGCGCTCCCCTCCCAACGCAGCGGGACACAGCAATGGAGGGTGTCAAGGTCAGCGTCAACCATGCGGCGATCTGGAAGATGCCGGCTAAACACCGTTTACGGTGAGCCTTCGCCGAAGGAGGATCATGCCAATCGCAAATCGAGAAGCGGATGCAGCTTTTTGAGATTCGGCAGAGATTTCGCTTGCCAAGGATATTGGTGGGTGCCTTTGACGACGAGCAGCAGGTCGCCCATCTTTCTGGCTTCAATGGTCAACTTGGCCAGGAGATTTATGCCGGAGGAATTGAGGAACTCGAGACCGGTCAGGTTGAAGGTCACCTGTTTGTGCCCCTCGTGGAGCAGGCCTGTTATCAATGAGTAGATGGGCGCATAGGCGTCCGGTCCTGCCAGCCGAAATACCCCATCGAAATATACTTCGTTTTGTTCCGCCCATACGCGGAAGTTTTCGTCGCTGATTTCCATTCTTCGCTCACGGATTGGAGGAGGGCGGCATCGCCACGGCTGCAGTCGTCGTCAGTATGATACGCTCACCTTCACTTTCTTCGAATGCCCATGCCATTTTTGCGTCGTAATCGCTCAGAAGTGTGAGTAACCCCAAGCCGGAACCGCTTGCTGTTGATATGGCGTTGGTTTCGATTTGCTCAAGAAGAAGTTCTCCGGGGTCCCTCGATTGGAGGCGATGCAATAGCTGCTGAAAGCGAGAGGATGTCACGCCATCGATCGTGTTCTGCACCCTTATCAAAAATGATCCGTCGAATATGCCGGCTTCAATAAGGATCTCACCAGGCTGTCGAAACTTCACGGCGTTTTCGATCAGTTCGTTGCTGAGGTATCCGATGTCGTGATGCGCCTGCACGTAGCCCTTCTTCGAGCCCGAATACCGCAGAGCCATAACCTCCGCTATGAAGTCCGACGTCATTCCGGAGTGTTTCCATCCAAGCTGAAGGGGGCCATCCGTTAAGGTCAGGCGCGTGCCCGAATCCAGACTTATGCCGGCCAAGGATTCGCTGCCGTATACCGTTGGCCTCATGTCTCACCTATGCCGCACTGCGAGTAGCGTGATGTCGTCGTAAATCTTCTGCGATCCGATAAAGAGCATGAGTGTCGCGACAATTTCAGAAACGACTTTCTCAGCGCTCAGATCCTTCAAGCGAACTGCTTCGCGGCACAGGCGTTCGATGCCAAACAGTTCTCCGGCGTCATTTTCGGCTTCTGTGACGCCGTCCGTATGCAGGAGAATGAGATCGCCTTTTTCGAACGCGATTTCACGGGTTTTGATGAAGGCGGAGATATCGGCTTCCAGCCCGATCGGTATGCCCAGATCCATGGTGTCGATGCGCTCAACCTCGCCGTTCGCCCGAACGACGACAACTTCCTCGTGTTGTCCCGATAGGATCATCTCTTTTCCGTCGTAGTCAAGAAACGCCAGAGTGAGGTGCTTGTCGATTTTCGTCCTGACGATATTTTTAAACAGGGCGCTGTTCAGATCCGTGAGAAATTTCACTGCATCGGTGTTTCCGGCTTCCTGCAGGGCGCGGGCGACGGACTGAACCATCAACATCAATACGCCGCTTTCCAGCCCGTGTCCGGTAACGTCGCCGATGCCGATCTTCAACCGACCTCCGTTCTTCAATACGTCGTAATAATCGCCGCCGACTTCTTCCGCCGGCCTCATATAGGCTGCGATCTCGAGCGCCTGAAACTCCTCGAGCTCCTGATCCAGCGGAAGCACCATGAGCTGAATCCGCTCGGCGACGGCGAGTTCCGTGCCAAGACGTCTGTTTTCTCTCTGGAGCTGTGCGTTCAACGTCGAAATCTCTTCCTTTGCGTCTTCGATTTGCGCGGTTCGCTCTTCGACGAGCTGCTCGAGATTTTCGGTGTGATAGCTGATCTCTTCGGCCATCCGATTGAATGCTTCGCCGGCTTCGCCGACCTCATCCTTGCTTGTTATGGCGACCCTGACGGAATAGTCCTTCGCCTGAATCCGCTTGGCGGCACCGGCAAGCGCGCTGATTCCGCCGGTTATTCGTTTCGAGGCCGCAAATACCGCGATCGTCACGATCAGCAGGGACATCAGGATTGCCAGAATTTGGTAGAGCACGATCCGGTTCGTCGCGTCGGAAATTTTGGCCTGGGCGGCATAGAGCGAGGCATCGATTTCCCGCTCGGGCACAACCACGCCAAGCAGCATCGCTTCTTGCCGAACCGGGCCGCTGACCCAGAGATTGGTCGCAGGCAGTTTCTTGACGATAACGATATAGGGCACCTCGTTGCCGTCCTGCTGCAACAGCAAATGCTGGATGCCCTGTTCGCGGTCAAGCGCCAGTTTGGCGATCGCAGGCTGGGCGCTGCCCTTCAGCGAGCGCTCCAGGCCGGTCACCCCGGTACCGCTCGCATCGCTGGCGGACCGCAGACCGAGAGTTTTTTCGCCCGTGCTGTTGATCGCGACGACGTTGCCGTCGGACATGGCGAGAAAGCCAAAACCGGATTGGGCCACTTTGACATTTTCAACCGTCTGCGCCAGCTGGTCGAGTGTGATGTCGGCGCCGGCCGTCCCGGCGACATCCTTCCTGTCGGCTGTCCAGAGTGGATGAAAGAAACTGACGATCAGCTTTCCGGTGATGGCGTCCGTATAGGGCGCGGTCTGGGTGATATCGGCCGCGACCGGCCGCGTCTTCATATCCTTGGCCCAGCCCTGCCAGGACTCGTAAAGGCCGGGAAAAAAGAAGTCCCAGAAATTCGCCTCGTTGTGACCCGGATAGAGCCGGTCGAAGGTCTGAGCCTGGTCGGTATAGGGCGCTGTTCTGAAAATCGGCCGTTCTTTCGATCCGATGTAATACATCTGCAGCTTCGAAGCACCGTGCTGCAGCAAGCTCGGCGCTACAAGATCCAGAACCGCGCTCGCCTGGATATCGGTCTCAACGTCGGGTCTCGGCTTCTGGTCTTGTCCAAGCAAGTAGCCCCAGACGCTGACGACGGAGACTGAGCCCGGCGCGTTTTGAGACCACTTCCCCGTCTGATCGTAAGAGAGGCTGACGCTGCCGGGGGATGTGCGCGCGATTGCCGCGCCGACGTCCGAATTGCGCGCGGGATCGTCGATCTGCGCCTGGAGCACACCTGCGAGCGTGCTGACGTCGCTATGAACCTGGCGCAGCAGCAAACTCACCTGTGCTGCAGTCGAATCGGCATATGTGCGGATATATTCCTGGCTTGCAGCTTCAAGACCCTGGCCGACTTCGAGCGTTGCGTCACGCGATAGCCTCTGAACGTTCCAAAGCGCCAGTCCACCGCTGACCAGCAGGTCAAAGAGGACAGCCCCACCGACAACCAGGATGAACTTTGCTCGAAACGAGCCCAGTCTTATCGGTCCTTTCGACAATGATTTCCCGTCCATCATAACGGCTTTCGGCCGGAAGCCGCCCAAATCGGCCAGCCTGCATAACCCTTGGGGTGAAGGGCAGCAAAGACGTGATCTTTGAATCCTTGCCGGAACCTGCGAATGAAATCCAACGAGTCGCCCCGTCGAACCGCCATCTCACCGGCGTAGACATTTTCCCAGGCTTCGATGATGTCTGCGAAGTCCTGCGGATCCCCGTCAAGATTCGTGACCATGAAGTTATCGACCTTGATGGCATCGAACCCGGCGTCGGCGAGAAGATGACGGCTTTTCGGCCCCATCTCGACATCCATATCGAAGTGCCTGAACAGTTTGGCGACTTCTTCGTAAGTCCATTTTATCGTTTCCGCATGGGGCTCGCCCAGGCAATGCGAATTTTTTTCGTTGGTGATGTAGACGCGGCCGCCGGGCTTGCAGATACGGTAAAGCTCCCGCAGCAGCATCTCGGGACGGTTGAAAATCTGCAGCGAATGTCGGCAGGTCACAAAGTCGAATTGATTATCGCGAAGGAGCATTTGGGACGCGTCACCATAGGTGTACTCTATCCCCTGCAGATCGAAGTCGGCAGCGACCCTGCGTGCATATTCGAGGCTTCGTACGGAATGATCCAGCGCGACAAGGCGTGCCGGTTTGAATTCCCGTTGAACCAAGGCGGCGAAATCGCCAATTCCGCAACAGATATCCGCGATGACAAGGCCGCTGCGCAGACCGTGGCGAGGCAGGAGTTCGCGCTCGTGCCTCCAGGTCATTTTCGTCTGGGTGCGGAGAATGGGAATGAAAGTCTCATCCTCGACAAAGCTCTGGCCTGGATAAAATGACGAATCGTAGACTTCAACCGACAGGTTTGGTTGTGATGCCGCCAACGTTTGGAACAACGAAGTCGACCAGGCCACTACGCTGGACGTGATGATAACAATCTTCCGTTCCGGCTTGGTCCGGCAGCTTGCGGTCAGTATATCGGACAGAGCGACGAAGGCTGTCATGTTGATGTGCGTCAGACGTTTGACATTCAGGTAAACGACGCCGCTGTATTTTTCCAAACTTTGCCGCACCAGCTTGAGGGCATCGGCAATCTCGGTTGCACTTTCGGGCCGCATCTTGCCAGATAGCAACAGCTCCTGATTTGTCGGATCGAAACGGACGGTGAAGGGGTGAGCAAGCAGGTTCATTGAAAGTCCTCGGCCGAAGGGAAATCCGCGATGATCTGGATCCCGTGGGCGCCATCTTTCTCAATTCGGATAGCGGCGCGGAATAGGGTTGCCAAATCTCTAAGCAAAATCGTCCCATCGGACTTCATGACCAAGTCGGCCCCGGCGCCTGGGAGAGACTGGCGTTCGCCTGATCTCGCACCCGCCTGCTCACGGCCAGATGCTTCCTCGCAGGCAAACGCAATTCTCAGCCGATTGAACGTCGCGCCCCGATAGAGACGGAAACTTATCCTTCCCGGCTCACCTGTCGAACGGAAAGCAAGTTCAATGAGCTCGTTGGCCGCGACGGAAAGAAAATTCGAATATCGAGCGGGATCGCTGTGACCTTGGCCGAGAATGTCTGAGAGATATTCGGTAATCCTGTCGCAAAACTGCCACTTGGATTTGAACATCGCAACGTTCAGTTCCAGCGATACCATCGGCGCCAATGCCGGGTCATCGAAACCTGATGCTTCCTCTTCCAATACAGCCTCCATCAGCTTGCCTGGAGCCTCGGGTTGATGCATGCCCTCTCAAAACACGGCGAAAAATCGGTTTCCTGCTATGGCAGCGCGTGGCTTACGGATGTTTCCATGCGGGTGATGAACTCACTGATCGCCTCGACCGGAAGCGGCCTGCTCACCAGATAGCCTTGAAGCCTGTCGCAGCCCACACTGTCCAACCATTCCGCCTGACCTGGGGTCTCGACCCCTTCGGCCGTCACCTGCATGTCGAGACCATGTGCGAGGTTCACGATGCAGCGGACGATCGTCTGGCTTTTCGGATCGCTTTCCAGATCGGTGATAAAGTACTTGTCGATTTTGATGGTGTCGAAAGGGAATGTCTTCAGATAGCTCAAGGAGGAATATTCTGTCCCGAAATCATCCAGCGAGATCCGTATCCCCAGCACGTTGAGAGTGTTCAGCGTGTCGATATTGTTGACGGTCCGCTCAAGCAGGACGCTTTCAGTTATCTCAAGTTCCAGACGCTCGGGCGGGAATCCGACCAGGTCGAGCGTCTGGGATATCCGGTCGGTGAGGCCGCTGGTCAGGAATTCAGCTGCGGACACATTGACGGCGACGACGTAGTTCTCTGGCCAGTTCATCGCCTCGCGGCATGCCTGCTCCAAAACCCATGCACCTATATCAGGCATCATTCCATCAGCCTCGGCCATCGGAATAAATGCCGCAGGTGGAATTTTTCCAAGCAGTGGATGGTGCCATCTCAGCAATGCTTCGAAGCCGACAACGCAGCCGCCCTCGGCGATGGGTTGATATTCGACAAAGAATTGCTGTTGGATCAAGGCCATGCGCAGGCTGCGGCGCAGCAGTTCGCGTTGTTCCAGCGACTCAAGCATTGAGGCATCAAACGCGGCTGCTCGACCGCGCCCCTCTTTTTTCGCGGCATAGAGTGCAAGGTCGGACGCCTTCATAAGCTGCTCTGGATTTGTCCCGTCCGGCGGAGCTGTGGATATGCCGATGCTGGTGCCGACAAAGACCGCGATGCCATCTATCGTGAAGGGTTTCTTGAATGCGGCAACCAAGACTTCTGCTAGCCGGTGCGCTTTGGCCGGCTGTCCCGAGCCCATGGAAATGACGGTGAATTCGTCACCAGCCAGTCGATAGGCTCTGTCATCACCGGTCAGGCAGTCTTGAATACGCCTTGCAGCAAATTGGAGAAGCTTGTCGCCCGCCGGATGCCCAAGCGTGTCGTTCACGGGCTTGAAATCGTCAAGGTCGAGCTGCATCAGGGATAGTGTCTCGTTCGAGCCTGCGGTCTCCCGCAGCAATTCGGTGAGGTCCTCACTGAATTGGCGTCGGTTCGGCAGTCCCGTAAGCGGATCGTGGGTCGCCAGATGCAAAAGGGTTGCGCGCTCGTCGTCGGCGAGTTCCTCCGACCGGACCACGGCAAACAGATCGCCGATCCGATAGATCGTCAGCCCGTGCGACCCAGACCTGCCAAGATCGCCCGATACCCGCAAAGGCTTGCCGCTGTCATCCAATGAGCGGAAAGCAAGCGTAATCGCCGATTTGTCCAGCTCTGGAAAATGCTCCCAAAGTGACGCTGCCGGCTTGACAGAAGCAGGCAGCTCATTGCCCAGCAAATTCTCGATGGGATTGAAATCGCGGTCAAAGAACAAAAGCCGGTCGATTGAACTCGAAGCTTCTGGCTGTGTTTGTCCGAGGGCCGGGCTGGCCGCACGAATTTTCCGCATCTCCAAGCCTCTCCCAGCGAATGTCCTTAACCAGATATCGTAGCAAATTAACTGTCTCACAACTTGTGCACGTCAAGATTTACATTAGGCATATCTGATTCACAATCCCAAACCTTCGCCAACACGCTTACCGTGTGAGTTCACACTACACTGATCCAGCAGGTGGATTTCCATGATTGGAAGGCCGATGTATGGGGGACCAGGCAGTGGCAGCCCACAGCCCACGCACCATCTGCCGAAGCGCCAGGGCCTCCGCCCATCGGTCCGTCTGGTCGTTGCCGCTTCTGCCCGTGATCGCATAGGGTTTGGGGCCCAACTCACAGATAAAGACCAGCTCGGCGTCATCGGCGGCGCGTGATCGCCAGTTACGAAAACCGTACTCCCACCACTCGAGGAAGAGATCGACCCAGGGCCGGTGATGCGGGAAGGAGATTTCGATCTGCACCTGCTCGCTCGAGGCGACCCGGCCGTGAAATGCATGGGCATTCTGCAGGATGCGTCGGATGAGAGCGTGGTTCTCCTCGTCGACCGGAAAGGCGAATTCGCGGCTGACCAGGAAATGCGACAGGTCGGCCAGCAGCGGCAGTTCGGGTCGCTGATCCAGCAAATCCAGCGTAAAGAACAGGTCCGCGGTCATCCTGTCGCGATGGGTTTCGATGAACACGGGAATGCCGGCATCTTCAGCGAGCCGCATCCAGCCATCGAGAAGCGGCAGGCAGGCATCGATGCGGCGCGGGCGGATATCGGGTTGCAGGTTGATGTGACTGACCGGAAACTCCGCGGCCAGTTCCAGCGGCAGACGTAGATCCTCGACACTGCGAGGAAAGCAAACGCCCTCGATCTTTAAGCCGGTGCCCCGGATGGACTCGTTAAGGCGCACGACATCCCGGCGGTTGGTGTAATGTGCGCTGATGCCGTCGAAGCCCGCCTCGGAGATCATCGCGATGTTGTCGTCGAGTGTGCGCTCGAACCCATCGGTGTGCCGGCGCTCCATGGCCCAGAGCGACTGGAAGATCAGCAGCCTCTGCATCACGCCGCCCGTGCGCTTTTCAGAAGCGCTTTGAGGTTCACACCGGGGTCGGCCAGTTCCGGGAGGCTGGGGCTGATAGCTGCGGCAATCAACATCTCGGCGAGCTTGATGTCCCTGGCCAGGCCATTGCCGATGCCAAGGCCGGCGGCTGCCACTAGGCGGCCAGCGTCCAGATAGAATTCGAGCTCGCCATCCGCAGCCGAACGCAGGACGGTCTGATGGGTGGGCTGCGGCATCCCCACCACCTGGAGGCCAAGATCGTATTGGTCGGACCAGAACCAGGGGAGGGCGCTAAAGGTCTCGGTGACTCCGGCCATGTTTCGCGCCGCGGTTTCGGCCTGCGTCCTGGCGTTCCGCCAGCTTTCATAGCGAAAATGTCCGCCGCCGGGTTGGGCCACGGCCGCGCAATCGCCGGCCGCGAAAACGTTCGGCGCGCTGGTGCGAAGACAGGTATCCGTCAGGATCCCGTTGCCTGTGGCCAGTCCCGCTGCTTCCGCCAAAGCGATGTCCGGCAGGACGCCGATGGCGCCGACGACAAGATCGGCGTGCACTAGGCTGCCATCGGTCAGGGTGACGCCGTCGTCGCTGATCGCCGCCACGCTCCGGTCGAGGTGAAAGCGCACACCTTCGGCAGCATGTCTGGCGTGCAGCTTTTCGGCAAAACGTGTGGGGACGGCGCGGCCCAAAGGTCTCGGTGCGGCTTCGATCACGCTGACCGCGACGTCCTTTCTGCGAAGGACCGATGCGAGTTCCATCCCGATCAGACCGGCGCCGATGATCGCCACGTTACCGCCCGGCGCTACACGAGAGAAGATCGCTTCGGCGTCGGCGTGGGTGCGGAAGTCGAGCGCACGCGCTGCACCTTGACATGTGAGCCGTCTCGGCCGCGCGCCGGTGGCCAGAAGCAGCTTTTCGTAACGCAGTTCCCGCCCGTCGCTCAAGCGCACCGTTCCGGCGCCGGTATCGAGCGTCGAAGCCGACAAGCCCTTGAGATAGGTTATGCCGGCCGCTTCCAGTGCGTCTGCCGCGCAGATCAGCTTCATCTGCACCGCACCGTTGCCGGTCTTCGACAAAGGCGGCCGTTCATAGGGCAGGTGCGGCTCGGCTCCGATCAGCGTGACGGATCCGCAATAGCCTGCTTCGCGCAGGGCAAAGGCCGCCCGGGTGCCGGATTCGCCCGCACCGATGATGACGATACCGTCCATGTTTTCTCCATAGAAAGAGCGGCTGCGCTCGTGAGGAGACGCCGGCCGCACAGGATTAGCCGCATCAGATTTTGATTCATGCGACACGCTTTAGGCCTTGGTTTCATGCATGTCTTTATCCCGGAACCACTGCGCACTTCCGGGCGACATGCTAGCCGAGGGCGACACGAACCTCTCCGTCGATCACCTCTGCCGGATAGGTTTTCAGGTTCTCGCAGGCCGGAAGCCTGATGGCCTCGCCGGTGCGATAGTCGAAGGCGCCGGAATGTTTTGGACATTCCACCTCGAAATCCATGACCAATCCTTCGGCGAGATGGATCGCCTCGTGGGTGCAGAGGCCGGCGGTGCAGTAGACGCTGTCATCCGGACCACGGTAGATCGCGTAGGTGCGCCCGCCATGGTCGAAGCGGATGGCCCCTTCCTGTTCGATCTCGTCGAGCTTGCCAGCTGACACCCAGTTCATTCGGCGGCTCCCCCGACTTCCAGGCGGGCCTTGCGGGCTGCGAGTTTTTCCTTGCGCCTGCGGTAGCGTTCCTGCATCTGCGCCTCGCCTTCGGGCGAACCGTCGTGCCAGGTGCCGAACCACTTATCGAGCGGGATCAGCGCGTCGCCGTAGTTCACCTCGAAATATTTGTGATGGAGGTAATGCGCATAGGCGTGGCTATCGACCAGCCTCTCCTTGCCGATCTCGACCTTGTCGAAGCCGACATGGCCGGGAATGGCCCCGAAGCCCGCATAATGCAGCTGGTAGAGCATGATGATCGGGTTGGAGGGCAGGAACAGATGGTAGAACGCCGTTCCGAAATAGAGCAGGTGCTCGATCGGATGCATCGACAGCGACGACCAGGGCGAAGGGTTCACCGAATTGTGGTGGACCGAGTGCACCCATTTGTAGAGGAAGGGCGTGTGGATCAGCCGGTGTATGCAGAAAAAGTGGAACTCGTGAATGATCGGCACCACGAGCGCCACGAGTGCCAGCGTCCATGGATTTTCCGCAAAACTCAGCCACGGCGCATAGCCATTGGCGTAGGCCCAGAGCATGCCGACCTCGACGGCGGTCCAGATAGTCACGCCTGACAGGAAGGTGCGCAGAATATTGTCGAGGTTCTGGCGTTCGAACCAGAAGGCGTTGTTCCTGTGGTCGGCCGGGAACTTGCCATTGTACTTGAAGCGGTTTTCCTGCCGCTTCAACACGTAGAGATGCAGTTCGAAGGCACCGTAGAACAGGAAGACCGCGATGGCGTTCACCGCATAGAGCCAGGCGGTCCAGCCGAGGCTCAGCGATTTCATCGTGTCGACCGGGGGAATGATCCAGGCCCAGTAGGCGAGCGCAGAAACCGCAAAAATCAGGTTCCAGGGAAGGAAATAATGCGGCAGCCATTTCAGGACCACCATCAGCCGCGGCGGAAAGACGAAAAGCGGCGCGTTCTCCACATGCTGGTCCGGCGCCCAGTCGCCGCGCTTGTTGCGCTTGCCGAATTTCAGATCATCCATTGGCATCTCCTTAGGGCACGCCGGATGTTTCCGCGTCGCCCACATATCTGTGCTGACTGGAAAATAGCAGGGGCGCTGGTGAATGCCGAAGCCTTCCTTGATCTGATTAGATCAAAGCCCTTCCTTGGTGATGGTGATGAAACGGATCGGTGCCTGGTCCGGTTTGATATCGGTCAAGCCTATCCTATTCAGAACGAGATCGAGCGCGCGCCGCGCCTGCGCCTCCGGCGCCTGATCCAGCACCACATCCATGATGCCGTCCTGCAGCGCCGCTCGGGTGTAATCGGTCAATTCGTGCCCGACGAAGAACACGTCGCGGCCGCGCGGATGCCGGCGAAGCACTTCGATCAGGGCGGCGTTGGCGCCGCCGGCATTGTACAGTCCGGCAAGGCCGGGATACGTTTCCAGCGCCGACCACAGGAGATCGGCGCTGAGACGCTCCTCATCGCCGCCAAATCCCAGCCATTCGAAGCTGGAGGCGCCGGGATAATCACGAAAGTAATTGGAAAAGCCGCGGATCCGATCGCGATGCACTTGATAGATGGGGTGGCAGATTGCAACGACAGGTCCGGCCCGCGGAGCCATTCGGCTGATATAGAGTGCGGCCGTCCGGCCGGCAGCGTTATTGTCGATGCCGATGAATTCTCCGACGTGCTCGGACGCGCGGGTGACGACCTGGACGATCGGCAGGCCCTGCGCATTTACCTTTTCCACCGCAGCACCGATCACCGGGCTGCTCGGCACGGCAAGGATCAGCCCGGCCCGTGAAAGGTCGGTGGACAGGATGCGTCGCGCAATTCCCTCGGCGTTCATCTCGTCGGTGAAGCTGCGATGCACGACGACCAAAGGGTCGAGGGTGGCGGCAATTCTCTCGAAAGCAAGGGAAAGGCGCCGGTAGAAGCTGGTCTCCGGACGAACCATCAGCACTTCGATCCTAAGCAGGCCGCGATGGGTCTCGGGAAGCTTGCGCGGGTAATCCAGGCGACGTGCGGCGGATATGACCTTCTCGACAAGTTCGGGACGAACACCCCCACGCCCGTTCAGCACCCGCTCGACCGTTGCGGTTCCCACGCCGGCATGGCGGGCGATGTCCCGATAATTCGGCTTGCTCACATTCCAGGTCCCTTGCGCGCCCTCGTTGATCTCTGCGCGTCAGATCTTCTCTTCTTACATCTTCGCTTCAATTCTCACAGATGGTATTTGGAGGCTCTGACTTGTGTCGCAGGGGCGACCGATCTATGATTTCTCCAGTTCAACATGAGATTGCAGGCCGTATTTCACCGTAAACCGGACGCGGAAGGTTTTGTCCTCCGGCCGGACCGAAGGAGTTGGGCAAATGAAAATTCTCATGGTTCTCACATCGCATGATCAACTGGGAAACACCGGCAGGAAAACGGGCTTCTGGCTCGAGGAACTCGCTGCCCCATACTTCGTTTTCCGTGACGCCGGGGCCGAGATCACACTCGCTTCGCCGAAAGGGGGCCAGCCTCCGCTCGATCCGAAGAGCAACGAGCCGGCGTTTCAGACGGAAGATACGCGGCGATTTGAACGAGACCCGGCCGCGACGGCTGCGCTCGCCAACACTTTGATGCTGTCTGACATCGACCAGGCGGATTATGACACCGTGTTTTTCCCCGGCGGCCACGGCCCGCTCTGGGACCTGACGAACGACCGCAATGCGCACTCGCTGATCGAGGAGACGCTTGCAGCGGGAAAGCCGCTGGCGCTCGTCTGCCATGCGCCGGGGATATTGACCAATGTCAAGGCGCCGGACGGCGGACCGATCGCGAAGGGGCGGATAGTTACCGGCTTCACCAATTCCGAGGAGGCGGCCGTGCACCTCGTCGAGATCGTGCCTTATCTGCTCGAAGACGTGCTGAAAGAGCAGGGGGCGAAGTTTTCGGCGATGGAGGACTGGGCCGTGCATGTCGTCCAGGACGGGCTGCTGATTACCGGACAGAACCCAGCCTCGTCGAAACAGGCGGCCCGCCTTCTGCTCGATGCGCTCGGTAAGCACGCGGCAGCCTGACGCCCGCAGGCGGCCTTGAGCATTTCAACACCAGACGAAAGGTGCCTGGCATGAGCCGGAAATATACGGGGAAATGCGCCTGCGGCGCGGTGCAGTTCGCCTTCAATACCGATCCGACTTTCGTCGCCGACTGCCATTGCCTGGATTGCAAGAAGGCCTCGGGCGGCGAAGCCGCCACCTTTTTTGCCGTGCCGCAGGACGATTTCACCCTGACCGCCGGCAGCCCGAAGGCGTTTCACTATATCGCCGATTCCGGCAAGGTCTCGATCGCAATTTCTGCCCGGATTGCGGCGCGAGGTTGTTCAGTAGCAATCTAGAGAGTTTCCCCGGCCTCGTCTTCGTCACCCTCGGCAGCCTGGATCGGCCCGAGCTGATACAGCCGGGGGTCGAGATGTTTACCAAACGGCGGCTTGCCTGGGCAACACCGCTCCACCTTCCACAGTTCGAAGGCATGCCGGGCTGAAGGGAGATTCGACTTCTATCGATCTTTCTTGAAGAAAAGATCAATCCCGTGTCGGATCGGCCAGATCTTATCCGTCGTTAGCTCGTCCATTCCGTCCATCTAAAAGGATCACGAACATGCCGAACACTATACGCCTGCATCGCGTTCTGGCGACCACCCCGGAGAAGATTTATCGCGCATTCATCGAAGCGGACGCGCTTGCCAAGTGGCTTCCGCCGAACGGCTTCCTCTGCACCGTACATCATCTGGAGCCGAGCGTCGGCGGCACGTTCAGAATGTCTTTCCGCAACTTCACGACCGGCAACAGCCATGCTTTCGGCGGCGAATTCCGCGAGCTCGTCCCAGGCCAACGCGTTCGCTACACCGACAAGTTCGACGACCCCAACCTGCCAGGCGAAATGGAGGTCACCGTGACGCTGAAGAAGGTGTCGGTTGGTACCGAGGTGGATATTACCCAGGCAGGCGTGCCCGACGTCATCCCGCCTGAGGCTTGCTATCTCGGCTGGCAGGAGTCGCTGAAAAACCTCGCGAGGGTGGTTGAACCCGATATCCAGGAATAGCTTGGTTCAGGCAGCCTGTCGGGAGCGGATCGCACAGGCTGGCGCCGACACACAAGAGCGCCTCACTCTGAGGCGCTCCGTTCGACGCCGCGGCGGACCTTACCCGCCGAAATAGGCCGGATGGTCGATATCGGCGATAAGGCCGGGCTGGGTCGGGTGCCAGTCCAGCAGCGCGCGGGTATGTTCGCTGGACGTGGGCACGTCGAAGCCGGCGAACATCGCAAACCAGCCGAAATGTTCTGCCGCCTCTTCCCGCGACAGCGAGACGGCGGGCACGTCGAGCCGCCGGCTGATGACCTCGGCGATCTGCCTGAATGGCACACCCTCCTCAGCAACGGCCAGGAAGGGTCCGCCCACGGCGCCGCGCTCCAGCGCCAGGCGATAGAGGCGGGCGGCATCGAGCCTGTGCACCGCCGGCCAGCGGTTCTGGCCTTCGCCGATATAGGCCGAAACACCCGTTCGCCGGGCGAAATCGATCAGGATCGGCACGAAGCCGTGGTCGCCATGGCCGTGCACCGAAGGCGGAAGCCGGACGGTCGAGGCGCGCACGCCGCGCACGCCGCGCGCGACAAGCGATACCGCGGTGATTTCGGAGGCGCGGGGATAGGTCTCGGTGGTCGGCATGGGCGGGTCCTTTTCGGTGCCGACGCGGCCGGGCGCATGGCCGAGGCCTGCGGTGACCAGCAGCGGGCGGCTGGAGCCCTGGAGGGCTTCGCCGAGCGCCTCGATGGCGCGCCGGTCGAGGGCGCAGTTTGCGGCGAATTTCGAGAAATCATGGTTGAAGCCGGTGTGGATCACGCCGTCGGCCTCGGCCGCGCCGCGCTTCAGGCTTTCCAGATCCTCGAGCGTGCCGCGATGGACCTCGGCGCCCGCGGCCGACAATTCCTCAGCCCCCTTTTCTGAGCGGGTGAGGCCAAGCACCTGATGGCCGCCAGCGATCAATTCGCTGACGACGGCCGAGCCGACCCAGCCTGTGGCTCCGGTGACGAATACGCGCATGTCGATATCTCCGTTTTCGATGGAGACAGATATCGGGCAAGGCCCTATCATGGTAAAGTAGTGATCTTATCATGGTATAATGGCTAACAGCATGAGCGAATTCGTCACCTTCGAAAACCGGCTGGGCGCCTATCTCAAGGGCCGCCGCGCCAAGCTCGACCCCGCAGCCCTCGGCTTTGCCGGCGAACGCCGCCGCACGCCGGGCCTGCGCCGCGAGGAGGTGGCAAACCGAGCCAATATCAGCCCCACCTGGTACACCTGGCTGGAGCAAGGGCGCGGCGGGGCGCCGTCCGCCGATGTGCTCGACCGGATCTCGCGGGCGCTGATGCTGACCGATGTCGAGCGCGAGCATCTGTTCCTCATCGGCCTCGGCCGACCGCCCGAGGTGCGTTACCGCAGGCAAGCGGGCGTCACGCCCAGGCTGCAGGGCGTGCTCGATGCGCTGGACCCGAGCCCGGCGCTGATCCGCAACGCCATCTGGGACGTGATCGCCTGGAACCGGGCGGCAACCGTGCTGCTCACTGATTACGGCGCGCTGCCGCCCGAGGAGCGCAACGTGCTGCGCTTCATCTTCCTCGATCCACGCGTGCGCGCCGCCCAGTACGACTGGGAAAGCGTCGCCCGCTTCGTCGTCGCCGCCTTCCGCGTGGACGCGGCCCGCGCGGGTGCAGCGGCCGAGGTCGAGCCGCTGGTCGACGAACTCTGCCGCAAGAGCCCGGAATTCCTGGCGATGTGGCGCGACAATGACGTGCGCACCCATGGCGAGGGCGCCAAACACATCAAGCACCCGGTGCTTGGGCTGCTCTCTTTCGAGTATTCGGCCTTCCAGGTGGACGGGCGGCCGGATCTCAGCATGGTGGTTTATAACCCGGCGACGGCAGCGGATGCGGAGAAGATTAGGGCGGTGGTGGGGTGAGGATTCTAGTCGGGGTCTAAGTGCGGAACTGATACGACGCGCACCCGCCTCGTCCTTCGAGGCTCCAGCCTTCGGCTTCCACGCTTCAGGATGAGGCGCTCTTGAGCGTTGGCGCTCGGCAACCTCTTGCGGCATGACAAAATTGCAAAAAGCTAAAATGCCACTTTTACTAGAAAATAATTTGACCTTCCCCTGCAATGGCTGTTTCCTCCCAATCGACCAAGGCGAATGGATCTTGAAGGAGATATCCATGACAGTGTTTGCAAAACCCGTGGCGGTCGATGACTCGCACACCGTCTACGAGAGCGACGTTATTTCAGGCAATCTGCTGGACAACGATATATCAGCGGCCAACGGCAATATGTTTCTCAACTTCTTCGACGGCGAGAGGGTTCTCGCCAAGAAGGATGGGCAGGTCACCGATATCGGGGGCGAGCACGGGACGTTCCACGTCAAGGCTGACGGCTCATACACCTATACACTAAACGAGGCCGCCAAAGCGGGCTTCCTTAACGGAATGACGCTGAGAGAGACGATCGGCTACAAGATTTCCGACGGCGCCGGCAATACGGATGTCGGACATTTCACGCTAGACATTCACGGGGTGACCAGTGCGCCGGTCGCGGTCGACGATGCCTTTACCTTCCGCGAAAGCGGCGCGATGGCGGGCAACGTGCTTGCCAACGACATTGCCGGGGAGGCGGGTCATATCTTTCTGCGCTCAGTCGAGGGCATCAGCGTAAGCGCCACGCGGAGCACCGACGTCGCCGGTGAATTCGGCACCTTCCATTTTTCGGCGGACGGAGGCTTCACCTACGATCTCGATCCCGCCGTGAAGGCGGGTCTCAACGATGGCGAGCATGTCACGGAGACGCTTCAATATTACAAGGTCTCCGACGGCGCCGGTCACGCGGATGCCGGCGTGATCTCGCTGACCGTCGACGGCGTGACGGACGGCAAGTCGTTGAACACCAATCATGTTGAGTCCCAGGCGGAGGTGGTGCGCCCCTTCCTGGACCATTACGAACTCCAGGGGGTCGCGGTCGATCCGCAAACGGGCAAGTTTTACGTCAGCTCCGGCCATGGTTTCCCGGATGATTCCATGGTGAGCATTTACGACAACGCCTCGGCCTTTGAAGCAGACAATGCCAGCGGCGCCATCTCTCTTGGCGAATATGACATCGGCGGAACCTATTTTTCGGTCCGCGGCGGCGAGATCATCGGAAGAACTAACGAGGTCAAAGGCGAAGGCCCTTTCCCCGATCAGACCTATCTCGCAAAGTGGGACGCCGCAGACGGATCGCTCGATCAGCAGGGCGACCCGATTCCCGGCCTTATCGGCGAGAATGGGGCGGGTACGTTCGACTGGGGTGGATTCACGGCCGTCAATACGATGCAGGATTCGACCGGCATCTATGTCGTCGGCCGCATCGATGATGCGACCTGGCAGGTCTCCAAAATCGATCCCGACACGCTGAACCCGATCGAATCCAAGACTTTCGCCGCCGGCGGGCTGGGATACGGCTTTGCCGTCGACGGCACGTTCTTCTTCGGCGATTCCTTCGGAAGCGAGCATATCGGCACGGCATTCGATTTCGAAACCGGGGTCAAGACAACAATCGATGTCAACATCGCCATATCGGGAGATGACTCCACCACCAACGTGGTCTATGACGCGGCGGCGGACTCTATCTACATCACCAACACTGAGACCGACGAAATCTCCGTGGTGCACAACATCTCGGACATATTGTTTGTTTGACGGCCTTAACCGCGTGACGTCGCCCCGTCCGTTCGTTGTACTGGGCGACGTTTAGCCATGATATCAGCGGCGGCGCTATTGCAGCGTGCGCGTCTGGATCTGCTCTACGACTGGTTGAGAAGCGGAGGCGGGCATGGCACTGCCTTCCAGGCCGGTTGCCACGACCGAGACGCGGAACCTGCCGTCAAGGCTGCGGTCGAAGATGGCGCCGACGACGATGTCTGCGTCTTCCTGCACCTCGTCGCGAATGCGGCTTGCCGCTTCGTCGACTTCGAACAGTGTCATATCCGAACCACCGGAGATCGAGATCAGCACGCCCCTGGCGCCCTTCATCGAGATATCGTCGAGAAGCGGGTTGGCAATTGCCGCTTCCGCCGCCTTCATCGCGCGGCTTTCACCGGAGGCTTCGCCAGTGCCCATCATGGCGCGGCCCATGCCGCGCATGACCGATTTCACATCGGCGAAATCAAGGTTGATCAGGCCTTCCTTGACGATGAGATCGGTGATGCAGCCAACGCCGGCATAGAGCACGCGGTCGGCCGTCATGAAGGCATCGGCAAAAGTGGTTTTCGCATCGGCGATGCGGAAGAGGTTCTGGTTGGGGATGACGATGACCGTATCGGCTGCCTGGCGAAGCGCCTCGATGCCGATCTCCGCCATTCGCATGCGGCGGTTGCCTTCGAAGGTAAAGGGTTTGGTGACGACGCCGACTGTCAGGATGCCGGCCGCACGTGCGGCGCGGGCGATGACGGGTGCCGCGCCCGTGCCCGTTCCGCCGCCCATGCCGGCGGTGACGAAACACATGTGCGACCCGGCCAGGTGATCCATGATCTCATCGATCGATTCCTCAGCCGCCGCATGGCCGACCTCCGGCAGGGAACCGGCGCCGAGACCCTCGGTCACATTGGCGCCGAGCTGGATGCGGCGCGTCGCCTTGGAGGTGGCGAGGACCTGCGCGTCGGTATTTGCGGCGACGAATTCGACGCCTGCCAGGTTTTCCGCGATCATATTGTTGATCGCATTACCACCACCACCACCGACGCCGATCACAGTAATGTGCGGCCGCAGTCCCGAAATGCCGCCCTTGGCGTCCGTCATCGCGCTCTCCTTTGATGCTTCGTTCACGCCACGCCCTCGTCGCGGATAGCGAATCGTCGCTTAGGATAGCCGTCCAACAAGGCAGAGGCGAGGCGAAAGACGTCTCGTCGACAGCGGCGGCGATCGGTAAAGGGGCGGGTCGCGGCTTTGAGGGCGGGAGCATCATGTCGAGAACGGACAGTTATGCTTCTGAGGCGCTCAATTTTCCACCTCGACCTTACCCCGCCACTCCCACCGCCACCGGCAAACACAATATGCACACCAACCCCACCGCCCCAGCCTCGAGCGCCAGCGACCCGCCATAAAGCCCCGCCAACTCGTTCACGATGCTCAGCCCAAAACCATTGCCAGGGACGCGTTCGTCCTCCCGCACGCCCGGCAGCAGCACGGCGGCGAGGCGGTCGGCGGGGATGCCCGGGCCGTCGTCCTCGATGGTGATGCGGGCGATCGGGCCGTCGCGCCCGGCGCGGATGGTGACGCGCGAGGCAGCCCATTTGAAAGCGTTATCGATCAGGTTTCCGAGCATTTCCTCGACATCGCTTTCGTCGCAGGCGACCCGCAGGCCCGGGGGGATGTCGCTGTCGAAGGCAATCCTGCGCTCGGCATGGATCTGGCCGATCGCCCGGTAGAGATCGGCGAGCGATGCCGCCATGTCGGTGCTGGCAACATTATTCGACGAGGCCATCACCCGGCGGGCGGCGGCGAGGTGGTGCTTGATCCGGTTGTCGATCCGGGCGGCCAGACTACGCAATGCGCCTTTGGGGTCGTTTTTATCGTCGAGCGCCAGCAGCAGGCTCGCCACCGGGGTCTTGAGGCCATGGGCGAGGTTTGCGAACTGCATGCGCGTTGCCGCGAGCCTCTCCTCATTGGCCGCCAGAAGCGCATTGGTTTTCAGCGACAGCGGCGCAAGCTCGGCGCTCGCTTCCTCCGGCAGGCGGGCGCGTTCTCCCCGGTTGATGGCATCGATATTGGTCGCCATGGATGTCAGCGGCCGCAAGCCAAAGCGGATTTGCCAAAGGGTGCCCGTCATCAGCACCAACCCGAGCAGCAGCATGCAGGGAACCAGCCAGAAGAGAGCGCGAAGCGCCGGGCCGACGAGGGCGATCATCGGCGCCGTCGCGGTGATGGTCAGCGTCATGCCGTCGATGCTGCGCACGGCTTGGCGAAGGTAGAGCGGCCCTCTTCCGCGATCGCCGCCCCTGCCTGATGTCGGCATGCCCGTCAGCACATGGCGCAGGTCCTGCCGTGGCGGCGGTGCGTCTATCGTGCCGTTCATCAGGGAGCGGGAGGTCAGGCGCTGCTCTTCGGCGTCGACCTGCCAGTACCAGCCCGATGAGGGGCGATCGAAAGGCGGCGCATCGAGCGGCGCCGACAGGGTGATCCTTCCCTCTGCGTCGCGCATCACGGCGCCGGCGAGGGCGCCGATCTGTGTGTCCAGACGCTGGTCCACCTGCTCGCGCACCACAGTCTTCAGCGCTAGCCAGAGCACGAGGGCGGCCACAGCGAGCGCCAGCGTCACGAAGATGCCCGAGAACATCAGCAGCCGGCCGGCGATCGATCTCGGCTTGAAAGACGAAGCCTTCATGACTCCGCTGCCGACGTCAGAATATAGCCGCGGCCGCGCACCGTCTCGATGCGGTCGCTCCCGAGCTTCTTGCGCAGCCGGGCGATGATGACTTCGATGGAATTAGAGTCGACCTCGGCATCGCCGTCATAGACGCGCTCGGTCAGTTCGCGCCGGTCGACGACCATCTCCTTGCGCAGCATCAGGCAGGAGAGCACCCGCCATTCCAACGCCGTCAGCTTCAGCGGCAGGCCGTCGAGCTCGAAGGTGCCGAGCTGGGCATCGAAGACCAGCGCGCCGCAGGTAAGCCGCGCGGCGCCGTGGCCGGCTGCCCGGCGCACCAGGGCGCGCAGGCGCAAAACAAGTTCTTCCACCTTGAAGGGTTTGGCGAGGAAATCGTCGGCGCCGGCCTTGAAGCTTGCGACCTTGTCCGGCCAGCCGTCGCGCGCCGTCAGCACCAGAACCGGCAGGTTGCGGCTGCCCTCGCGCCAGCCCTTCAGCACGCTGACGCCGTCGATCTTCGGCAGGCCGAGGTCGAGGATCGCGACGTCGAAGAGTTCGGTCAGCCCCGCGTGGAGAGCGTCTTCTCCGTTGCGCGATATGTCGACGACGAAGTTTTCCGATCGCAGCACGGCGGCGATCCGGCCGCTCAGGTCTTCGTCATCTTCGACGAGCAGTACGCGCATGGGGCAGGGCTTTCATCGGGGCCGGGCATCTTTGGGGACGGACCAAAACTATCGGGCCGAGCTTAACTCAATCTGAACGGAGAGGTTCAGGCGGGCGACGGGGTGGAACGGCTAGAGTGCGACCACTACTGATGCAAGGAACAGATATATGCCGAATGAAGACCAGGACAACGTGCATACCGAGGGCGCAGCCACGCCCGTCCCGCCAGGACAGCGCCGGCGACGGCTGGCGATCCCCGTCATTGCTGCCGCCGTGGCGCTTGTCATCGGTGCTGTCGGGGGTGCGGGCGCGGTGAAAATGATGCGTCCTATGCCAGAGATGGCGCCGCTGGCGCCGGTGGCGATTTCGGCCATGCCGGCATCGAGCCTCGTCACGATCAAGGGCAAGGTCGCCGAGATCTACGGCAACAAGTTCGTGCTGCAGGACGATAGCGGCAAGGCGCTTGTTGAAACAGGCCGAGCCGGCGAGGGTGGCGCGCTCGTTACCCGAGACGAGGCCGTCACCGTGCAGGGGCGCTTCGACGATGGCTTCGTGCATGCGAGCTATCTCGTTCGCCAGGACGGACGAACCGAAGCGCTGCGCCCGCCGAAAGGTCCGCCGCATCGACCATTTGAGGATTTCGATCACAGGCCTTGACGGGCCGTGAACCAAAGCCGCGTTGCGGTGTTTACAAACGTGCTTCTCAATTCCCGCAAAGGAACAATTCCCATGCAAAGACTTCTCCTATCAGGCCTTGCTCTTGCCGCACTGGCCGGCACCGCCTTCGCCCAACAACCGCCCGCCCCGCCACCCGCCGGAGCTCCGCCCGTGGCGGCCGACCCGGCCTCACCACCACCACCACCGCCACCGCCTGCTTCCGGTGATAACGAGCCGATGATGGGTGGGCCGGATGCGCGGCCGGGAGATCGTCCCGATGACCGGTGGCATGGTTCGAGAGACGATATGGGTTTCCGCGACGACAGGGGTTTCCGCGGTTTCCGCGGTCATCGCCCGCCACCGCCGCCGCCGTCCAAGGCCGCGCATTTCCGGATCGAGGATGGGGCCACCCGGATCGATCTGAAATGCGCCGAGGATGAACCGATGAAGGCCTGCGCCGACTTGCTGCTCCAGGTCATGGACCGCCTGCAGGGCCAGAACTAATCTTGAACACCCCGGCATAGCCAGGACATCACACGATGATGCAACCGCCCGCCTTCTCGCACGGGCGGTTTCGTCTCCTTCGGAAGCATTGACGACGAGCCGATTTGCCTTTAGCTGTGACGCTATGAAAATCGCATTGGTTCTGGCAGTGGTGATCGGGCGCATGGGCAGGATGGTGTAACCATCCAGCGAAAGCACCCATGCGCGGTAAGCAGGCTCCTGACGGGGCCTTTTTTTATGCCCTGAATTTGGGCGCGGGCCTCGTCGGACTTTCCACACATCATCACACTGATCAAGGAACGGAACCATGAGATCCCGTCATTCCATCGACACCCCGCGCGCGCAGATGACCGGCGCGGAAATCGTTCTCCAGGCGCTGAGAGACAATGGCGTCGAGCATATATTCGGCTATCCGGGTGCTGCGGTGCTGCCGATCTACGACGAGCTTTTCCAGCAGGAAGACATCAGACACATTCTGGTTCGCCATGAACAGGGAGCCGGCCATGCCGCCGAGGGATATGCCCGCTCGACGGGCAAGGTCGGCGTCATGCTGGTGACCTCAGGCCCCGGCGTCACCAACGCGATCACGCCCCTTCAGGATGCCTTGATGGATTCCGTGCCGCTCGTTTGCCTGTCCGGCCAGGTGCCGACGTCGCTGATCGGCTCCGATGCCTTTCAGGAATGCGATACCGTCGGCATTACCCGCGCCTGCACGAAACACAATCGGCTGGTCGGCGACGTCAATGATCTGGCGGCGGCCATCCACGAAGCCTTTCGCATCGCCGGATCGGGCCGGCCCGGCCCCGTTCTGGTCGACATGCCGAAGGATGTGCTGTTTGCGAGCGGAAATTATACACCGCCTGAGGCAGTCGCCCCGAGGACGAGCTATCAGCCGGACCGCCTAAGCGACATCAGGGAGATCGAGGCTGCGGCCGCTCTGATGGCGACGGCACGTAAGCCGATTATCTGCGCGGGCGGCGGTGTCATCAATTCCGGTCTTGAAGCGTCAAAACTGCTGAGTGAACTGGTCGATCTCACCGGCTTTCCCGTCACGTCGACGCTGATGGGGCTCGGCGCCTATCCGGCTTCCAGCCCGAACTGGCTGAAGATGGCCGGGCTTCACGGCTCCTACGAGGCCAACATGGCAATACATGACTGCGACCTCATGCTCTGCATCGGGGCGCGCTTCGATGGCGGGCTTGCCGCCAGCGTCGATGGTTTCTCACCGAATTCCCGGAAGATCCAGATCGATATCGATACTTCCTCGCTTAACAAGACTGTGCGCGCCGATATCGCCATCCGGGGCGATGCCGCGGGTGTGCTGGCCGAGCTCGTTCGCCTGTGGCGGGCGCTGCCGCAGGCGCCGGACCGGGCGCGGCTGACCGAGTGGTGGAGCGCGATTGCCGACTGGCGGGCGCGCCGATCGTTTTCCTATGCGAAGCGCGAGGACGTCATCATGCCGCAATATGCCATCGAGCGGCTTTATGAACTGACGAAGCATCGGGATACCTACATCACGACGGAGGTCGGCCGGCATCAGATATGGGCGGCGCAATCTTACGACTTCGAGCGACCGAACCGCTGGGTGACGTCAGGCGGCCTGGGGACGATGGGATACGGGCTGCCCGCCGCCCTCGGCGTGCAGATCGCCAATCCCAACAGCCTTGTCATCGACATCGCCGGCGATGCCTCCGTGCAGGTGACGATGAAGGAAATGTCGGCCGCCGTGCAGCACAACGCGCCGATCAAGATCTTCATTCTCAATGGCGGCGATCAGGGAACGCAGCGCCAGCACGGAAACCCGGATTTCGTGAAGCTTGCCGAAGCCTATGGCGGACATGGCATTCGCTGCGAGAGGCTGGCCGAACTCGACGATGCAATCCTGGAGATGATCGAGGTGGACATGCCTGTTCTGTTCGACTGCCGCGTCGCCGACAGTGCCCACTGGCATGGCACACCGTCAACTTAACCCAGCGGCACACCGATCAGCCCTCATCCTGAGGTGCGCAGGCCAAAGGCCGGAGCCTCGAAGGACGAGGGCGGGTGGCTCGGCGCTTAAGTCCACATCCACCGCCAGATGAACCGCCACTGGCCACCCTCGTCCTTCGAGGCCCCCACGGGGCTCCTCAGGATGAGGGTGGAGAGAGGGCGCGGCTTGTGTCACCGGAAGGTCCTGCGGTGTGCCAACGGCCAGACTCCGCCCGGCATTCATCCTCTGCATCGACCACTGAAAGCTGTCGTATCAAGCAGGTCGCCTTGCGCCGCCGGCCGTCATTGCTGCGTCAATGCGATCTCGCTCATTAGCTCCACAGGCGGAAATCGGACACAGTCTGCGGCATCGAAATTCACCGCGAACTGCATCCGGTTTTCGTTCGCCCAGTTGATCGCGATCTCTGATTTTGCCTTCGGCACTTTTGCGGCGACGGTGCAGTGAGGTACCCAGTTGCCGGGCCTATAGTGCTCGTGACAGCATGCGGGATCGATCTCTTGGTGCAGTGCCGCGTGCAACTGGAAAAGCGCGTCGTCCGCAATCGGACGCGCCCATAAGACGATGAACTCGTTCTCGAAATAACTGGCACCCGAAAAGTTCACGGTCACGGTCGAACGCGTGCGGAAAACACGCTCGAACGCCTCGGCCAACCGATCGGAAGCAAGCTCTTGATAGACGGCGAGGGTGAGGTGGCGAGGATAGTTCAAAGCCCGCATCGAAGCGATCTCTTCGAATACAGCGGCTTCCTCCCAGAGTTTGAAAACCGGCGACGCGGTCTCGTTCAGACATTTGAGGCTGACCCCGTAAGACATGCGCGAGCGTTATCAGTCCATCCCGGCTGAACCATAGCTTTACATCGTTGCCGATGTCGAGCAGCCGCCGGCATTGCAGGATATCGGGCGGCTTTGTCTGTTTTTCCGCCGCGGGGATTCGACTATCATGGGATGCTTGAACGAGGCGCAGCAGGGGTGACGACGCGGCCGTTGGCAAAAGCTTGCCGAGGGAGGTAGAAATGTCGAGTTTCAGGAGCGCCGTGGTTTCTTTGCCCGGTAAGGAGCGGTTGGCGAGAACGCCCTTCGGCGCGAGGATCGTCATCCATGCCACGGCCAAGGAGACCGGCGGCGCGTTCGGGATGTGGGAAACCTTCACCCCGCCGGGTCATGGTCCGGCCCCGCACACGCATACGCGGGAGACGGAAGTCTTTCGAGTCATCCATGGGCTCTACCAATTTCAATGCGGCGACGAGGAGTTCGATGCGCCTGCGGGAAGCGTCGTCGTTCTGCCGCCGCATGTACAGCACAGCTGGCGAAACATAAGCGACGAACCCGGTCAGATGTTCGGCATGGTGACGCCGGGCGGATGTGAGCAATTGTTCATCGATATCGACGCCTTCGGTGCTGATACGCCCGCGAAAATCGCGGTGATCGAAGCGCGATTGGGGATCATCAACGACATGACGCTGGCGCTCGGATTGAAGAGCCCATGATGGCGCTGATCGACCATCGCGGCCTTGCGTAAGATTGACAACGGAGCTTATGGGGGCGGCGTCCTCCAACGCTGCTCATCCTTGAGGTGCGGAGCCCGCAGGGCGGAGCCTCGAAGGACACGCGGCGGCACTGCTCCGCATCAATATTGCCGCCGCGCCGAGCGCCCGCCTCGTCCTTCGAGGCTCCTTCGGGGCACCTCAGGATGAGGCTCTCTTGGGGGGCGCCGGGGCTGGCGGAAAAGGGCAGGATGCGGAAGCTTTGCCGACCAGGTGAATGCTATCGGCTCGATGTCTGACGCCCACTCTCGCTCTATTCCCGCGCCATCGCCCGCCAGGCGACCGGCGGGATGGCGAAGGCGCGGGAGAAGGCGCGGTTGAAGGCGGCTTCGATGGCGTAGCCGGCATCATTCAGGTTTGCGGACTTGCCGCAGGCGCGGGGAGAGCCAAACGCCTATTCTTGCGCTCGGCAATATACTTGTGAGATTGTATCGATATACATGCGATACTGCATGATGCAGGTAGCATGGGGGCTTCGATGACATCCGTGAGGGTCAATGAGCTGATATCGGTGACGGGACAGCCCGCTGCCGCGGGCTTTGCCGCTTTTGCGGCAAACGGCTTTGCCGGCGTCATCAATGCCCGGCCGGATGGCGAGGAGCCGGGGCAGCCTGGCAATGCCGCGGAAAAGGCTGCTGCTGCTGCCGCGGGGCTCGCCTACAGCTTCGTGCCGGTGAAAGGGGCCGAGATCACCGAGGCCGATATCCGCGCTTTCCAGATGGCGATGACGCAGGCGAAGGGGCCGGTCGTTGCTCATTGCAAGAGCGGCACACGGGCGCTGACGCTCTATGTGCTGGGAGAGGTGCTCGACGGGCGGATGCAGCCCGGAGAGGTCGAGGTCTTCGGCCAAAGACTCGGCTTCGATCTTGCCGGCGCACGCCGCTGGCTGGAAAAGCGGGCTGGGCAGGCGGCTGGTGTGAAGGCTTTCTTCGAGCCCCGCAGCTGCAGCGTGCAATATGTCGTTTCAGACCCGGTGACAAAACGCTGTGCCATCATCGACCCGGTGCTCGATTTCGACGAGATGTCGGGCGCGACGGGAACGGCGAATGCCGACGCCATCCTCGCTCATATTGACAGCGAGGGGCTGACGGTCGCGTGGATCCTCGACACGCATCCGCATGCCGATCATTTCTCCGCCGCGCATTACCTCAAGAGAAAGACCGGCGCGCCGACGGCGATCGGCGCCCATGTCACCGACGTCCAGGTGCTCTGGAAGGAGATCTACAACTTGCCGGCACTCGAAACCGACGGCTCGCAGTGGGACCGGCTGTTTGCCGATGGCGACACCTTCGAGATCGGTGGGCTTGAAGCCCGTGTGATGTTTTCGCCCGGCCATACGCTTGCTTCGGTGACCTATCTGATCGGCGATGCCGCCTTCGTGCACGACACCGTATTTACGCCGGATTCCGGCACGGCGCGCACGGATTTCCCCGGCGGCAGCGCCAGCGCCCTCTGGCACTCGATCCAGGTCATCCTGTCGCTGCCCGATGAGACCCGGCTCTTTTCCGGCCACGACTATCAGCCCGGCGGACGCCACGCGCGCTGGGAAAGCAAGGTGGCCGCCCAGAAAAACGGTAACCCGCATATATCAGGCATCGACGAGGCCGGCTTTGTGGCGCTGCGCCAGGCGCGCGACCGCACGCTGCCGAAGCCGAAACTGATGTTGCACGCGCTACAGGTGAATATTCGGGGAGGCAGATTGCCGGAGCCGGAGGGAAATGGGCGGCGGTATCTGAAGATACCGCTGGATGCGTTGTAGCAAGAAGTAGCGTGCGGCGTGCTTCGAGGTTTCGCCCTCTCGGGCTGCGCACATCAGCATCAGGGACGTTGGCGGATGCCGCGCTCACGACAGCGGGAACGGGAGAAAGCGGCGCCAACGCTCAAGAGAGCCTCATCCTGAGGAGGCGAGGATGCAGGTATTACACCGGCCAACAGGCCCCCTACGTTCCGTCTCTATTTTTCACCCGCACGAACCCAATCCTCCGCAATAGGCATTGACGTCTTGCGGGCAGGCGACGTAACTGGGGGCGACGGTTCCCTGAAGATGACTCCAAGGGGATTAATAGGGAACACGGTAAGGACGACCCAGCAGGGACCGAGACCGTGGCTGCCCCCGCAACTGTATGCGGATTGTCGATCATCTCAGGTGTGGCCAGCGACTGGCCATCTCTGAAGGGCTTATAGCCCTGCCACTGCGAGATATCGCGGGAAGGCGGATGAACCGACGGATATCCGCAAGCCAGGAGACCTGCCGTCAATCACGATCCAATCAACCGGGCGGGGATGCCCGGACAAGGAACAGACATGATTGACCTTCTGAACCTTCGCCGAATTTCGGCATGCATCCGTCTCGATTGGGCCTCCTGCGGTTAGCGCACGTATCACCGTGCCTTCGGCCGCGGGTGCGGCATAACCATGCTTTTTCTCTTCAATCGAGGTTTTTCATGCGCCAGATTCTCGCCACCATGACATTTGCCTTCGGGCTGATCGGCCTTGCGGCACCGAGCCTTGCCGCCACCCAATATCCTTTGACCATCACCAATTGCGGTCAGCAGGTGACGTTCCAGAAGGCGCCGTCGAAGATCGTTTCGATCGGCCAGGGCATGACTGAAATTCTCTTCTCGCTCGACCTTGCCGAGAAGATTGCTGGTACGGCCGTCTGGGTCGGTCCCGTCCTGCCGCAATATGCCGAGGCTAACAGCAAGATAAAGCGTCTCGCCGACAATGATCCGAGCTTCGAATCCGTTGTTGGGCGGGAGCCCGACCTGGTGGCGGCCGAGTTCGAATGGCATGTCGGCGCGCAGGGCTCCGTCGGCAAGCGGGAGCAGTTCCAGGATCTCGGGATCAATACCTATCTCGCGCCGGCCGATTGCGTCGCCAAGGTCAACACCGATGGCGGCGACGGTGTGCGCAAGGAGCTGTTCACGATGGAGCTGGTCTACCGTGAGATCGCCGAGCTCTCGGAGATCTTCGACGTGAAGGAGCGCGGCGATGCGCTGATTTCCAAGTTGAAGAAGCGCGAGGCGGATGCCGTCGCGTCGATATCAGGCGCATCGGGCAAGAACCTGCCCATCGTCTTCTGGTTCTCCAGCAAGCAAGTCAATGGCGATGCTTTCATCGCTGGCAAGAACAGCGCGCCTGCCTATATCCTGAAGGCGATCGGCGCCAGGAATGTCGTGACAACCGAAGAGGAATGGCCGCTGGTTGGCTGGGAAACCATTTCTCAGGCGAACCCGGCGGTTATCGTGTTGGCGACCATGGACCGGCGCCGCTACGCCGCCGACGATCCGAAGGTCAAGATCGATTTTCTCGAGAACGACCCGGTGACCAAGGAGCTTGACGCGGTCAAGAACGAGCACTTCGTGATGATGGACGCGCAATCGATGAACCCGACGATCCGTACGATCGACGGCATCGAGACCTTGGCGAACGGCATCAAGTCCTTCGGTCTCTCGCAGTGAAGGCAATGTCGGTCAGACAACACGGATGGTGGGCGCTTGGCGCGCTCACCATTTCTGCCTTTCTGCTTCTCGGGCTGATGATCAGTCTCGCTGTTTCGATCGGGGAGATCGCGATCCCGCTAGCGACCACGGCGGAGGCGGTGTCGAACCGGCTGTTCGGCACGGATTTCGAGCTCAGCCGCATCCACCAGGGCATCGTCTGGGATTATCGGCTGAGCCGGGCGCTGGTTGCGGCCAGCGCCGGCGCGTCGCTCTCGCTCTGTGGCGCCGTGCTGCAGGCGCTGCTGCGCAATCCGCTGGCCGAACCCTACGTGCTCGGCATCTCTGCCGGCGCCTCGACGGGAGCGGTCTGCGTGATGATCCTCGGCTTCGGCTACGGTGTTTTCGGCCTGTCGAGCGGCGCCTTCATCGGCGCGGTCATCGCCTTTCTGCTGATCGGCTTCCTTGCGACGGGTGCGGGGGGAACCGGCGAGCGCATCATCCTTTGCGGCGTCGCCGGCTCGCAGCTCTTCAATGCGCTGACCTCCTACATAGTGACGACATCGGCGAATGCCGAGCAGGCGCGCGGCATCCTGTTCTGGCTTCTGGGGTCGCTCAGCGGCGTGCGCTGGCCGGATGTCTATCTCTCGGTGCCGATCGCGCTTGCCGGCTTCGTCATCTGCATGGCCCATGTCAGGGCGCTCGACGCCTTCTCCTTCGGCACGGATGCGGCGGCCTCGCTCGGCATTGCCGTGCGCCGCGTCCAGATCCTGCTGTTCGGCCTGACGGCGGCGATGACGGCAAGCGTCGTCAGCGTGGTGGGCTCGATTGGCTTCGTCGGCCTCGTCATTCCGCATGCCGCCCGCTTTCTCGTCGGGCCGGGCCATCGGCGGCTGCTGCCGGCAACGGCGCTCGGCGGCGCAATCTACATGGTCGGCGCCGATATCGTCTCGCGCATCATCATCCCGCAGCAGGTCCTGCCGATCGGCGTCGTCACGGCGCTCTTCGGCGCGCCGGCCTTCGCCGTCATCCTCTATCGCGTCCGGAGGAGTGCATGAGCATTACCATCGATGCGGTGAGTTTCGCCGCCGGCGACACGGTCATCGTCAACGGCGTCAGCCTGACGGTGGCAAAGGGCAAGGTGCTCGGTCTGCTCGGGCCGAACGGCTCCGGCAAATCGAGCCTGCTCAGGCTGATCTGCCGGCTGCGGAAGGTCCGCAGTGGCGTCATCCGGCTGGGCGAAGACGATATCGCCTCGCTGTCACGCGCAGCCCTTGCGCGGCGCATCGCCTTCGTCGAGCAACAGTCGACGACCGATACGCAGCTGACGGTGCGCGACGCGGTGCGGCTCGGCCGCACGCCACATCGCGGGCTGCTCTCGCCCTGGGGCGCGGAGGACGATGCCGCGGTCGATGAGGCCTTGTTACGGGTCGACATGGGGGAGCGGGCGGGCCAGCTCTGGCAGACGCTGTCGGGCGGCGAGCGCCAGCGTGTCCATATCGCGCGGTCGCTGGCGCAGGCGCCGAGCGAGTTGTTGCTCGACGAGCCGACCAATCATCTCGATATCCAGCATCAGCTCGACATTCTCCAACTGATCTCGAAACTCGGCATCACCTGCATCGTCGCGCTGCACGATCTCAACCTGGCGGCGATGTTCTGCGACAGCCTGGCGGTGCTTCAGAAGGGCGAGGTCGTCGCCTCGGGCGCACCGGAGCATGTGCTGACGGAGGATATGATCGCCCGTGTTTTCGGCGTTCGCGCCCATGTCCAGAAATCGGCCGTGCATGGCCGGCATCATATCCAATACGTCATGGATTGAGCGGCTGGGAATTCGTTCTCAGGGAGAGGCTTACTGGCATTTTTCCAGGACTGGCGTATGATTTCCTGGGGCGCGCGCGCCCGGTCGAACGGAGTTTCGCGATGCTCGAAAGAAATCAGTTTCCCCTGCGCCCGGTCGTTCCCGGTTTCGCGGTCGCCTGGGTCGTCATCATTTCAGGTGCTAGCGTCGCTCTCAGCCTGCTTTTTGCCTGCGTGACGCCCTTCGTGGCCTTGGCGGCGGTGTCAGCGGTCATTCTTCCTCGGCGGATGGCGGTGACGGCGGTTTTGCTGGCCTGGCTCGCCAACCAGATGGTCGGATATCTCCTGCTCGGTTATCCCCAGACTTGGGACAGTTATGCCTGGGGCTTGGCGATCGGTATCGCTGCAATCGCATCTCTGGCGGCAGCGCTCGGAGTGCTTCGTCTCGCGGCGGACCTTGCCGTCACCGCGGCTGGCGCCTTCATGGCCGGCTTCGTTGCCTATGAAGGCGTACTCTTTGCCGCAACGGCGGTGCTTCCGTCAGGCGAGAGCGCGTTTTCGGCGTCGGTCGTGGCAAATGTCCTGCTGATCAATTCTATCGCTGCGATCGGGCTCATCTGCCTTCATGCCGGCGCGGCGGGTGGCCGTGCGCTGGTTGCAAGACAGCCGGGACCGGCGCTGTCTTAGGCCTCTGATTTCATGCACGTCGTTCGGCCAAAACCGCTGCGCAGTTGTTTCGGCCGACCTTTACAGGCCTCGAAGGGCGAGGTGGGTGCGCCAGCGGAAGGAGCAGCGCTGCAGCGCGTCCTTCGAGGCTTCGCCCTGTGGGCTACGCGCATCAGGATGAGGGGCGTTGGAGGTTTCCGCGCCCAGGCTTCGGGGATGCCGGGGGTTTGCTCTTGCTATTCCACCGCGGCAGTCACTGCAGGCGCCAATACGCCAAAGTCCAAGAGCCTCATCCCATAGAGGCTTGTCGTTATATCCGCCAACCGCTATCTGGTGCTGACCCAGGCGGACCCGCCGAAAACGACAAGGCCTTTCATGATCCCCAATTTTCTCGTCACCCATTCCGGTGGCTTCCATGCCGACGAATTGCTGTCGAGCGTCATCCTGACCCGGCTTTTCCCGCAGGCGCGCATCGTCCGCAGCCGGGCGCCGGAATGGATCACGCCGGGCAAAGACCGGATCATCTACGATGTCGGCGGCGTCTACGACCCCGATGCCGGGATATTCGATCACCACCAGCGCGGCGCGCCGTTGCGCGACGATGGCCAGCCTTACAGCTCGTTCGGCTTGATCTGGAAGCATTACGGCCGTGATTATCTCGCAGCCTCCGGCCTTCCCGAAACACATGTCGATGTGGTGCATGGCTCTTTCGATGCCGGCTTCGTGCTGCCGATCGATCTGACCGACAACGGTGCGCTCAGCCCCTCGGGACCGCTGGCGGGGCTAACGCTGCCGGCGCTGCTGGAGACCCTGAAACCGGTTTTCGACGAAGCGGACCCCGAGGCAGACGATCGCGCCTTCCATGCGGCTCTTGCCATTGCCCGCAGTTTCGTTGAGGCGAGGATCGCCCAGAGTGCCGCAAAACTGCGGGCCGAGGCGATGGTGCATCGGGCGATCGAGGCTGCGGGGCAAGGGCGTGTTCTGGAATTGCCAAGAGGAATGCCCTTCCGTCCCGCCATCGTCAAGGCCGGCGCCGATCACCTGCTGTTCGTCGTCCACCCGCGCGAAAAAGATTGGTGCGTGACCGGCATCCGCCGTGCCGAGCAGGGTTTCGAGCTCAGGGCCGATCTGCCGGCAGCCTGGGCCGGTCTTGCTAATGGAGAGTTGGAGGCGGTTTGCGGCATAGAGGGTGCGACCTTCTGCCACAACGGCCGCTTCATCGCCGCCGCCAGAACCCGCGAGGCGACGCTTGCCATGGCCGAGTTGGCGGTAAAGGAAGCGCTCTCGATCGGGGAGTAGTCAAAAAGGGCGTCAGCTGGCGTGGCAGTTATCCGCGTCGGGTCCACCTGGTATCAGAGGCGTTCAGGTGACCCAAATGTGGAAGCGATTGACTTGCATCCGCGAAGGACTAAGCTTTGGGCCATAACAACCACCACCCACACGCGAGAGATAATGGACGGTGTGAGTGGCTGGCGACCTTGAGGAGGATGAGGTTTGCCATGGATTACCGTGTTGTTCTGCTGATTGGTGCAGCTGTGACTGCCCTTTTCCCTGCTGTCGGCGGGGCGCAGGAGGGTGATGCGACGGCGGGCGCCACCGTTTTCAAAAAATGTGCGACCTGTCATATCGCCGAGTCCGATACGAACAAGGTCGGCCCGTCGCTGAACAAGCTGTTTGGCAGGAAGGCGGGAACGCATCCTGATTTCGCCTATTCGGCCGGCATGAAGGCGGCAGGCGAAGGCGGTCTCGTCTGGGACGAGACGGTGCTGCGTGACTATCTGCACAATCCGAGAGCGAAGGTGAAGGGCACGAAGATGGCGTTTGTCGGCCTGAAGGACGACCAGGAGATCACCGATCTCATCGCCTATCTCAAGCAATATTCCCAGTGAGGTTGAATACTCCAAATGACGGGTCGCGGCCGACGGCGCATGCCTAAATTGCCGTAATTGCCGATATTTTCTATCTGTGCGATAATAAACACGGACTTTCTGCGGAATGCGGTTTCACGGTCAACCTGCTCGAGGAGGAGCGGAAATGGCTGTCGTGCTGATCCTCGTCCTGATTGTCGTCGGCTCGGTGCTGTTCCATGTGCTGAGCCCGTGGTGGTGGACGCCGATCGCGTCCAACTGGACCTATATCGACAGTACCCTCGTCATCACCTTCTGGATCACCGGCACCGTTTTCGTAGCGGTGATTTCGTTCATGGCCTACTGCGTGTTCCGCTTCCGCCACAAGCCCGGCAACCGGGCGCATTATGAGCCTGAAAACCGTCGGCTGGAATTGCTGTTGGCAGGGGGAACGGCGGTCGGCGTCGCGGCGATGCTGGCGCCCGGCCTCATTGTGTGGAACCAGTTCATCACGGTGCCCGCCGATGCCGCATCGGTCGAGGTCGTCAGCCAGCAGTGGCTGTGGAGCTTCCGCCTGCCGGGCGCGGACGGAAAGCTTGGCCGTGCGGAGACGCGCAACGTCACTCCTGACAATCCGCTCGGCCTCGACAAGAACGACGCAAGCGGCCTCGACGACGTCATCATCGAGGGCGGTGAGCTGCATCTGCCGATCGGCAAGCCGGTGCACATATTGCTGCGCTCCGTCGATGTGCTCCACGATTTCTACGTGCCGGAATTCCGCGCCAAGATGGACATGATCCCCGGCATGATCACCTATTTCTGGCTGACGCCGACGCGGACTGGGACCTTCGAGATCCTCTGTGCCGAACTCTGCGGCGTCGGCCACCCGCAAATGCGCGGCACCGTCGTCGTCGACGACGACGCGGACTACCAGACCTGGCTCGGGCAGCAACAGACTTTCACCCAGCTTACGGCGTCATCGGGAGAGCCGCCGCAGGCAAACTGACTTCGGCGCAGCCGCCGGAGCCGCTTGATGGCTCAGTTAACCGGCGGGGAAAGGGAAGAGAGATCATGGTCGAGATTCCATCCGGCAGCATTCCATCCGCCGAAGTCGAGGATGTCGAGCTTTACCATCCGAGAAGCTGGTGGACGAAATATGTGTTCAGCCAGGATGCCAAGATCATCGCCGTGCAATATTCGATCACCGCCATCTCGATCGGCCTGGTGGCGTTGGTACTCTCCTGGCTGATGCGGCTGCAGCTTGCTTTCCCCGGCCATTTCGCCTTCATCGACGCCGATCACTATTACCAGTTCATCACGATGCACGGCATGATCATGGTGATCTATCTGCTGACCGCGCTGTTTCTCGGCGGCTTCGGCAACTACCTCATTCCGCTGATGGTCGGCGCGCGCGACATGGTATTCCCCTACGCGAACATGCTGAGCTATTGGATCTATCTGCTCGCGGTGCTGATCCTGGTTGCGGGCTTTTTCGCCCCCGGCGGTCCGACCGGGGCTGGATGGACGCTTTATCCGCCGCAATCCGTTCTCTCCGGCACGCCCGGCGGCAAGGACTGGGGCATCCTGCTGATGCTCTCCTCGCTGATCGTCTTCATCATCGGCTTCACCATGGGCGGCCTGAATTATGTGGTGACCGTGCTGCAGGGGCGGGCGCGGGGGATGACGCTGATGCGGATGCCGCTCACCGTCTGGGGCATCTTCACCGCCACCGTGATGGCGCTCTTGGCCTTTCCCGCGCTCTTTGTCGCCTGCGTCATGATGCTGTTCGACCGCGTGCTCGGCACCAGCTTCTTCATGCCCGCCATCGTCGAAATGGGCACGCAACTGCAGCATAGCGGCGGCAGCCCGATCCTGTTCCAGCACCTGTTCTGGTTCTTCGGGCACCCCGAAGTCTATATCGTCGCGCTACCTGCCTTCGGCATCGTCTCGGACCTGATCAGCACGCATGCGCGCAAGAACATCTTCGGCTATCGCATGATGGTCTGGGCGATCGTCATCATCGGCGCGCTCAGCTTCGTCGTCTGGGCGCACCATATGTATGTCAGCGGCATGAACCCGGCCTTCGGCTTCTTCTTCGCCACCACGACGCTGATTATCGCTGTCCCGACGGCGATCAAGGTCTACAACTGGGTGCTGACGCTGTGGCGCGGCGACATCCATCTGACGCTGCCGATGCTCTTTGCGCTCGCCTTCATCGTTACCTTCGTCAATGGCGGCCTGACCGGTCTGTTCCTCGGCAATGTCGTCGTCGACGTGCCGCTGTCGGATACGATGTTCGTCGTCGCGCATTTCCACATGGTCATGGGTGTGGCGCCGATCCTCGTCATCTTCGGGGCGATCTATCACTGGTATCCGAAGGTGACGGGACGCATGCTGAACGAGGCGCTCGGCCAGATCCACTTCTGGATCACCTTCCTCGGCACCTATGCGATCTTCTTTCCGATGCATTATCTCGGCCTGCTCGGCGTGCCGCGTCGCTACTACGAGCTCGGGGAGACGGCCTTCGTTCCACCTTCGGCCCATACGCTGAACATCTTCATCACGGTCATGGCGCTGATCGTCGGGGCCGGGCAGATGGTCTTCCTGTTCAATCTGGTCTGGAGCCTTTTCCGGGGCAGGGAGGCCGGCGGCAATCCATGGCGGGCAACGACGCTCGAATGGCAGACGCCGCAGACGCCGCCGGCGCACGGCAACTGGGGCAAGGACCTGCCTGTCGTCTACCGCTGGGCCTATGATTACAGCGTGCCAGGGGCGGCCGAGGATTTCATCCCGCAGAATGTGCCGGCAAGCGATGGCATCACCCGGGAGGTGCCGGCATGAACGTCATCCTGCTCTTCCTTGCCGCAGTCGGCGCCATCATCTTCTGGTGGCTTTCCGGGCAGCGGCTGACCTCGAAGCCCTGGCTGGAAGCCGGATCCATGCAACTGCCGGATCATCATAGCGCCGATCGGCCACCCGTGCCGGCGGTGAAAATCGGCCTGTTCGTGTTTCTCGGCGTCGTCGGCGCGCTCTTCAGCCTTGCTGTCAGCGCCTATTTCATGCGCATGGCGTCGGCGGACTGGTGGGGGATGCCGGTTCCGCGCCTGCTCTGGGTGAACACGGCAGCACTTGCCTTGAGCAGTGCCGCGCTGCAATGGGCCAAACGAGAAGCGCGGCACGGCCGCATGGAAGCCCTGCGGCCAGCGCTTGTGACGGGACTTGCGCTTGCGGTCTTCTTCCTCGTCGGACAAATCCAGGCTTGGCGGGAACTGACTGCAGCCGGCTACGTGCTTGCCGACAATCCCGCCAACAGCTTCTTCTACATGCTGACCGGCCTGCACGGACTGCATATCCTCGGTGGGCTTGCCGTGCTCTCGCACACGACCGTCAGGGCATTCTCAACCGACGTCGCGCCGGACAGGCTACGCCTCAGCGTCGATCTTTCCGCCATCTATTCGCATTTCATGCTCGCCGTCTGGCTGTTGCTCTTTGCCCTCTTTGCCGGGTGGGCGAATGATTTCGTCGATCTCTGCCGCACATTGCTGAAATAGGGGCTGAAATAGGGGCTGAAATAGGGGCTGAACCAGGGGCCGAACTAGGAGGTTGCAGATGGCACAGACTATCGAGACGCACGGCGAGCCGGACCTCAGGCCGGTCGGTCTGCGCGGTATCGCCGCCGATTTCAGCTCGGATCAGCGCGCCTTCAAGACGGCGTCCTGGGGTAAGGCGATGATGTGGATCTTTCTCCTCAGCGACACCTTCGTCTTCGGCTGTTTTCTGATCGCCTATATGACCGCCCGTATGTCGACGCCGGTCGCATGGCCCAATCCGAGCGAGGTTTTCGCGCTCCATATCGGGGGCGAGGATGTTCCGCTGATTCTGATCGCAATCATGACCTTCGTGCTGATCTCAAGCAGCGGCACCATGGCGATGGCGGTCAATTTCGGCTATCGCCGCGACCGCCACAAGACGGCGATGCTGATGCTGCTGACCGCACTTCTCGGAGCATGTTTTGTCGGCATGCAGGCCTTCGAATGGACCAAGCTGATCACCGAAGGCGTGCGCCCCTGGGAGAACCCGTGGGGGGCAGCACAGTTCGGATCGACATTCTTCATGATCACCGGCTTTCACGGCACCCACGTCACGATCGGCGTCATCTTCCTCCTCATCGTCGCCCGCAAGGTCTGGCGGGGCGATTTCGACGAGGAGCGCCGCGGCTTCTTCACCAGCCGGAGAGGGCGCTACGAGGCCGTCGAGATCATGGGCCTCTACTGGCACTTCGTCGACCTGGTCTGGGTCTTCATCTTCGCGTTTTTTTATCTGTGGTGAGGTCGTCATGAACGAGACAACGGCGCATGCACACACCCAAACGGCGCATGCACAAACACCGCATTCACAAGCCCCGGGACAGCAGCACCCGATCCGGCTCTATCTCTTCGTCTGGGGCCTGCTCTTCGTGCTCAGCGCCTGTTCCTACATGGTCGATTATCTCGGCATCCAGAGCTATCTCAGGTGGACGCTGATCCTTGTGTTCATGATGCTGAAGGCCGGGCTGATCGTCGCCATCTTCATGCACATGGCCTGGGAACGGCTGGCGCTGGTCTACGCCATTCTGCTGCCGCCGGTGCTGGTGCTGGTTTTCGTCGCGCTGATGGTATCGGAGGCGGACTATACGATTTTCACCCGGCTCGCCTTCTTTGGGGCTGGGCCGTAGATATCGGTCATCGGTTCCGAATTTTTATCGAATAGACTATTTCAACCGGAAGCAATTATGGCCGAGATTTTGCTGTTCCACCACGCACAAGGGCTGACCCCTGGAGTGCGCGCCTTCGCCGACGAGATCAGGGCAGCCGGCCACATCGTGCACACGCCTGATCTGTTCGACGGACGCATATTCCACAGCATCGAGGAGGGGCTTGCCCATATTGGCGAGATCGGCTTCGACGCCATCAGGGAGCGCGGCGTCCGGGTCGCCGACCAACTGCCTCCCGAACTGGTCTATGCCGGGTTCTCCTTCGGGGTGCTGCCGGCGCAGAAGCTGGCACAAACACGGCGGGGCGCCCGCGGGGCCCTGCTTTTTTACTCCTGCCTGCCGATCAGCGGCGAATGGGCTTTTGGACCTTGGCCGGACGGCGTTGCGGTGCAGATCCATGGTATGGACAACGATCCGATCTTTGTCGGCGAGGGTGACGTCGACGCCGCCCGCGAGATCGTGGCGAAGGTCGAGGACGCAGAGCTTTTCCTCTATCCCGGCGATCAGCACTATTTCGCCGACAGTTCGCTGCCATCCTATGACGCGGATGCGACTGCGCTCCTCACCACCCGCGTGCTTGAGTTCCTGCATCGCCTCTGATCCTGGCGTCGGCCCTGTCGTAGGTGTGACCTCCGGGAGGTCAGACATCTTCGTCGGCGCACGCATGGAGAGGCGATGCTCGGGCGATTGAACGGCCCCATCCCGGCGTCACCCTGTCGCTCATCGAGCAATCAATCCGCATGCAGCAGCGGCGAGGCCTTCAGCGTCCCGACGATGTGGTCGATGAAGGCGCGAACGCGATGGGGGATGGGGCCACCGGCAACGTGGACGGCGTGAATCAGTTCCAAGTCTCCCGGGTTGCAATCCTCCAGCAAGGCGACAAGGCTTCCCTCGGCAATTTCGGCCGCAACGTGGAACCGGCCGAGACGGGCGATGCCAGCGCCGGCAAGCGCCATCTGCTTCATCGTCTCGCCGTTGTTGACCACAAGGCTTCCCGACACCGGCTGTTCGATATCCTTGCCGTCGCAGCGGAAGGGCCATGACGGCCGGGCGCGGCGGAAGCTGAAGGTCAGGCAGTCGTGATGTTCGAGATCGGCCGGGATCTGCGGCCGCGTCTTCAGCGCAAGGTAGGATGGCGAGGCGCAGACGACGCGCCGGGACTGGCCGAGCTTGCGGGCGATCAGGCCGCTATCCGGAAGGTTTCCCATGCGAATGGCAACGTCGGTCTTCTCAGCGACCAGATCGACGATGCCGTCGGTGAGGCTCAGCTCGACGATGAGATCGGGGTTGCGGGCGACGAAATCAGGCATGGCGGGTGCGACGAACATAGTTCCGAGGGGCACGGTGACGCTGACGCGCAGCCGGCCGCGAACAGCGCCGCCCGCCGCTTCCTGATCGGCGTCGTTCAGATCCTGCAGGATTCTGAGTGCGGCGCGATGATAGGCTTCGCCTTCCTCCGTCAACGTCAGGGCGCGCGTGGTGCGCAGCAACAGGCGCGTTCCGAGCCGTGCTTCCAGGCGGGCGATCAGTTTGCTGACGGCGGACGGAGTGATTTCGAGGCTGCGGGCTGCGGCCGAAAAGCCGCCCTCCTGGACCACGCGGGCAAAGACTTCCATCTCGCCTGAACGCTCCATCAGAACGCGCATCATTGAGGAACCTCGTTCACAGGTGCATGTCCATTTCAGGCAATAGTTCTTTGTCTTCTCAGATCATAAATTGGTCCAGAACGCAATTTGGAGACCTCATGATGGACTTGAAACTGACTGACAGGACTGCACTCGTCACCGGCGGCACCGCCGGCATCGGGCTGGAAATCGCCCGCGCGCTGGCCGCCGAAGGCGTACGTGTTATCATCACCGGCCGCGACCGGAGCAAGCTCGACACTGCCATCGCCGATATCACGGCATCGGGCGCCAAGGGCGTCAGCGGGATTTTGGCCGATGCCGGTACCGGTGAGGGGGTTGCCGAGATCGCCAAGGCGGCACCCTCCATCGATGTCCTGGTCAACAATCTCGGCATCTATGAAAGCAAAGCATTCAACGACATCAGCGATGCCGACTGGAGCCATCTCTTCGAAGTCAATGTGATGAGCGGCGTGCGCCTGTCACGCATCTATTTGCCCGGCATGCTGGAGCGGAACTGGGGCCGGATCATCTTCATCTCGAGCGAATCCGCGCTCGCCATCCCGCAGGATATGATCCATTACGCCACCACCAAGACAGCGCAGCTTTCGATTTCACGTGGATTGGCACAGTTGACGCGCGGCACCAACGTCACCGTCAATTCGGTGCTGCCCGGGCCGACCCGATCCGACGGCATCGAAGCCTTCCTGCGCGGCCAGGCGAGCGATCCTTCCGCGCCCATCAAGCAGATCGAGGCCGAATTCTTCGCAACCGCACGCTCCGCCTCGATCCTGCAGCGCATGGTGGAGGCCGAGGAAGTGGCAAGCCTGGTCGCTTATCTCGCGAGCCCCCGTTCGTCTGCTACCAATGGCGCGGCGCTCCGGGCCGAAGGCGGCCTCGTCAACACCATCGCATAAGGGATGGTGTGACCGATACACTGCTGACGATCACCGCCGTCACCTTTGCCGAACGGAGCAAGGAGGCGGCCGTGGCCGCGGCCGGATTGCTGACGAGCACAGGATGAGCGCGGAGAGGCGGAGCCAAAAATCCCTACCTAAAACGTGATGGAGGTCGCTTCGGGCGAGGATCTCGGCAATGATGACCATCTATTCGCCACGATCCTATCAGGCCATGCTGTTTATTCCGCTTCCCTTCGCCGTTGCCCTTCTGCTGCTTGTCCTCTTCGTTACCGTCCTCAGGCAGGACGAGGAGGCGGCGCCGAACCGGCCGTTTCTGGCGCTTATCCTGCTCGCCGCGCTGCAATCCGTGCTCTCCGGCTTGCGCTGGGGCTATGGGGTGCAGACGGTGGGGATGGTCGCGCCGGTGATCGCGGCGATAGTGCCGCCGCTCGCCTATGCCGGGGTTTCCCGGCTGGTCCGGACGAGCCGGCGGCCGCTGCCGGTGCGGATTGCGCTGCATGCCGTGCCCGCCGTCGTTATCCTGCTTCTGACGGCTTTCTGGCGGGATGCGATCGATATCGCGCTGGTGCTTGTTTTCGTCGGTTATGCCCTGGTCATCCTGCTTCTGATGCGCCCTGGCGCAGATGCGCTGCGGCTGGCGCCCTTCGAAGGGGCGGTGCCGGCCTATCGGGCGATCATCTTTACGGCCGCCGCCCTGTGTCTCTCGGCCGCGGTCGATACCTTCGTCTTCCTCGACCTTACCTCGGCACACAGCGAGCGCGCGCTGACGCTGATCAGTATAGGAAATCTCGCCGTCCTCGTCATCCTCAGTATCGCGGCCGCCGTCGCCAGCCGAAGCCGGGCGCCTGCCGAGACGGTGGAGACAGCCCTGCGGCCGGAGACGAGCGAGGATAAGGAGACGATCGCTGCGGTCGATGCGCTGATGGAGGCAAGGAAACTCTATCGCGACGCCAATCTCAATCTCGACCGGCTGGCCCGCAAGGCCGGCATCCCGGCGCGGCAGATTTCGGCGGCGATCAACCGGGCAATGGACAAGAACGTCTCGCAATATGTCAACGACTACAGGATCGGCGAGGCCTGCCGGCTGCTCGCCGCCACCGAGAAACCGGTGACCGAGGTAATGTTCGAGGTCGGCTTCCAGACCAAATCCAATTTCAACCGCGAATTCCGCCGGGTGACTGATATGACGCCGCTGGCATGGCGGCAGCGGAAGGGGTGAGAGGATGTTCAGCCTGAGCCGACGAGTTCCAGGCCGCCTCTAGGGAAGCGATGGCGGCTGCCGGTGAGCCGACCGCGACCTCTCTCCGCCCTCATCCTGAGGCGCCCCGCAGGGGCCGCGAAGGACGAGGCCGGCCACTCCCACGTACACAATCGCGATCGAGGACTCCCTGGATCGTGTTCCAGGTCGCGATTTCTGCCGGGTCGGCGATGTTTGCCGGCATGAACACCACATCCGAACATGACCGAGACCTTGCCGCCAAGCTCAGATCGCTTTCGATCGAGCCCGCGGCCTTCGAGACAGAGCCGCCGAAGCCTCATGCCCGGCGGCGCACGACCCCTGGCGCAATGCTCGTCATTGCGGCGGCGGCATCGCTGGCGGCGGTTCTTTCCAATGGATCCGAGGCGCTGCAGCGAATCGAGACCGCGCTTGCGGGGTTTTCGGGCAGCGACCTTGGGATATCCGCCGATGGGGTGGAGGCGCCAGCCAGGCGCGGTGCCGCCGTTGAGGGGGTACGGACTCCGATCGAGGATGGAGCGAAGGGCACGACTGCTTCGACCCGGGAAATCACCGGCTCCGGTTATGTCACCGCACTCGTTATCACCACCGTTTTTTCCAAATATGAGGGCCGGATTGTCGCGGTCGGGGTGGAGGCGGGCGATAGCGTCGTCGCGGGGCAGGTGCTGGTGCGGCTCGACGATGCCGGCGCGGGCTTTTCGCTTCGGGGCGTGGAGATTGCCGGGCGGGCGGCGGCATTGGCACTTGATGCGAGGAATATCGAACTAGCGCAGGCGCGGTCGTCGCTTGCGCGCGCAGGGCGGCTCGCCCGACGTGATGCGATGTCGGCGCAGGCGCTGGAGGAGGCGGGGACAGCTGTCGACCGGGCCGAGAATGCAGCCCAGCAGGCAAGACAGGATGTCAAAAAAGCGGAACTCGAGATCGACAAGGCGCGTGAGCAGGTGGAGGCGCTGACTGTGCGTGCGCCGATCTCCGGCACTGTCACGCGGCTCGACGCGCATGTCGGCGACACGGTGCTGTCGCGCGAGGACAGCGTGCGGGAGGATGAAAGCCTGCTCGTCATTACCGATATGGCGAGCCTGGTCATCGATGCCGATGTGGCCGAAGCCAATATCGCGCTGATGCGGCCGGGCTTGTCAGGCGAGGCGGTGCTCGACGGCTTTCCCGGCCAGCCCTTTGAGGTCGAGGTGTCGAAGATCGCGCCTGTCATTTCGCGGGAGAAGGGGACGGTGACGCTGCGCCTGTCGCTGGCGTCTCCGCCGCCAGGCATGCGGCCTGCCATGGCTGCGCTCATCCGGCTGGTGGTGGGTGAGGGGGCGGATGTGGGTGCGTCGGCGGGTGGTGCCCATCACTCGCCCCCGTCCTTCGAGGCTCCGGCCTTTGGCCTGCGCACCTCAGGATGAGGGCTGATTGGGGTGCCGGCGGGGCTCCGCCTTCGGCCTCAGTGCCGCAGAATGAGGGCGGGTTGGCGCGCCGTCTGGCCGGGGATGATTGCTGTGCTGGGTAGCTGCGGCTTGCGGCGCGGCAAACCGCGACTTCTCTCCGACCTCATCCTGAGGTGCCCCACAGGGGCCTCAAAGGACGAGGGCGGCCACCGGTTACCGGCCACGGATCAACGAAGCACCAAGGAGCAGAGCATGACCGACATTCAAGACCCATATATCGCGCTTGCCGGCGTCAAGAAGGCGTTCAGGATCGGGGCGAAGACCATACCGATCTTCTCGGGGCTCGACCTTTCCATTCCGCGCGGCGATTTCGTTGCGGTGATGGGGCCGTCGGGTTCGGGGAAATCGACGCTGCTGAATTTGCTTGGCGGCATCGACAGCCCCGATGCCGGCGAGATCCGCATCGGGCGCAGCCATCTCGAGCAGATGGGCGAGGGTGCAAGAGCCGCCTGGCGGGCGCACAGCATGGGCATCGTCTTCCAATTCTACAATCTGCTGCCGATGCTGAATGCGGCGGAGAATATCGAGCTGCCGCTGCTGCTCAAGCCGCTGGGGCGCAAGGAGCGGCGGGCGCGCGTCGATACGGTCATGGATCTCGTCGGGCTTACCGGGCGGCAGCGGCAGTTTCCGTCGAGTATGTCGGGCGGGCAGCAGCAGCGCGTCGGCATTGCGCGCGCCATCGTCTCCGATCCCGATCTCATTCTCTGCGACGAGCCGACCGGCGATCTCGACCGGAAATCGGCGAATGATATCCTCGAGATGCTGGGCCTCCTCAATCGCGAGCTTCGGAAGACCATCATCATGGTCACGCATGATCCCGAGGCCGCCGCCTTTGCCCGGCGCACGCTGCATCTCAACAAGGGCGAATTCGTCGAGGGGGAAAGCCGATGACCTTCGTCGAGCTCATGCGGCGCAATGCCTGGCGCAAACGGCTACGCGCCGTTTTGCTGATGTTTTCGGTCGGCATCGCCTTCCTGATCTACGGGCTGACGGCGAGTTTCGTCACCGGCAGCCAGAGCGCGGCCGGCGCCAGCGACAATCTGCTCGGCGTCTTCAACAAATCAGGCCGGGGGCTGCCGCTGCCTTTTGCTTATCTCAACCGAATCGCCGCGGAGGGTGATGTCGCGGCCGTCGCCTATACGGCGCGCATGCGAGGCTTCGTCGAGGTCGAGAAGAATGTCGTGGCCGTCAGCGCGGTCGATCCGCAGGCGATTGCCGCCGCCAATGGCGCCGAACTCGGGTTGACGCCAGAGCTGATCGCGGCGCTGGAAGAGGGTCGCGACCGGGTGCTCGTCGGCAGGGCATTGGCTGAGGCGCAGGGCTGGTCGGTCGGCCAGCGCATCGGCGTCACCAGCCAGATCATGAAGGCCGACGGCAGCCGGAACTGGAGCTTCACCATATCAGGCATCTTCGAGGGTTCTGATGCCGGCACCGACACCTATTTCATGCTCGCTCGCTACGACATGGTCAATGCCGCCCGCGCGCGCGACAAGGATACCGTCGACGCCTTCGTGGTGCGCCCGCGCGAAGGTGTCGCCTCGGGCCTGTTGGCGGCGCGCATCGATGCGCTCTTTGCCAATTCGGCGGCGCAGACCCGGACGCAATCGGAAAAGCAGTTCCTCGAAGCGTTTCTGCGGCAATTCGCCGATGTCGGGCTGATCGTCAGCCTCGTCGTCGGCGCCGCCTTCGTGACGATCCTGATGATATCGGTCAACACCATGCTCTTCGCCATCAGGGAGCGCCGCTTCGAGATCGGCGTGATGAAGGTGCTCGGCTTTTCTCGCGGGGCGATCATGGCGCTCATTCTCGGCGAGACGCTGTTCATCTTCGCCGTCGGTGGCGCCGGTGGGCTCCTCCTCGCCAAGCTCGCAACTTTCTCCATCGGGCCGGAATTCGGCCTCGTCTTCAGCTTTGAGGTACTGCTCAAGTCCGCCGCGATCATTGTGGGGCTTGGCTTGCTGACCGGGCTGTTGCCGGCCCTGAACGCCATGCGCCTGCCAATCGTCAACGCCTTCAGAATGAGATAATCCAATGTCATCAGCGCTCAAGCAGACCTTTCTCATGATCAGAGTCAACCTCGGAAGCCTGCCGCGGCGGCTGTGGATTTCGCTGTCGATGGTGCTGTCGGTCGCCCTCGTGGTCGCTGTTTTGTCAGGCTTTCTGGCGATGGCGCGCGGCTTCGAGGCCGCTCTTGCCGGCGCCGGCTCGCCCGATATCGCCATCATCCTCGGCGGCGGCACCAATCAGGAGACCGGCTCGGACGTGCCGGCCGATGCGATCCGCAGCCTGACTGCCATGAGCGGCGATACCGGGATTGCGCGCGATGGCGCCGGCGGACTGGCGCTGTCGCGCGAGACCATCGTGCCGATCGATGTAAAGGGGAGCGACGGTGCCGAGCAGACGCTGTCGCTGCGGGGCATGGACCGGGCCGGGATCGATCTCCGGGGCCGCGCCCGGCTTTCGCAAGGGCGGCTGTTTGTATCAGGCGCGCGCGAGATCGTCGTCGGCGCCCGCGTCGCAGAGGCTTTCCCCGGCTTTGGCGTCGGCCAGACGGTACGGTTCGGCGCGGTCGACTGGACCGTCGCCGGCCATTTCACCGCCGGCGGCAGCGCCTTCGAGTCAGAGATCTGGGCGGATCTGGACGCGGTGCAATCGGCCTTCGACTGGCAGGGGCAGGTGCAGAGCCTGCGCGTGAAGCTTGCCGGCGTCGACCCCGCAACAGCGTTGGCGACGCTGCGCCAGCGCCTGTCTGATCTATCTGGCACGCCGCTCACCACCATCTCGGAGGCCGATCTCTATGCCGCGCAGGCCGAGCGGACCGAGAGGCTGATCCGCTTGTTTGGCTGGCCAATCGCGCTGCTGATGGCGATCGGCGCGACGGCGGGCGCTTTGAACACGATGATGAACTCGGTCTCCGACCGCGGCGTCGAGATCGCCACGCTGCGCCTGCTCGGGTTTTCCAGCCTGCCGGCCTTCGCCGCCACCTGGTTCGAGGCGGTGCTGCTTTCCGTGGCTGGCGCGGGTTTCGGCATCCTCGCCTCCCGCCTTGCCTTTAACGGCTGGCAGGCGAGCACAATGGGCGCCAACAACACCAAAATGGCGTTCCAACTCGATGTGACGTTTGATGTGATCCTGACTGCCGGCGTGCTGGGGCTTGCGATCGGCATCCTCGGCGGCGCCTTGCCGGCGCTGGCGGCTGCCCGGCTGCCGCTGAGTTCGGCGTTGCGGGCGAGGGGGTAGGAGGCGCCGTGATTGTCACCCGCCCTCGGTCGGCGCGCTTTGCGGCCCAGTCATCACAGAACCGTGCGACGCCGTCGGTTCATGCAATTACCGTGCCGGATATTTTTCGGATAAGTTGCATCTTTCCAATATCTTAGTCGACTGGGGTGTTTGCCTGTGGAAGAAGGCCCGCGAACCTTCTCGCTGCCGCATTGACAACATCTTGTCGCCTTCTTGCCGTGGCCGGTTGCCCCCGCTGCGTCGGATCGACCGATACCGATTCGATTCTCGCGGCTCATAGCGATCCGACCAACAAGGCAACACGGCGATATGACAACCTATTATGTGAATTCAGCAATCGGCTCCAATCAGAACAGCGGAACGAGCGAGAAATCAGCTTTTGCGACATTATCCAAAGTGGAATCTTTGACGCTGAAAGCCGGCGACAGCGTGCTTCTCGCCAAGGGCAGCGTGTTCAACGAGCAGTTCGATATCAAAAATTCCGGCAGCGCGAGCGCGCCGATCAAGATCGGCAGTTACGGGACGGGGGACGCACCTGTCATCCATAGCGGCGGTGACGGTATCCACAGTCTTTATGCGTCGAACATTGTCATCGAGAACCTGAAGATATCGAACACAGGCGGTGCGGCCATTTATGGCGGCGATGTCACGAACTGGACGGTCCGCAATGTCGAGATCGCCAAGTCGGGAATGTCGGAAAACGCCGGTGCCGTCACCTTCAGGAACAGCAAGAACGTCACGATCGAAGACAGCAAGATATCGGATGTCAAAGGCGACGGCTTCTGGATCGAAAAGGTCAGCGGCGTCAAACTTCTCAACAATACCGTCACCAGCGCCAATGGCTCGACGGCCGATGCCGTGCAGGTCAACGACAGCAGCAATATTCTGATCAAGGGCAATCATCTCGACCAGACTGATGCCAGCAGCCCGAAGGGGGTGATCGCGCTGGTGCGGGCCACGGATGCGGTGGTCGAGAATAATACGCTCACCGGGGGTGGCTTCGGCATCAGTGCGCCCGCGGGCAAGAATGTCGCCATCCGCGACAACGACATATCCGGATTTCACGGTTACAGCTGGTCTTTCGCCGTTGGTCTCGGCGATCAGGGTAGTGCGCGAGATTACGACATATCGGGCAACCATATTCACGACGGCGCCTGGGGAGTGGCCGTCAGCGGCGCCATCGGCACCAGCTATACCCTCACGAATATCAAGGTCCACGACAATGTCTTCGACGACCTCACGCAGTCAGCGCTGAAAGTAGACCGGCCGGCATCGGGCACGTTCTACAACAATACCATCGAGAGCGGGGTCAATGCCACCAGCCTGTCGCCCGCCGTCGTTGACGCGCACACCTTTTCCGTCAGTAACAACCATACGGTCGCAAATGTCGAGACGGCGCTTGCAAGCACGAATACCAAGGCTGCCGCAGTGACGGACGCGGCCGCGGATCCGGCGATTGCCGCTGTTCATGATAACCTGAAGATCCTGACCGATACGGGCGCCGCCCATCATGGCAATCTTCTCGAAAACGACAGTTCGGACAACGGCACCCTGGTGCTTCGCCGCTTCGGAGACGAAAGCGTGGGCAAGCACGGACTGACTCTGACCGGGGACTATGGTTCCATCCACGTGGACAGAGAGGGCAACTATGCCTACACGCTCGATGACACGAAGCTCCCCGACCATAGCGGACATGTGAGCGAGTCCTTCAGTTATGGTGTCGACGATGGAACCTCGCATCATAGCGACGCGGACACGCTGACTGTCTTCATCCATACGGATGGCTTGCTGAGCTGAGGGTAGGGGACGGCCTCTCGCCGCCCTCACCCTGACGTGCCCCGAAGGGGCCTCGCAGGGCGAGGGCGGCCACCCCCAGTGCTATCGAATATTTCAGATGGAGTTAGGGGCGCTCAGCCACCCCGCCCTCGTCCTTCGAAGCTTCGCCCCGCTGGCTACGTGCCTCAAGCATGAGGGCTGACCGGTGTGCCTTCTAAATGGTGCACCGATTGGTAAGCCACACCTTCTCTTCGGCCTCATCCTGATGGGGCCTGGGCTCCGAGGACGAGGGCGACCACCGAAGAGAACTGGTCTGCTGGGTACCTCGCCTGACCGTCAATAAAAGGTAGGTTACCGTTCATTCACCTTTCGGTCGTTATTTTATATATTGTTTACGTTTAAGTTGTATTATTGAGGATGCAGCCACCGCCAGGCTTCTCGGGAGCAAGGCAGGCCAAAGGCCTGTCTATCGCCGTATGGCATAGAAGGCCCTCCAGCCTTTCGCCCCGACCGCATCCGATCCACTCGTCGCCGCTCATCCAGAGGGCTGCGCGACAATGCGAGAACAAGGCGATATGACAGTCTATTATGTGAACTCGGCAACAGGGGCCAATAGCAACAGCGGAACGAGCGAGGACACGCCTTTTGCGTCCTTCTGGGCGGTGGAAAATCTGAAGCTACAGCCCGGCGACAGTGTGCTGCTCGCTGCCGGTAGCGTGTACAACGACCAGCTCGACCTCAAATATTCCGGCACCGTCAGCGCCCCGATCACCATCGGCAGCTACGGGGTCGGCGATGCGCCCGTCATCCACAGTCCCGGCGACGGCATTCACAGCCTCTATGCCTCCAATATCGTCATCGAGAACATCAAGATTTCGGATACCGGCGGTGCAGCCATCTATGGCGGCAGTGTTTCGAACTGGACGGTGCGCAATGTCGAGGTCGATCACACCGGCTTGGCAGGCAAGGCCGGTTCCGTCACCTTCCGAACCGGCTCGAACATCACCATCGAAAACAGCACGATCAACGACGTGAACGGCGACGGCATCTGGATCGAGAAGATCAACGGCGTCACCCTCATCAACAATACCGTCACCAACGCCCATGGAACTGCGGCAGACGCCGTGCAGATGAACGACAGCAGCAACATCCTGATCAGCGGCAATGTTCTCGACCAGACGGGTGCCATCAGCACAAAGGGCGTGCTGGCGCTCATCAGGCCTGTGAATGCCCTAATCGAGGATAACACGCTGGTTGGCGGCGGCTTCGGGGTGAGCGCTCAGGCGGGCACGAATATTGCCATCCATGACAACGACATTTCAGGATATGGCGGTTACAGCTGGTCCTACGCCATCGGTCTCGGCGACCAGGGCGATACGCGGGATTATGATATCTCGGGCAATTATATCCATGACGGCGTATGGGGCGTGGCGGTCAGCGCTGCCGGCACCACCAGTTATATTCGTGAAGATATCGATATCCATAACAACGTCTTCGACGACCTGTCGCAGGCAGCGCTGAAGGTCGACAGACCTGCATCCGGCGCCTTCCACGATAATGTCATCGCAAGCGACGTTACGCCCTACAGCATATCGCCGGCAATCATCGCGGCGAACACCTTTCCGGTCAGCAACAACACGACGCTCGACGAGGCCCAGGCGACGCTTTTCGCTCACGATAGTCTCACTGCGGCAGATACGACGCACGTGGACGCGGCCCCGGCGATTGTCGCAACCCATGACAGCCTGAAAATCTCAGCCGACACGGATGGCGCCCATCATGGCAATCTCCTTGAAAACGACAGCTCGGCCAATGGGACCCTGCTGCTTCGCCGCTTCGGGGGCGAGGTCGTCGGCAAGGATGGCCTGACGCTGACCGGCCAATACGGCAGCATCCATGTCGACGATCACGGCGACTATAGCTACACGCTCGACACGACGAAGCTTGCCGGGCTTAGCGGAAACGTGAGCGAGACTTTCCTCTATAAGATCTCCGATGGGGTCGCGCATCATTTCGACACGGATACGCTGAGCATTTCCATCCATGTGGATGGCGTGCTGACGTGACGGGGGATGCCGGCGGCAAACTCATCAGTCGCCGAGCAGGATCCCGGTGACGTCGATTTCGATTTCCGCGCAGATGATCTCGTATTCGGTAATGATCGCCGGATCGGCCGACATATCCTTGCGCATGCGATCGAGGACGGCGCAGGCCTCGCCATAGGCTCCGCACAGTTCGTAAAGATGGGGCTGGCTCGCCGCGGCCGCTCGGATCGTTGCCCTCGTCGCGGGCAGCCTCATCATCAGCCTGGCCAGCCCCTGTTCGGCGACCTGCCGGGTGATGTGTGCTACACCTTCATTCCTGACCATGCCATCGACCCTCGCTGCCTGTATTCTGCTGTCGAGAGTTAGTACGAAGGAATGCTGCATCTGGTTTCATGCCGGATGCGGAATTAGATTAGCGCCGCGTGTCTTCCGCTGAGCCCGGCATTGCGCGCCAGAATTGGAAAGGCACTTGGTCAACCGCTGGCGATTGGCGGCTTTCTCCCTGGGTTGTCCGCTCAGGAGGAGAGGCCGATCGTGATGGTGGCGGAAAGCACGCCGCCGTCGAGCTTCTCGAAATCGAACATGTGATCGGCGGCATCCTCTGGGATAAGGCCGTCGGCTTCAGTGCGGGTATCGCGGGGAGGGCGTCCAAGATAGTCCGGATGTTCGCCATAAATGATGTCGCTCAGCGTATCGTCGAAATAGATTTGGCTGACGAGAAGCTCCTTGCCTTCGACCAGGATGCGGCAGTGAACATGCGGCGTGCGGCCCTTGTACCATCCGGGATAGGCCGTCAGGAAGCTTGCCTGCCCCTCAGCATCCGTCAGTTGGCGCCCGCGAAAGGCGAGCCCGCCGACCGCCTCGGCGTCGCCGAGCGTACACATGTCGGCCGCCTCGCGGCCGGAATAGACGCCGCGATGATCGGTATGCCAGATCTCGATATCGGCATTTTCGACCGGGCGGCAATCGGCGGCATGGACGATGCGCACGGCCAGCCGCAACGGCAGCCCCGCCTTTCCTTCCGAGACGTCCTGACGGGCCGGAATATTGTTGACATGGCAGGGGCCAAGGGTCTGGGCGGTGGTCACGATGCAATTCGGACGGCTGCGGAAGAGCGGCGCAGGCAACTTTTCCAATGCGACCGACTTTGTGCCGCCGCTCAGGAAATCCGTTCCCTTCCAGTCGAATGTCCTGGCGGCAACGGTGATATGCCGCCGTGGCCAGATGGCTGCCGCAGCCACGGTTGAAGCGACAATAGTCGCACCTCCAAGCACGAGGGTTCGCCTTTTCATATGTCTTCCTTTCTTGAAGACGCAGCGTGTAAGGAGGATGCGCAGGAAGTTCCAATTAAATCCAGACAATGATTGATGGCAACCTGGGCCGAAGTCTCCAATCTTGCCATCAACGAGCTCCCGCTGCGTCTTATAGGCTTGCCAGATATCCTCCTTGGTCGGCCGCTGATGGCAGAGGCGGAAATTATCTTCGGCCGCATCTGGACCAAAACAGCCATTTCCGATCTTGCAACCTTTACAGCGCGGCGCGTCTTTTCAGATGCGCAACGTCGCTGTAACTCTTTGGAGCAGGCATCCGACATTCGTTGCTGAGCCAGGGCAGGGCACATGGAACCAACCCACTTATTCGAGCTTGTTATCGCGATGTTTCTGGCGATCATCGCGCTGCACTATGCTGCCCACAGGCTCGGACTGCCGCCGTCCGTCGCGCTGCTGACCGGGGGCGCTTTGCTGGCCTTTGTGCCGGGGCTGCCGGCGATATCAGTCGATCCCGAGCTGGTGCTGGTCATCTTCCTGCCGCCGCTGCTGATGGATGGCGCCTGGTCAATTGCGTTGTCGCGGCTGCGGCGCCATATGATCGGGATCGCCTCGCTTGCCGTCGGCGCGGTACTCTTCACCTGCGCCGTCGTGGCTGTTGTCGTCCATCTTATCTTTCCATCACTTCCCTGGGCCGCCTGCGCGGCATTGGGCGCGATCGTTGCGCCGCCGGACGCGGTTTCAGCGCGCGCCGTGCTGGAGCGCGTAAGATTGCCAAGGCGCCTTCAGATTCTGCTGGAAGGCGAGAGCCTGCTCAACGATGCGAGCGGCTTGGTTCTCTTCCGTTTTGCCGTTGCCGCCGCCGCAACGGGAGCCTTCAGCGCGGGGGAGGCGGTTGGTAACTTCTTCGTGCTGGCGCTCGGCGGCGCCATCGTCGGCATCGTGATCGGAGCGGCGTGGGTCAAACTTATCCGGCATCTCGGCGACGACTATCTTATCATCGCCGCCACCGTGTTGCTCGGCTGGATTTCCTATCTGTTTGGCGAACTGCTGCATGTTTCCGGCGTCATCGCCACCGTTACCACGGGCCTGATCGCTTCCTGGCACCAGCACACTGTATTTTCAGCGGCGACGCGCATGCGAGGCACCTCGTTCTGGACGGTGATGATCTTCCTTATGGAGGCGGCGGTCTTCACACTGATCGGGCTGTCGCTCCGGGATGTCGTCGAACGCGGCGGCGGCTTTAACACTGTGATCGCGACGATGGGACTGCCGATGCTGGCGATCCTCGTGACACTCGTGGTCGCGCGTTTCGCCTGGGTCTTCGCCTCCGATCTCGTCATCAGGTCGTGTGCAGCGCTCGGGTTCACGCGTGCCCGGCCGCTCGGAGCAGGCGGGGCGACCGTTCTGAGCTGGGCAGGCGTGCGCGGGGTGGTCACGCTCGCTTTGGCGCTGAGCCTGCCCGAGGATTTCCCGGGCCGTGACTTCATCCTCGCCACGTCCTTCGCCGTCATTCTCGGAACCGTGCTGGTGCAGGGCACGACATTGGGGCGGGTGATTGCTTGGGCGCGGCTGGCGCCGGAGACGGAAAGAGCGCGCCTGACAATGAGCCAGGCCGAAGCCGCCATGGCACAGGTGCAGCTCGGGATCGTCCAAAACCTGGCATATGACGCAGAGGGAAAGCTCATCCACCCTCAATTGCTGGAGCGCTATCAGCGCAGGGCGACAGCCATCGTCGACTACGCCGAGAGAACCGAGCATTACGTGCCGCTGCTCCATGCTCATTTTGACGTCGTTCTCGAAGCGGTTGCGACAGGGCGACGGGAACTCATTCGTCTCCACCGCGCCGGCGACATCGATGACGAGACGCTGGACGAGCTGGAACGCGATCTCGATCTCGAGGAGCTGAGCGCGATCTCGGCCAAGGCCTGACGTTCAGTGTCTCACGCGTGGAGCTCGCGAAGCGGGCCAACTGTCGGAGCTCTCTTCGCTGCCACGCTCTAGATGGCAACCTGTTCACCGAGCTCGACGACACGGTTCGAGGGCAGGTTGAAATAGTCGGAGGGATCGATCGCCAAGCCTTCCAGCGCCATGAATATGCGCTCCTGCCAGCCGGGCAGTCCGGTGTTCGGCGTCCTGACGAGGTTCCGGCGGCCGAGATAGAAGGAGGTCTTCATGATCTCGAACTTGAACCCTCCCTCCCGGCAGAGGGCGAGCGCTCGGGTGACATCGGGGTCGTCCATGAAGCCGAAGGTGAGATCAAGCCGCACAAAGCGCGGCGAGAGCTGGCTGATCTTAATGCGGCGGCTGTCCGGAACATAAGGTTCGTCTTCGGTCCAGACGCTCAGGATGACGTTCTGTTGGTGGAGCACGTGGTTGTGCTTGAGATTGTGGAGCAGAACATTCGGCGTCCGATCCGGAACGCTGGTCAGGAAAATCGCCGTTCCCGGAACGGTGACCGGCGAATGGTCCGACTTTCGTTCGATCGACCTTATGAAGGAATCGAGCGGGATCTCGTTGTTGGCACGCAGCCGCTTCAGATAGGCCTGCCCTCGGGTCCACGTCCACATCAGGATCATGATCGCCAGCGCAAGGGCGACCGGAACCCAGCCGCCATCGTAGATTTTCAAGAGGTTGGCTGCCAGGAACAGGACTTCGATGAGGAAGAGCGGCAGCAGCACGACGGCGGCGAGCACGAGTCTTCATCAGCAGGGCGAGAAGCGAAAGCGTGCCGCCTTCGCCATCATTGTCCGCTCTGAGAAGGAAGAGCACATATTTGAAGGTCACAATGATCGTCAGCGTCCAGACCATCAGCGAAATGAGGCCGACGACCTCGGCCTCGTGGACGCCATCGGCGGCAAAGGGCCTCAGCGCCTCACGAAGGGCATAGAGCGGGCTGGTGCCGATATCGCCATATACGACGCCGATCGCGCCGACGACCAACCCGACGAAGCCCTTTCGGCCGGTACCTTCACCCGTTCTGTCTGCATGTGTCGACGTCATGGTTCCCCGCTCATGCCACCTGGCCTTGAACACAAACATATGCCGCATTGCAGAACGGCAAGTAAATTGATGTGGCGTGCGATTTTTTTGTGAGCAGTCAGGACGCCCAAACCGGTGCAACCATACGGTTAACACGCGCGGCGGCTGTCGGTTGTCCTGGGGCATTCATGTCCGTAGCCGGCAGGGGTGATTACCGGCTTTTGCTGGGTGATTGGAGCCATGTGCACTGTATTACTTGGCGCATCTAAAGTATTATTCATAGTTATCCTGAATGTAGCTCGTATAGGTGACAACCAAAATCGCACACTATCGTCAACTCCCTGGCGAATGATCTTGGCGCTCAAGCACTTGCGGGGTGCGGTGCGTCGCCTCTGAATGAACCTCGTTCGGATAGCGGATGTCTAGCCAACTTGCCTGCAAAATATGCGTTCTGCCGGGTTTGCGATGGTCGTGTCCATCCGAGATCGATGGCTTGCACTGGGTGATTTTCGGTCTCGTTTCGGACAAATTCTTGCCGCCAAAATGCCAGTATTAGTTGTTTCTAAATCACGCCATAATTGGCACCTACGTTGCCGCTCCTGATTTATTCTTTGCCACATTTCTGAATTTCAACATTATACAAACAATGGTGGGTAACTATGAAAGTTATTCTCGTCATCGTCCTCACGGTGCTTGCCGTGCCCTGTGAGGCGGACATGCTGGGCACGGCATCCAAGTACAAGAGCATGCACGAACGCTCCATTTCCTTCCTCAGCATCAATCCCCGCAGGGTTTCGTGGTGCGGGGCGTTCCTGGCCTTTGTCGCCAAGCGATCTTTCCGGCAGCCGCCGCCCAATCCTAATATGGCGATATCCTGGAAAAATTTCGGCAGGCCGGTCTTCTTCCGCTCAGCCAGGCGGGGAGACGTGGTGGTGATCCGAAGCGGCCGACGCTTCCATGTCAGCCTGTTCGATCACATCGACCAGCGCCGACAGTACGTCTACCTGTTCGGAGGCAATCAATCCAACCGGGTGCAATTGTCCAGGTATCGCGCCAGTTCGGTCGTCGCAGTGCGACGATGATGCCGGCTTGCAGGCCGAGTGCGCGCGCGTGGCCGGTGGCCGACCTCGTCCTTCGAGGCCCTGCGGGCACCTCAGCAAGGATGAGGTGGGAGAGAGGGTGCGGCTTGTGTCGCCGCGCCGTGCCAGGGGCCAGACTCTGCAAGGCAATGGATTGGCGACGGACGCAATTGCAGGTTAGCGCGGATAGGAATTGCCGCTGACACTCCTGAACGCGGTGATGATGCTCTCCACCGCCAGTTCTGCATGATCCGATGTCGTTTGGAAATTGGTGACGGAGAGGCGCAACACGTCGCGGCCGCGCCATTTGGCGCCGCCGGCGAAGATCATGCCGTCGGCCTGGATCCTTTCGATCGTCTTTCGGGTCAGGGCGTCGCCTTCTTCGGAGGGCAGGTCGGCTCCGAAGCGGATGACGAGCTGGTTCAGCGTCACCTCGTTTAGAATGGCGATGCCGGGCTCGCGAGCAAGCAGATCGGCTGCCAGCCGCGCCGAGGCGCAGCACTGGTCGATGAGGGCGGCCACACCCTCGCGGCCGAGATGTTTCAGCATCGCCCAGGTGGCGAAGCCGCGCGCGCGCCTCGAAAGCTCCGGCACGTAATGGGAGGGATCGCGTTCGCCTTCGCCGGCGAGCGGCAGATAGCTTGCGGCGATCGTCATGGCGCGGCGATGGGCGAGCTCGTTGCGGACGATCGCATAGCCGCAATCATAGGGCGTCTGCAGCCATTTATGGCCGTCGGTCGCCCAGCTGTCGGCCGCTTCGATGCCGCGGCTGAGATGGCTGGTCTTCACTGACGCCTGCGCCCAGAGGCCGAAAGCACTGTCAACGTGCACCCAGGCGCCTTTCGCTTTCAAGAGGGGGATGATGGCGGCGAAGTCGTCGAAGGCGCCGGTATTGATCTGCCCGGCCTGGAGAATGGCGATGACGGGACCGGAGACCGTATCGAGCGTGCCTGTCAGCGCGGCCAGGTCGATCCGCCCCACTGGATCTGTGCGCACGCGCAGCACGCGATCGTGGCCGAGGCCCAGGAATTGCAGCGCCGAGAACACCGTCGTGTGGGCGTCGTCGCCGATCAGCACGGTGATCTCGGGCCCGCCGAACAGGCCATTGGCATCGGCATCCCAGCCGACTTGGCGCAGCACCTCGCCGCGTGCGGCGGCAAGGCAGGTGAAGTTCGCCACGGTCGCGCCCGTCACGAAGCCGACCGAGCTTTCGGCCGGCAGCTTCAGGAGATCGAGAAGCCATCTTGCAGCAACGGTCTCGACGGCGGCCGCGGCCGGAGCGACAGTATGATTTCCGGCATTCTGGCCCCAGGCGCTGGTAAGGAAATCAGCCGCGACACCGACCGGATGCGAGCCGCCGATGACCCAGCCGAAAAAACGCGGGCCGGTCGTCGCGTGCAGGCCGGGCTCGGCGCCATCCGAGAGCTGCCGGATGACATCGAGCATATCGGAACCGGCGGCCGACAGCGGCTCGTCGAAAGCGGCGAGGGAGGCGGCGTAGTCGTGAGTGGGCACATGGCGGGCGGGCGCTGCTTGCCGGAACGCGGCCGCAAGCCGAGCGGCTTCCTGAAACAGAGATGCGATTGCCGACATGCGGATCCCCTTCTGTCGTCGATCCTGAAGGGCCGCCGCTCAAAGCGAACTGCTCTATCAAGGCAGTTTAGCCGATATCGCCGGCGCTGTCGTTGCGCGCCTCGAGGACGCATATTGAGGTTGGCGCACAGTATGCCGAGCGCTCCTGCCCAGGGCACTGCCCGAAATCGTCGTTGCTACGAGTGCGAGAGCTGTAGCCCCGCGAAGTCCTGGCACATACAGGAGGATTTGAGTGGCAGCCGCCTTCGGCGCACGTCTCGCCTTTACCGGGATGCTTAAGATAAATCGAGCATAGCGGGAGATGCCTTCTTATTCTCTCCAATAACCACCCTACAATATGCTGTTCATTTCTGAAATTATTAACATCTGCTTAAAATCTATTGCATTTTACCAAGTATCATTCAATAATGTGGAAATATCATTCGCGCCGCTGTCAAGGCCGCTCTGCCAATCAGCGAGGGATATGCATTGAAGTATTTCGTTGTCTACGCGCTGGTGTGCTCTATGGTCGGGATAATTCTTCTCGTCTTCATCCATCAGATTGCACCCTTCAAAATGGACAGACTCAGCGATCAAGCGACCGCTTGGTCAGCCGCTACATCGGCGACCGTGTCAGCCGCTACATCGGCGACCGAGTCAGCCGATCAATCGCCGACCAGGTTAGCCGATCAAATGGCGACTGGGCCGAGCGAACAGCCGGATGAGCTGGTCGTTCGGTCGACGCGCGAACCGGCGACCGACCAACCAGCCGTCCAGCCGCCCGATCAATGGGACCTCCGGCCATCGAACCAACCGGTGGTCATGCCATTCAATCAATCGGGCGTCCGGAAGGGCGGCCGGGTCGGAACTTCGGCGGAGTAATCGCCAGCGGAGCATCGGCCTCGCCCTTGGAGGTTCTCGCGGGGCGCGACTCAGAGTGAGGTCTCCTTGGAGGCGCGTGCATCCTTCTGCGCCGGCTAGCATATGCGCGGCATCCTCCAACTCATCCTGAGGCGCGTAGCCCATAGGGCGGAGCCTCGATGGACATACCGCAGCGGCTTCTTGCATTCTTTCCACGTCAGTGCACCCGCCTCGTCCTTCGAGCCGTGCAGGCGCCTCAGGATGACGCTCTCTCAGGCGCTGGCGCGAGGGGTGGCGCAATAGGAGCAGGAATCGAAGTCATCGCGTCGGCTTGCATCGGCCGGAGCCCTCTGTAATGACGTAGCTGAGATTTCCGAGGAGGTCTCCGATGGATGCGAGCGGCGTGACGATCAGGCTTATCCAGGCAGACGAAGTGGAGGCTTTCCGGCGTATTCGCCTGGAAGCGCTACGCGCCGAGCCGTCCTCCTTTGCGAGCCGCTACGAAGATTGGGAGATCTTGCCCGACGAGGAGTGGCGCAATCGCCTGAACGAGCCGGTTTTCATTGCGTTTCAGGATAATGAGCCCGTCGGTATAATGGGCCTGCTGCGGCAGCGCTCGAGCAAGATGGCCCATCGCGCGACGATCATCATGGTCTATATCCGCGCCCACCTGCGCGGAACGGGTCTCGCTGGAAAGCTGCTGGAGGCGGTTTCCGATCACGCAGGCGACTTCGGCATTCGGCAACTGGAACTGTTCGTCAGCGCGGAAAACCCCGCGGCAATCCGCTTTTACCAGCGGCAGGGCTTCTCCGAGATCGGCAGGATCCCCGGCGGGGTTCTGGAGGAGGGCAGGGAGATCGACGACGTTATAATGGCTCGCCGTCTGGTCGATTGGGCCTGACGGGGAAATTCAGCTCAAACCCCTTTACCTCATCTATTGACCTCAAGCGCGGTTGGGGTCGCAGGATGCCGGCATTAAAGCGCGTCGCGATCTTTCAGAATCGCTCCTTGCGCTTTAGCTCGTTGTTTTTGCGCATGTCGTTGCCGCAAAACCGCTGCACACTTTTGCGCGACATGCTTTGGGCTGGAGGTTTGCCGTGACGAAGATTCTGAGAGACGAGGATCTGGCCGGCAGTGCGTTGATGGGCGTGGCGATGGATGCGCTCGAGACCGCTTTTCTCGCGAGAGCCGGCAATCGGCTGGTCTCTCCGCCCCGGCATCATGTGTCCTTTCCCGATCAAGGCGATCTCGTCTTCACCGTCGGCGGTATCCTTGGCGACAAACCGCTCGCGGGCTTTCGGGTCTATGAGACATTCGGCGGGACGGAGCATTCGCAAATCGTCGCGGTGTGGTCGGCCGACGATGCCAGGCTCAAGGGCATCGTCCTCGGAGAACGCCTCGGCAACCTCAGGACCGGCGCCATCGGAGGTCTCGCCATCCGCCATCTCAGCGCGCCTGATGCCAGGATCGTTGGGATCCTCGGCAGCGGCGCGCAAGCGCGAACTCAGCTTGCCGCAGCCGCCGCCGTTCGAAAACTGGACCGTGCCCGCGTCTATAGCCGCGACGAGAAAAATCGCGCCGCCTTCGCGGCCGAAATGCAGCACGCCCTGGGGCTGGAGGTGGACCCTGTCGGTAACGCTTGCGAAGCCGTCGATGACGCCGACATCGTCATCTGCGCGACGACGAGCCAAACGCCCGTCGTCCATGCGCGGGATCTGAAGCCCGGCGTGCATGTCAACACCGTCGGCCCGAAAACGCTTCGGGGATACGAGCTCGGCCTGGATGTCGCTGATGCCGCAGCGGTAATCGCGACGGATTCTCCCGAACAGGCCCACGCCTACGCTTCGCCCTTTTTCCTCGCCGGCTCCGGCAACGAAGATCGTTTGGCCGACCTTGCCGACATCATTGCCGGGAGGACGGCGGGGCGAGGATCGCTTGGAGAGACGACGCTGTTTTGCTCGGTCGGCCTGGCCGGAACCGAAGTCGTCGTCGCCTCGGCAATCCTCGATAGGTTAGGGGTGTCGGTGTAGGCTTTGATTCGGGGGCGCGGCTTTAAGCGTTTGTTTTTATTCATGTTATCGTTGAGTAAGAGGCGAGGCAGGGATATCTACGACGTCAAATAAGAGGGCACGACATCCTCCAACGTCTGGCCGTGCGGCAACCAGAGATGCGCTCAGAATCTGATTCAAGGACGCGCTTCAAGCCTCTGTTCACCCTGTCCATTCGCTCCTTCACTCCAGACCCAGGACATCCCGCATGCCGTATTCGCCGGGCGCGCGTCCTGCGACCCAGCGGGCGGCGGCAAGCGCGCCGCGGGCAAACATGCCGCGATCGAGAGCCGAATGCGAAAGTGTTATGACTTCCTCGGCGGCGGCAAACAGCACGCTGTGTTCTCCTACCAGCCCGCCGGCGCGCAAGACGGCGAAGCCGATCTCGCCGGGCGGCCGCTCGCCGGTGATGCCGTCGCGCCCGCGCCGCTCGACGGATGCCAGGGAAACGCCGCGGCCCTCGGCGGCCGCTTCGCCGAGCATCAGTGCCGTGCCGGACGGCGCGTCGATCTTCCTGTTGTGGTGGGCCTCGAGGATTTCGATATCCCAGCCATGCGCGGGAAGGGCGCGGGCTGCCTGAGCGACGAGACCGACCAGCATGTTCAAACCGATGGAGAAATTACCAGAGCGCAGGATCGGAATCGTCCGGGCAGCCACTGCGATCCGGTCGAGGTCATCCGGCTCGAAACCCGTCGCTCCGATCACCAGCGCCGGACCGCCGGCTGATGCACACAAGCCGGCAAGTTCGGCGGCAGCGCTTGCCGTCGTGAAATCCAGGATCACATCGGCCTCCGCGATCGCATCCGATCGGTCGATCAGCCCGGCGCCTGCAGAGCCCTCACGACCGATGCCGCCGACGAACGCAAAAGTCGGATCGGCTGCCAGCAGCGGCAGGATGGCACGACCCATGCGGCCGTTCGCACCAGCGACGGCTATTTTGATTGATGAGTTCACGGTCTTTCCTAGCTGGGATATTTCCGACGGGAGGGCTGTTTGCATCCGGCATTCGCGCCGGAGAAGGGGATTTGCAACTACCGCATTCGGCTGCCGGCGCAAAGCCGGGTCTCCTGTGGCTGCCTGACGTTACCAGTTGCCGGGGTCGGCGGTGTGATCAATGCTGGCGAATTCATCGGCCTTTTCCCGATCCAGCTTCACCTCCCTGGTCACCCTTGTCTCGTCGGTGACCGCATAGCGGTCAGGGACCGGTCCTCTTGATAGTTCCTGATATAGGAGCAGTGCAGCCTCCTCGGCAGTATCTGCCTCGATCTCCCGGGTGATTGATACGGTGAACTTGTGCATGGCTTCTGCCCTCTCGATCGGCGCGCAGGCTTACCCGTGGCTTGAGCAGTCTGACACGAGTTTTGTGTCGAGGACACAAAAAGCGTGTCGTCTAGAATATGATTCATGCGATGGTTTTAGGTCTCTGTTTTTATGAATTTCTTGGTGCCAGAAGCGGCGCATACTTTTGAGCGAACTCGACCGGTGAGGAAAGATCATGCGCTTGAACCAGGTGACCGTTACGATGCCTGACCTCGATGCGGGCTGGGACTTCTACTGCGTCCTCGGTCTCAGGCCCGTCGTCGACGCCCGTCCTCGGTATGCGCGCTTCGTCTGTCCCGACGGGGACAGCACCTTCTCCCTGCATCAGGGTGAAAGCGGCGGTGGGGGAACCACAGTCTATTTCGAGTGTGAGAACCTAGACGAGACGGTCGGCCGCCTTAGTGAGGCCGGCCTTCACTTTGTGAGCGGACCCGAGGACAAGAGCTGGCTCTGGCGCGAGGCGGAGCTGCTCGACCCCGGCAGCAATCGCATCATCCTTTATTTCGCCGGATCGAACCGCGTCGATCCGCCGTGGCGAGTGGATCAAGGCAGGCCCGAAGTAGGGGCTTCGGCGCCGAGGGATCCCCGCCGCTCCCCGAATTGACGAATCGCGGTCGCCTCGGCATCTTTAACTCGGCGTGGCCTAACGCCGAACCTCCCCAGACCTTCCCCAGCAGGGTCTTCAACCGGAGGCAAAGGGGTTTTCGTCTCGGGTCGTTACTTTGGTCCTGATGTTTCGGGCCTGTTGCTGGGGAACGATGTCCGGAACGTGAGAGGCCCTGATATGACTGAGAATGGAAATTTCAAGCGGCGGGTGCGTGCGCGCGCCGCCAAGACGGGTGAATCCTATACCACCGCCCGCATGCATCTGCTGCCCAGCTCGGCGGAAGACGTAGCGCCCGAGGTGAGGCGCCTGCGTCTCGCTGTGGCGCAGACCACTCATGCAGACGATCCCCGTGACATCGACAAGCTCCGCCGCAGTGGTCAGGAGATTCGCCTGCTGATGCGGCAGGCGCGGCAGGCGGGGGCACGGCTCGTGCACTTTCCCGAAGGTGCGACGTCAGCGCCGAACAAGCGCATCATGTCGGAAATCGGGCCGCGAGAGATCGGGCCATCCGATTGGCGGCGGTTCGAATGGGCCGTGCTGCGTGAGGAACTGGATGCAACGCGCAGGCTGGCGCGCGAACTCGAGCTCTGGACGGTCATCGGCTCAGTACATCCGCTGACGGAACCGCATCGACCGCACAACAGCCTCTATGTTGTCTCCGACCACGGCGAATTGGTGACGCGCTATGACGAACGCCTGCTGTCCAACACCAAAATTTCCTTCATGTACACGCCGGGGTCGATTCCTGTGACCTTCGAGGTCGACGGCATCCGCTTTGGCTGCGCGCTCGGCATGGAATGCCACTATCCAGAGATTTTTAGCGAATACGAGCGGCTAGACGTCCATTGCGTGCTGTTTTCGACGACAGGCGGTTCACCGGCTACTGAACCGTCTTTCGCCGCAGAGGCGCAAGGGCATGCGGCGAGCAATAGTTACTGGGTCAGTTTCTCGATCCCCGCCCATCCCGGTCAGGCTGATCCTGCTTCTTCAGCGATCGTCGCGCCTGGCGGCCGATGGGCGGCGCAATGCCCTACGGATGGCACGGCCGCGATATCGGTCGCCGATATCGACGACAATCCCGGCGATCTTTCCCGTCCTTGGCGGCGCAAGGCGCGGAGCGGGCTCTACGAACCGCATCGCGTTGCCGGCGACCCGCGCAGCGACGGCCGGGATATGTTTTAGAGCCACGTCGTGTCGAACCTCACCCCGAGGCGGCCAGCAAGGCCTCGAGGGGTGAGGCGTGCCCGAGACGCTGCTGCAAGTCGGAGGTGTCGATCTCCGACATTGAGCCGCGCTATAAATCCGCAATGAATTTTGGCGGGCCGCGGCGGTCACCAGGCATGAACCCTTGTTACGCAACGACGTCGGATATCGTTTCGGCCGAAGCGCCTACCAGACTGAACTCGCCGTCGCGAAGGCGATAGAATCCGTATTGGGGAACGGGCAGTTCCAGCATCTCTCGTTTTGAAAGGCCAGAATAGACACCGCGGACCAATCTGCCAAACAGCCCGTGAGAAATCGCGACTGTCGGTCCGCGTATGCCTGAGATCCAGTCCTTCGCCCGGGCACAGGCAGCATCAAAGCTTTCTCCGTCGGGAGATTTGAAATACCAATCAAAAGCGTCGGACCCGTCCAGCATTCCCGGAAACTCGTTGTCGATTTCGAACTTGGTCATGCCGTCCCAACAGCCGATGGTCACCTCCATCAGCCGCGGTTCCTGGTGGGATTCCAAAGGCAATATCCGTTTCACTCGAGCCGCAGTCTCTTTCGTTCGACCTAGCGGGCTAACTTGGAGTTGGAATGAACGCTCGGTGCCTGCGACTTCCTTTTTCAGAAGCTTCGCCGCCTGTTCGGCCTGTTCGATACCGCGCTCCGTAAGGGATGAATCTTTCTGGCCTTGGAAGCGGCCTAAGCTGTTCCAAATGGTCTCGCCATGGCGAAGCAGGAAAATCATCAGCGTTGTTCCAGGCAAATCAATGCAACAATGAGGGGTTTATTGAAGCGAAGAGGACGGTGCAGCCATGCTACAGATCAATGATGACTGCAATTGGCGCGATCCGGAGAGCCAGGCCCTCTTTTATCGGCTCTTTGCGTCCGCTTGGCAGCGCTCGGCAGTCCCTCCCGAGAAATTGCTACCATGGGCTGGAGAAAGACGGTTTGCCTCATATCTAACGAAGGAAATGCGAAACGAAGAGCGAAAGGACCGCGCAATGGCGAAGAATACGATCTGCGTATGGTATGACAAAGACGCCGAGGAGGCTGCCCGCTTTTATGCCGCGACGTTTCCAGACAGTGCCGTAGGCGCCGTCATTCGTGCACCGGGAGATTATCCGGATGGCAAGCAGGGAAACGTCTTGGTCGTTGAATTCACCGTTGCGGGTATTCCTTGCATCGGCCTGAACGGCGGTCCCGCGTTAAAACACAACGAAGCCTTTTCATTTCAGATTGCAACCGACGACCAGGAGGAAACCGACCGCTACTGGAACGCCATCGTCGGCAATGGCGGCCAGGAGAGCGAGTGCGGCTGGTGCAAGGACAAATGGGGTGTGTCCTGGCAGATTACGCCACGTATCCTTTCCGAAGCGCTCGCGGCAGGTGGCGACCAGGCAAAGCGGGTTTTCGATGCGATGATGACCATGAGGAAAATCGACGTCGCGGCGCTCGAGGCGGCTCGGCGCGGCTGAACCTTCACGCAGTAGGTTTTCCGGAGTGTCGGGTCCGGTGAGATTGACCTACATTTCCAGGGTCCTTCGGAAACGGGACAGGCTGTCAAAACCAGAGATCGCGCACGCAGCGCTCTTTGGACGGAAGATCTTCGAACGTATCCAGGCCGTCGAAGTGATCGATTGGCAGATCGGCGACCAGATCCGGCGGCGCAAGCCGGATGTTGACCGCCATGCGCCGGCGGCCATCCTTTTGAAGCCGCAGGCCGCGCCAGCTCAAGACACAGGCGCAGGATGGGCAGAACAAGATTTCGAGGGACGAGGTCTCCCGGCCGGAGCGGGTATAGGAGGCGGTTTCTCCGCTGAGAGCGATACGCTCTCCTTCGTAATCATAGGCCCAGAGCGTGCCGTAGCGGCGGCAGAGAGTGCAGTTGCAGGCGGTGATCGAGCCGGGATCACCTCTAAGTGTCCAACTCGCCTTGCCGCAATGACATGAGCCCGTCAGCATGAGCGTCAGTTCAATCCTGCTTCTTGTTCAAGGACGGCATCCTGCCTCAATGGCGCGACGACCGCAATTGGGGCTTTCGGGCGCTCGCTGTCCCGCGCTCGCCAGGCTCTGTTTTGGCGATATTCCCGTTTGGTCAATTTATAAAAGTTCTAATTGAGATGGCGGCCAAAAGATGATCCCATACGACTTGGCGTAGTCCGAGTCCACGCTTCCTCCCAATTTTGATCCGAGCGGCCCATGTCGATTTCCGATGCGATTTACCGTCCCTTCGAAACGTTGATCCGGCCGCTCGACATTCCCTACCGGCCGCTGCCTTCCAAAGGTCCGGTGACGGTGCTCCTGCACTTCATCTCGATGTTCCGTGGCGTGCTGATCGCGCTTGCGCTTTGCTCCATGGTGTTCGAGTTGATCAACCTGACGATCGTCTGGGGGCTTTCGGTCATCGTCGATGGCGTGACGCAACAGGGCGCCGCCGCCTTCTTGCACAATGAATGGCTGCTGTTGACCGTTCTCGGCTTCCTGATCTTTCCGGTCATGCCGATCGTGTCGTTCATGCTGAATACGCTGAACTCGCATACTTTAGGCATCGGCATGCCGGCTGCCATTCAATGGCAGGGACATAAGGCGGTGGAGCGGCAAGACCTTGCCTTCTTCCATGATCTCTATGCCGGCCAGGTTGCCTCACGCCTCTCGCAGGTATCCTCCGCCGTCCAGCAGCAGATCCTTGCCGGCTTCCAGTCCATCCCGCGCTTCCTGATGCAGCTGGTGGGCTCTGTGATCCTGCTGAGCGCACTCGCCTGGCAGCTTGCCCTGCCTGTCGTCGTCTGGATCGCGCTCAACATCGCATTCACCGCCAGGATCGTGCCAACCTTCGTCCAGCGCTCGCGCCGCACCGCCAAGCAGCGCAGCCTGGTCGCCGGCGCCATCACCGATCTTTATACCAACATGCAGATGATCAAGCAGTTTGCGGCCGAAGACAGCGAGGCCGGCGCCATCCGCCGCATCATCCAGAGGACCGTGCAGACGCAGCACAGCGAACAGCGTATCTATCGGTCGTCGGAAGTGACTGTCGTCATTCTCAACACGCTGCTGTGGCTGACCATGCTGTCGATCGGATTTTCCGGCCTTGTCAAAGGCTTCCTCACGGTCGGCGAGTTCGTCGGAGCGGTCTACATCCTCAACCGGCTGTCGTCGCAGATCTTCGTCTTCCTCCAGATGGGCCAGCAGATCTTCCAGGCGATCGGCACGATCAAGGACGCCATGCCCGTCATGACCACACCTCCGACGATCACCGACCGGCCGGATGCGACCGAGCTCAGTGTTCAGCGCGGCGAAATACGTTTCGAGAACCTCCACTTCGCCTACAAGTCAGGCAAGCCTGTCATCAACGACCTGTCGCTGACGGTCCGGCCCGGCGAGAAGGTGGGTCTGGTCGGCCTCTCCGGCGCCGGCAAGACCACGCTCGCAAATCTGCTCCTGCGCTTCTACGACATCGGCGACGGCTCGATCCTGATCGACGAGCAAGACATCCGGGCGGTCACGCAGTCAAGCCTTCGCCGCGCGATCGGGGTGATCGCGCAAGACGTCGCACTGCTGCACCGGTCGGTCGGCGACAATATCCGCTACGGCCGTCCAGAGGCGACGCAGAACGAAATCGAACGGGTGACGAAGATGGCGAGCGCCGATGCCTTCATCGCTGATCTGACTGACAGCGAGGGCCGCAGGGGCTATGACGCCTTCGTAGGCGACCGCGGCATCAAGCTCTCCGGCGGCCAGCGCCAGCGTGTCGCTATCGCCCGCGTTCTGCTGAAGGACGCGCCGATCCTGGTGCTCGACGAAGCGACCTCCGCGCTCGATAGCGAATCCGAAGCCGCCATCCAGGGGCGGTTGAACCTCGTCATGGAGGGAAAGACGGTGATCGCCATCGCCCACCGGCTGTCGACCATCGCCAGGATGGACCGGATCGTCGTGCTCGATCGCGGGCGGATCGTGGAGGAGGGCAGTCCGGACGAACTAGCCGAAGGCGACGGCCTGTTTGCCCGCCTGTGGAAACGCCAGACCGGCGGCTTCATTCCCGAAGACATCGTTGAAGCATTTCCGGCCTCACCCAGGGCTGACTGAGTCGTTGAATTTTTTGTCGCGGCAGACTGAGTCGACGCACCCTTGACGATCACGGCGGCACTCCTGCCTATTGCCTGCAAGGGAACCGGGGCAGGGTGGTCATGATCAATCCGTCGAGCAACTCGGGAATGCGCGACGCCGATGTCACCATCCGTCGCATTCTCAAGGTCAACCATGCGGGCGAGTTCGGTGCTATCAGGATCTATGGCGCCCAGATCCTGATGGCCCGGCGGCTGTTTCCCGACATCGTGCCGGCGCTTGAAGAGATGCGTGAGGACGAGATCGACCATTGCCGGCTGTTTCGCGAGGCAATGCCTGCAAGGCGCGCCAGGCCCTGCCGCGTCATGGCCTTCTGGAGCCTCGGCGGTTCCGTACTCGGCATCCTGACGGCGCTTGGCGGGCGCAACATGATCTGGATCTGCACAGAGGCCGTTGAAAGCACGGTCCACCGCCATCTCGAAGACCAACTGGCCTTCCTCGCCAAGCGCGATCCCGAGCTTCACGCCCTGATCGCCTCGATACAGGAACAGGAGCTGGCGCATCTGAGGAAGGCTGAGGACAGTCAAAGGAGACGGGGCCTGAACCACGCCTTGCTCCTGCCCGTCATCGGCTCTCTGACCGATCTGATGATCTGGCTCTCCACCTGGGGTGACTCGAGCTGGATGCGCGCCGAAATGACACGTGCGGGGAAGGGATAGGCTTTGACGGGGAGGTTCGGAGGAAGCAATGGCGGCAGAGGCAACGGTAAACTTTGAGGTCGGTGGGGATCATGTTGTCGGAACATTGCGTCTGACGGCCTCGGCAAACGCACCGATTGTCGTGCTTCTCCATGGGTTCGGAGGAACGCGGCACGAACTCATGATTTCTCAGACCGGCACCGGTATCTTCACGCATACGGCGGAGAAGCTCGCGTCTCTCGGTTTTTCGAGCCTAAGGATTGACTTTCGAGGTGTCGGCGAAAGCGGCGGACGCTTTCAGGACACGACATATAATCGCCAAATCGAGGATTGCATCGCCGCCATGGACTTCGTCAGCGATCTGCCGTCGGGTGGTCCGAATGCGATCTTTCTGCTGGGATGGAGCCAGGGTGGCCTGGTTGCTGCCGTGGCGGCGGGCCGAACAAATCGACCAGCGGCGGTCGCGCTCTGGGCCCCTGTCGGCGAGCCGAAACTATCCTTTCCAGCCTTGATTGGGCGTGATGTGTATGAACGGGCGCTCGAAAACCGATCGCCCACCAAGCTTCAACTTCCGTGGGGCTCGTCCATGACTCTCGGCCATGACTTCTTTGCCGACGTCGAAAGCCTGGATCCGCTGGACGAGATTGCTAAGTATGATGGCCCGGTTTTCCTTGCCGAAGGCAGCCTGGATACCGCCATTCCTGTGGGAACAGCGGCAAAGTTCGCTCGGGCGCATAAGGGGGCACACCAAGTTTGGGAGGCTCCCATGGATCACATTTTCAACACTTGTAAGAACGTCGATATGCTGGACCGGCTGATCACGGCCACGGCAAGGTTTTTTGGTGACCGGCCGGATGATAGATGAGGCACAAGGCTCAACGCCCGCCTCAATGAATACCGGTTCTATTCGACAAGCCCGAGGATCGGGCCGTAACCGCCGTGCCAGGAGCGGTCGTTGCGGCCCATTGCCGGATGGTAAAGCCCGACACCGTTTCCGCCATCGAGAAACAAGGCGTCGGGGCATTTCAGATTATCGCGGAAGAGCCGCGCGAAATCGTCGAAATTCACCCCGTCTTCGCTGATCGCCAAGCGAACCGTGCCGGCCGCGCAGACGCCGACACCGCTTCGGCGGGTTCGATCCGTCGAGCCTGGGATGAAGATCGGGTTCAGCGTGCCGGCGATGACAAGCATCGGGCCGGACTGTGTAGCGAACCGCACTTTGGGCGCAAGCTTCAGAAATTCATCTGTAGGGAGGATGCCTGCGCCGGTTTCACTCAGAAAGAACACGCCGTTCGGCTTCTTGTAGAAATTGGGTACCTGGCTGGCGGAGCTTTCGGCCTTTGCGGTATTGGCGGGTTTCAATTCCCTGCTGTTTTCGACATACAGTCCCATCGGCGAAAAATCGGCCCGGTACATGCCGGCGTTGACGGCCAACACCAGCGTCTTCCCCGCCGCGTGAACGGCTTCGGCAAGGCTTGAAAAGGTGCGGTACGGTGCGCCATCGGCGCCCTTCCAGAACAGGCGGAGGTCGGCTTTTTCAAGGTCCAATGTGCAGACGACGTATGCCGCATCTTCAAAGGTTTCCCGCTCGCATTGTCCGGCATGCGCTCGATGTGGGGACATCATCATTGCTGTCAGCATCATGGCCGCGGCGAGCATGCCCTGTTTCAGATAGGTCATTGGTCTCACGGTCTCGACCTCGTCAAAATGTGCCCGACAAAGCCGTGCAGGCGAGTAGCACGCCCGTCAGGATATTGGCGAGGAAGAGGCGGTAATTCAGGTCGGGGCGGGCAAGGTCGATCCGCCGGGTCTGCCAGGCGAGATGAGCGGCGATGACCAGCATTCCGATTGCATAAGGCGGCGACATGTCCAGCAGCCAGCCGCCGAGCGACCAGGCCCCGACGGCCAGAGCATAGAACAAGCCGATCCACATCTTGCCGTGCCTGCCGAACAGGATTGCCGTCGACTTCAGGCCGAGGCGGGTATCATCCTTCAGATCGACATAGGCGTAGACCGTATCATAACCGATCTGCCAGGCGATGGCCCCGCCCCACATCAAGACGGCGCCGGCCGGAATATGGCCTGCAAGCTCGGCCCATGCCATCAGCATCCCCCAATTGAACGCTGCACCCAGGACGGCCTGGGGCCAGTGGGTGAAGCGCTTGCAGAGCGGGTAGATGAAGACCAGCGGCAGAACCGAGATTGCCACCAGGCACGTATAGGGTGTCAGGAAGAGTAGAAGCGATGCCGCAGCCACGAGTTCCACGGCCAGAAAGACGAAGGCGTGCAGGGTGCGGAGCTCCCCACTTGCAAGGGGCCGGAAGCGAGTCCGTTCCACATGGCCGTCAAACTTCCGATCCGCGATGTCGTTGACCGTGGAACCGGCACTTCTCATCAGCACGGCGCCGAGAGAGAAGATCGCCAACTGCAAGAAGTTCGGCAGACCGTGCGATGCCTGGATGAGGGCGGCCCAGCATGGGAAAAGCGTCAACCAGATTCCGACCGGGCGATCGAGCCGCGCCAGTCGCGTGTATGGCCGCCATGCGGCCGGTAACCGGCGATCCACCCAGTCGCCATGGTTGATGTCGCTGAGATCAGGGCGGCTGAGTGTCGTCATGATGTGATCTAAAATTCCTATCGCAATAAACCGGATGCCTCAGCTTTTCATCGCCATCGGTGACGCCGAGAATAGGAATTTTTGCAAGCACTGCAACGGCAGTCTGCCGTGACTAAAGCGCGTCGCGATCTTTCAGATTCCCTCCTTGCGCTTTAGCTCTTTGTTTTTACGCATGTCGTTGCCGCAAAACCGCTGCAAACTTTTCCGCGACATGCTTTAACATCCCCGCCCGCATGACCTGCCGAATGGATACGCCGGTTATGCGTGAGCCGGCTGGATGCTGTCATCTACAACGCTGAGGTCCAAGTGTCGCAATTCAATCGTTACGACTATTCCTATCTCCCCGCCCATATGACGTGCGGGCCAGCGCCGCGATCCGGTGCATCCCTTGGCAGGCCGAAGAAGCGCTTTGCCATTTCGGTGGGGCCGAGATCCTCCAGAGAAACGAACCCCAGGCTCAGCAATCGCTCGGAGATTTCCTTCGGATCGAAGTGTGTCAGCCACGGTTCGCCGGCCGCAGCCGTGCGCGATCCCATTTCCGCCGCGCGGGCACGGCGTTCGGGTGAATAATTTTCGAGGGGTTCGCTGTAGTCGAAGACGACGGATGCGCTCGGCAGGCCGGCGACGAAGCGCAGCAGGGAAAAGACCGACGCCTCCTTGAGATAGGGCACGACGCCGAGCCAGATGAAGAAGGATGGCGTTTCCAGCTTGAAGCCGGACGCGACGAGGCACTCTTTGAGATCTTCCTGCTCGAAATCGACCGGAACGAATGTCGGCGGGGCGTGCGTCAGCTCGGTTTCGTTCAGCCGCGTCTGCTTCCAGCTTTGCGTGGCAGGATGATCGACTTCGAAGACCTTCAGGCCGGCATGGGGATTGCGCAGTGCAAAGGTGTCGAGCCCGGCGCCGAGGATAACTGCCTGCCGGACGTCTCTTGCTACGGACAGGGCAAGGCAGTCTTCGGCATATCGGCTGCGTGCCGCCATGAAGAGGCGAAAGGATCGCGTAGAGGGGTCCCGGGCTTTCAGGTCAGCCTCGGCGCTCGCCTCCTCACCGAGTATCCGGCGAGCGTAGGGGTCGAAGAAGATTGCGCCGCCATCGACGTTCTGGTGCGCCGCCCTGTAGGCTGCAGCGCCCAGCGCGGTGCGGCTTGGTTCCGATGCTCGCATGAAAGCCTCGTTGTCTGTAAACCTTGGTCCCGACGCCCGGACCGTAGCTGACCCTTGTCATCGCGGGCAGGTTAAAACACGATTTTAACGATGTAAAGATTAGATCAAGACATGACTAGGGATAAAACAGCGACCCGCTATCATCACGGCAATCTGCGCCCCACGTTACTGGCGATGGCAAGGGCGCTTATCGAGGAGGGAGGCCCGGCGGCGCTCAGCATGCGGGAAATCGGTCGCCGCGCCGGGGTCTCGGCTCCGGCGGCCTACCATTATTTCAACAGCCTTGACGCCATCGCGGCGTCACTTGCCGAACAAGGCTTTGCCGAACTCAGCGAAACCATTGATGCCGCCCTGGATGGTCCCCGGCGACACCTGCTTGCCGGCGGCATCGCATATGTCGCCTTTGCCCGCGCGAATCCGGGCCTCTATCGGCTGATGTTCGGGGAGAGTTTTCAGGCCTATTCCAAAGGAAATGAAGCGATCCGCGCCTCGCGGGCGCGGGTTTACCGGCAGATGAAGGACGATCTGGAAAAACGGCTGACGCCTGAGGATGTGCCGATTGCCGCGCTCTTTCTTTGGTCGTTGACGCACGGCCTTGCCTTGCTGATGATAGACGGCCAGGTCGAACCCGACGCGGATCTCGACACGAAGATCGAGGATATCCTGAAGTTCGCCGGCATGAGGCTGCCTGCAGCGAGATAGGCGGTCGACGCCTTGAGCAAAAGCGAAAGGCACGAACATTCGGCAAGGAGCCCAAGACATTCGATCATTACCAAGCGGTACGAGCGGTACCGAGTGCCGTGGTATGAGAGGAAGAAACGTGGGCGACGTACGCCTTGAGCGACACGACACAGTTTCCCGGACAGCTGAGTTTGTGCAACGTCAAGTGCTTCAGCAATAACTCTGCGTCGCGCTTCTCGGATAGCGGAAATGTCACAGTCATGCGAGTTTCTCCAACGAACAACCTGAGCGTCTACAGAAATAATGGTTAAATTTTTTTGCGCTGCAACAAGAAAATTTTAATAATAAAATTAAAATCGATTAGCTTTTCGGGTGGGATTTTTAAAATCGTTTGAAATTTGGTTCTGCGCTGGAAGCTTTCAATTCGCCGTCGGATGCACTCGATGCGATCGATCGCCACATTCTGCGCGTACTTCAGCGCGACGGGCGCATTTCGAATGTCGAGCTGGCAAAGGAGGTAGGCCTGTCACATTCGCCCTGCCTGCGCCGCGTGCGGCTGCTGGAAGAAGCCGGGATCATCGATCGCTATGTCGCCGTGCTGGATCCGGCAAAGGTTGGGGCGGGGCTGACGGTTTTTGCCCGCGTATGGTTCAAGACCCAGGATGCCGAGGTCGCCCTGCGCTTCGCCGAAGCCGTGAGACGGTTTCCCGAGGTGATGGAATGTTACCTGACGACGGGCGAGTGCGACGCCGTGCTTCGCATCGTCACCACCGATTTGCACAGCTATTGGCGTTTTCAGGCCGACCACCTGACCCACATTCCGAGCGTCCTCAGCGTCAAGACCGACGTGCCGATGGAAACGCTTAAGCGAAGCTACGAGCTGCCGCTGCGATAGGTCACGCGTGGCGCCTTGCCCGTCGTATGGGTGCCGTCGGGTGGCCAGCGCCGTCCTTCGAGGCCCTTGCGGGGCGTCTCAGGATGAGGCCGGAGAGAGGGTGCGCCTGGGATAGGGGCACCTCAGTGAGGCTGGCGAGAGAGCGGCACTAATCACGGGGAGGAGGGTTGCTGGTTCTCGTCAGCCAGATGATGCCCAAGACCAGGAGCAGGATCATCGCGCCATGGGTGATATAATCGAGCGTGGTCTGTGGCCCGACGCCGATGGCGATAGTGAAGGCGCCGACGAGGGTGCCGAGGAGGGCGAAGGCCTGGGCGCAAAGCGCCGCCGTTCGGCTCCATCGCCGGTTCAGGACAAGCGAGATCAGGCCGAGCAAAAGAGCGGCGGCTATCACCGCTTCGGCAATCATCGCCTGGTGATGCTCGTGTCCTTCGAGGATAAAGCCGGCATGGGTGAGCGAGGCAGTGGCATAGAGGCACGTTTCGATCAGCAAGAGGATCGAGAGGGCTTTCATGGCATGTCTCCCCTGGGCCGATGAGGGCCTATTGCTCCATCCCATCACCTGCGGCAGAGATGGTTGCGACATTCCGGCTAGATGCGGCGTTCAAAACATGGTTTCGAATAGCGTCCGCACTTTCCCCCGGTGATGCGAAAGTTACGTCCAGGACGAGCGTATTTTGATGTTGAGGATCGAGAACGCAAGCTCGTCGGCTGCGTTCTCTCGAGGCTTCTACATCTATTGATTTTAAGTGGACGCGGCGTGCGGGTGTAGAAATGCGGCGTGCCAACTCATCCTCGTCGCAGAGCAATCGGATCGGCACCAGCAAGGCTTGGCGCTGTTGAGCCGCGGCAGCAATTTGTTGAAAAGTGCGCATGCTGCGTTCATCGCCTTCAATACCGGCATGCGTGAAGATGAAGTTTGCCGAGGGCGCGCCATAGGCGACGATCGCATCCAAGACGGCTTGCCGAACTCTTCCGGTGTATTCCCATATTCCGTTTGGGAGGGGAGATGTCCCGTCATCATCGATGAGGCGCAGTATCGGGTTATTGAACCAATGATTGTCGACAATCTTTGCGGAAAAAAGGGGGCTCAATTCTTTGGCGATCGCGAGTTTCCCGACGCCTGGAAAACCGATCAGCAGAATGAAAATATTCATACGGAGCAAACCTCCCCACTCTCGTCTGACATAGTCCGTGTGGCGCATTAGGGCTTTTCAATCCTCCCAGCTTACGCTCATTCAACCTGGATATGGATATGGTCGTCGTGGCGGGCGGCGCGGCAGCCTTGGAAGCGGACATGGCTGTTGGTAATGCCAAGCGCGTTCTTCAGATGCGGCTCGATGAAGATCTTCTGCAGGCCGAAGCGCGCCACGCCTTCGCTCGTCAGCCAGGCGACCGCGGCCGATGTGCGCTGCTCCTCGATGCCATAGGCCGGAAACAACGGCTGCAGCGCGTCGAAATCCCAGCGTGTGGTAAGCCAGTCATTGCGCCCTTGGCATGGCAATTCGTCGCCCGGCGCGGGCTGCTCGAAAGCGAAATAACCGATCGGGGAGCGGGTGACGCCATCCAGGAAAGCGTCGTCCGCATCCTTGTAATAATAGGCGAAGTCGAGCTTTTTTCCGTCGGCATGCGAAAGGTGCGGCAGCAGCGGAAAGCCGTTGACGAAGGGGAAATTCGCATCCAGCGCGACGGTGACGGTACCGGGAAATTCCTCGTTCATGTGGGCGGCAAGCGCTTTTGCCAGATCGCGCAGGTGAGGGGTGACGTAGTTGCGGTTCAGCAGGCAATAGATCGGGGAGCGGACCACGAGCCTGTCTGTGGCGCTTGATATGCAGGAGAGGGGTACCCGCCCGACCATCGGGGCTGCGAGGCTCGCGGCAAATGTCGCACCGGCATAGCAAAACAGGAAGATGGCGAGCTTCGTCAGAAAGCGCCGGATGCCCCAGGCGCGCGACGCGGCCAAGGCGATGAGATAGGCGATGCCGCTGATCTGCGTGAGCAGCGTCAGAAGGAGAACGATCAGGACGTGGAGAGCAAAACGGAACACGGGGGAGGCCTTGCGGGACGTTACCATCCCTTAGGCGAGGGGATGGGGATCCGCAAGATGGCTGCAAACCGCCGACCGGCGAGACCTCTGCTTTTGATCTCAGAATTGACAGGATCAATTATCTGACTTAAGTCAGATAATATGGCTTGCGATCCTGTCTCCCGCGTCCGTCGCTTCAACCGTGCCGTCACTTCCGAAGTCGGCGCTCTCGACAGCTCTTTCCTCGGGCGCGGGCGTCCGCTCGGGGCTGCCCGCGTGCTCAATTCGATCGGACGGGGACAATCGGATGTTGCCGTGATCCGCGATTACCTCGGTCTGGACTCGGGCTTGATGAGCCGTCTGCTGCGCAGTCTGGAAGAGGAGGGGCTCATCGAGACGGTGCCGAACCCTCAGGACGCGCGTCGCCGCATCGCCAGATTGACCAAAATCGGTCAGTCCGAGTTCCAGGCTTATGAAGCGCTTTCCAATGCGCAGGCGGAGGGATTTCTGGCACGCCATCGCCGCCCGGAAGAACTCCTACGCGCCATGGACATCGTTGCTTCCTCGCTGAGGCGCGACCAGATCGTGATCGAGGAGACGGACCCTCGGCACGAGGACGCCAGCTATTGCTTGAGCGAATATTACGGCGAACTTTCACGCCGGTTTGAGAAGGGCTTCGATGTATCGCTGTCCCGCGATCCCGACGCCAAGGATATGACCCGTCCGCGCGGTGCGTTCCTGGTGGCCTTGTCCGATGGCCTGCCGATCGGCTGCGTCGGGTTGAAGGGTAGCGGTGGCGAGGTCGCGGAGATCAAAAGGCTCTGGGTCGCCCCCTCCGCGCGTGGCCTCGGGCTCGCAACACGCCTCATGTTTGCCGCCGAGACCATCGCCCGCGAGCTATCCGTCAAGCTCCTCCGTCTGGATACGAACAGTGCGCTTTCCGAGGCGCAACAGCTCTATCGCGGAACCGGCTGGCATGAGATCGACCGGTTCAATGACGACCCATATCCCGACACGTTTTTTGAAAAGCGACTTTAAGCCTCTCGAGCCACCGCCGTCGGGTCCTACTGGTGGTCCAACTGCTTCGACAGCTCGGTAAAAAGCCTGTCGCGGTCAGTGTTCATCTGGATGAGATCGACGGCAATGGTGATGGCGCGGCGCCCTTCGATGCTGTCGATGTCGAGCTTCCTCTCGCAGCACCATAGCCGAACTGCATCGGTGACGATTGTTATTTCATCATCATTGAGTGAGATGAGCGATAGGAGCATCGTCGTGCCATCCGAAAAGCGGCAAGAGCACCTATGGTCTCTCAAGCGGAAGTGCCGATGCCGATGGGCCGATGGCGCTCACTCTACGCTCATTCCCCAGCTACACCACCGCTATTTCTCTGACACGGTTTGGTGCCTGCCCGGCCGGACGCCCGTATCCTCTGGCAATCTGAGCTTGTCGATCGGCATCATGCTCAAGACAGAACGTTTCGAGGAATGCGTCCTCGGAGCGTTCGTAGATCTCGACGGACATGCGCGCGAATTGAAGAATGCCGGCGCCTTGTTCTTTTTCTCACGGTCGTCAGACCGGAACCTGCCATGACTGCTTGATCTTCTGCATCGGGATTTCCGTCTTGATGTTGCGGACGCCTTCGATGCGGCCGAGGTGTTCCATCTGGAAGCGCCTGTAGCCGTCCAGATCTGGAGCCACGACCCGGAGGATGAAATCACAGTCGCCGGCCATCAGATGGCATTCGACGATCTGGGGCAGCTTCTCCGCCGCACGGCAGAAGGCCGCCGTCGTCTCTTCGTCCTGAGCCAACAACCAGATGCGGACAAATACGCTGAAGCCCATGTCGAGCTTCACCGGGTCCAGCAATGCGACGTAATGTCTGATGATCCCGGCTTCTTCGAGCATCCTGACGCGCCTCAGACACGGTGACGGAGACAGTCCGACCTTGGCGGCCAGTTCGGTGTTCTGGATTCTGCCGTCCTGCTGCAGGACGCGGAGTATGGCGCGATCTATGGAATCCAGCTTCATTGGCGTCCTCTGCTCGTGATTGGCTAGTCATTGGCACGGGATGCCAATAAAATGGCAATACATATTTGAGAACGCAACCAATCGCTCTCGGGATTGCGATAATAATTCAGGCGACGCACCGCTGTTCGCGGCACGCTTTCGATAACAAGGGTTACCGAGGTGACGGACTGCATCTCTGAAGACATCAGCATGCCCGCAAAAGGGCGATCCGAGGCATGGCGCGGCCTGAAGGCGGCGATCCCGATCATGCTGGGCTTCGTGCCGTTTGCGCTGGTGCTCGGCGCGCAGGCCGCCGGCAAGGGATTTACGGCCGTTGAGGTGCCGCTGATGACGGGGCTGAATTTCGGCGGCGGATCGGAGTTTGCCGCTGTGGAGCTTTGGTCCTCGCCGCCGCACGTGCTTCTCATCGCCGCCATCACCTTTCTCGTCAACAGCCGGCATCTGCTGATGGGAGCAGCACTTGCCCCCTTCATTCGCCATCTGTCGAAAAGACAGGCGCTGATGGCGCTGTTCTTCATGTGCGACGAGAGCTGGGCGATGGGACTGGCGGATGCGAGGAAGGCCCGGGCCAATCTCAGCCTGGGTTATTTCTTCGGCGTGGCGCTCGGCCTCTATTTTTGCTGGGTCATCTTCACGACCATCGGCGTCTTGGTCGGACCGATCCTCGGCGACGTCACCGAATACGGTTTCGACATGGCGTTTCCGGCCGTGTTCCTGGTGATGCTCGCCGGCATGTGGAAGGGCGCGAAAGCAGCACTTCCCTGGCTCGTCAGCCTGTTCTTCGCGGCTGCAACCTACCTGGCGCTACCGGGGGCCTGGTATGTTCCGGCAGGCGCGCTATCCGGCGTTGCCGCGGCATTCCTGATGGCGCGCGCCGATGGCTGATCCGCTTTACCTCACCGCGATCGTGCTGATGGCGACGGTCACCTATCTCACCCGCATCGGCGGCTATCTCTTCCTGCGCAACCGCGCGCTCGGCCCGCGCCTGCGCATCGTCATGGAGAGTGCTCCGGGCTGCGTATTGATCACTGTCATCGCACCCGACTTCGTCACCGGCCGGCCGGCGGATCTGATTGCTCTTGCGGTGACGATGCTGGCGGCAGCCCGGCTGCCCGTGCTGCCGACCGTCATCATCGCCATTGCCGCCGCAGGCATCCTGCGGCACGCGCTGGTGTGAACGAATGCCGATTCCGATCGGCGGCTCGTTTATTTTGCGAGCACGATGTGCGTGGCGTGTTCGGTGGCGACATGCTCGGCGACGCGGAAGCCGAGAGCGGGCAGGTCGATGCCGGTGAACATTGCTTCGCCCTTGCCGAGCACGACGGGCGAGAGGGCGAAATGCAATTCATCGATCAGGCCGGCCTGAAGATATTGGCGCACGGTGCTGACCCCGCCGCCGATCTTCACATCCTTGCCGCCGGCCGCGGCCTTCGCCTTTTCAAGGGCGTCCTCGATGCCGCCGGTGACGAAGTGAAAGGTCGTGCCGCCCTCCATGACGAGGGGTTCGCGGGGATAGTGCGTCAGGATGAAGGTTGGCGCATGGTAGGGCGGGTTTGGCCCCCACCAGCCCTTCCAGGCCTTATCAGGCCAATCGCCGCGGATGGGGCCGAACATGTTGCGGCCGAGGATGAAGGCGCCGAAATTGGCCATGCCACGGGCGGCATAATCCTCGTCAATTCCTTGCGAGCCGTCGTCCTTTCCCTGCATCGCGCGAAACGTGCGGGTATGGAAAAACCATTGAAACATCTCAGTTCCGCGCTTGCCGAGTGGATCTTGCATGCTTTGCTCCGGCCCGGCGCCGAAACCATCCACGGAAAGGGAAAATGCTGCGACACGAACCTTGGACATGGTTTCCTCCATCTGATTGCAAATTAAAACTGGTTGTTTTGTCGCATAAGTGATCCTATAATGCAACCAGTTTTTTGAAGGAGATGCCTGGTGGATGTCGAACTGCGCTCGGGCTGCCCGATCAACCTGACGATGGAAGTGCTGGGCGACAGGTGGACCCTCATCATCATCCGGGACATCATGTTTGGCAACCGCCGCCATTTCCGCGATCTGCTGACCCATTCGGAGGAGGGGATCGCCTCCAACATTCTAGCAGCCAGGCTGAAGCGCCTGCTCTCGCTCGGGTTTATCAGCAAGCGGGACGATCCGAGCCACAGCCAGAAAGCAATCTACAGCCTCGAGGAGCCGGCCATCCAGCTTGTTCCCGTCTTCGCCATGATCGGCGCCTGGGGGCGGCGCCATCTGCCTGTCAGCGAGGAACTGAGCATCCGCGCGCAGCTTCTCGAAGAAGGCGGGCCGCCGCTCTGGGACGAATTCATGGAGGATCTCCGGCAGATCCATATCGTCGATCCGATCGGTGGAGCCAACGGCACGTGCACTTCGGCGGTGCTGGCGAAGCTGACGGCGGCGTTCCTCGAGGTCCGCGCAAAATCGTCGGCGCCGGTCTCCTGATTTCGAGAAAGGTCAACCGCCGGCGCCCTGGTATTTGCCGGTGGCGTATCGCCAGTGAGCGATCGATATCAACACCCAAACGGGGCCGGCGGCGAGCGCCACTGGCCCGGCCCAGTCCCCAAGGAGCGGGATAGATTTGCCGAGCAGGGCGCCGACCGGGACCGAACTGGTCAGGGCCAACGGAACCGCGGTGATGAGGGTGATCTGGATGCCGCCGGGAAAGATGTTAAGGGGGTAACGGGTCAGTTCCCAAAAGCCGAAGAAGATCGAAAACAAATGGTTGGACCGCACCCACATCAGCGCCGTCGCGCCGATCATGGTGATCAGCGCACCGGTCAAAAGCGTCGCGCTGATGAGCGTGGCAATGAGGAACGACACGGACCAAACCGACCAGGTGAAGTCGACCGACAGAATGGCCCAGCCCATCAGCGCTGCCGCGAGGATGACATGGCCGGCATAGCCGATATTGAGGCCGGAAAAGACCAGGTAGGCCCAGGGGCTCAATGGCTTGACCAGCAGCGTATCGTAAGTGCCGAGCCGCACCAGTTCTTCAAGGTCGCGCAATTGCACGAAGCTCATCGCGGCGCCGAGAGAATAGGCGAGCAGCTGGAAGCTGAACAACAGCGCCAGCTCCGGCAAGGTCCAGCCGCCCAGCGTGTGAAAGCGGGCGAGCAGGATGCCAATGGTGGCGAAGACGCTGCCATAGGAAAGGATCTGCGCGAAACGATCGAGCCAGAAAGCGCCGCGATATTCCATCTTTGAGCGGACATGCATCCGCACCAGCAACGGAATGACGCGGAGGTGATGAATGAGCACGTCAGCCTCCTTGCACGGTGATGCGGCGGGAGGCTGAGCGCCACAGCCAGAGCACGCCCAAGAGGAACACTCCGGCCCAGACAAGGCCGAGGCCGAGATGAAGGCAGGTGTCGGCAGCCGAAAGCCTGCCGAGATAGACCGCATTCGGATAATAGACGACCCAGGCGAAGGGCAGGTGGCGGGCAATCGTCGCCAGCGGTTCGGGAAAGAACCAGAATGGCACCAGCAGGCCCGAGAAGAGATGCAGCAGGGCGCCGAGGATCCAGTCCAGCGAGAAACTCGTCATCAGCCAGAAGGCGACGAGCCCGGAGACCGCCGACATCAGAAATACGAGCACGAAGGACAGCGCCCAGAAGGCAATGAACATCAGGCCATCAAACAGGCTTGCCGGCGGCAGCATGCCGTAAAACAATGCGGTGAAGGCGACGGTCGGGATGACCTGCGTTGCCAGGCGATAGAAAAAGCTGCCGGATTCATTAGCGAACAGATAGAGCGGATAGGACAGCGGCTTGAGCAACCAGACAGCGATGTCACCGGTCTTGAGCGACCGGCCGATCTCGCCGATGATCCTCTCAGGCCGGGTGGCGCCCATCACTGCGCCGCCGAGCAGCGCATAGGTCACCATCTGCTGCAGCGAGACGCCGTCGACCACGGTTGCGCCGACGCCGGCATAAACGGCCAGCCAGATGGCGACGCGGGCGACGACCTGCACCAGTTTGCCGAAGATGTTGGCCCAGACCTCGTTGCGGTAGGCGAGCTGCGCGTGGAAGGCGCTTCGGGTGAAGGCGAAATAAGCGCTCATGGTGCCCGCGCCCGGGCGTTTCGGGTGAAGGCGAGATATGCGCTCATGGTGTCCGCGCCCGGGCGTTGCGGGTGAAGGCGAGATAGGCGCTCATGGTGTCCGTGCCCGGGCACTGCGGGTGAAGGCGAAATAAGCGCTCATGATGCTCGCGCCCGGGCGTCGCGGCCCTGGTAGAAGGTGCGGATGACCTCTTCGATGTCGGGCTCGTGCAGCGCCACATCCTTGAGGTCGCGCTCGCTTCCCACCTCCGAAAGGATTTTGACCAGCGATATGTCTTCGCGCTCGATCAGATAATTCTTGCGCAGGCCCTCGTCGCTGACCAGCGACGCCGTTTTGAGCGGCAAAGGTCCCGGATCGCTGGCAAATTCGAGTGTCAGTCGCCGGGCCGAGCCCAATGCCCCGCGCAGGCTCCTCAATTCGCCGTCGAAGATCAGCCTCGAGTGATCGACCATGATCAGCCGCGGGCAGATGGTTTCGATGTCCTGCAGGTCATGGGTGGTGAGGATGATGGTGACGCCGCGCTCGCGGTTGATCTCCGCAAGAAAGCGCCGCACCGCATCCTTGGCGACCACGTCGAGCCCGATGGTCGGTTCGTCCAGAAAGAGGATCTTCGGATCGTGCAGCAGCGACATGACGATCTCGGCGCGCATGCGCTGGCCGAGGCTGAGCTGGCGCACCGCGCGGTCGAGAAAGGGCGTGAGGTCGAGCAGCTCGCTGAAGCGCCGGAGGTTATCGGCATAGCGGGCGGCTGATATATCGTAGATGCGCTGGTGCAAGGTGAAACTGTCGACCAGCGGCAGGTCCCACCACAGCTGACTGCGCTGGCCGAAGACAACGCCGATCTCGCGCGCATTGTCCATTCGCTTGAGATGCGGTGTGCGGCCAAGCACGGTAAGCGTGCCGGCGCTCGGTACCAGGATGCCGGTCATCATCTTGATCATGGTGGATTTGCCGGCGCCATTGGGGCCGAGATACCCCACAGCTTCGCCGGCCGCGACGTCGAAATCGATGTCGGAAACGGCCAGAACCTCTGTATATTCGCTCGTCACCAGCGTCTTTAGCGCGCCCAGAAAGCCCGGAAATCTCTTGTGCTGCCGGAAGCGTTTGCTGACGCCCCGGGCTTCGATCAAAGCCGTCATATGTATTTCCCGCCGACTCGGCAGCTGTGAGGATTGGAACCCAGGCTAACGCCGGGCTCGGCCAGTGCAAGCAAAAGTCGCTTTTGGCTGTCACTCAATCGCCCAATTCAAAGTGCTGCGGCATCCTTCGCGCATCCGAAAACACGCGCGGCGCCGCAGCCTTTTGCGTTGACAGCGGTGATCAATCGATCGCTGTTGGGGTCATGAAGATTCTCGCAATATCCGGCAGCGCTCGGCGCGATTCCACCAATACGGCCATGCTGCGGGCCATCAGCGTCGTCGCACCAAGTGAGATCGAGATTGCGATCTTCGATGGCGTGGGATACCTGCCGGTATTCTCGCCTGATCTCGAGGGGGAATCCCTGCCGGCGGCGGTGCGGGATTTCATCGACGTGATCGCTCGGAGCGACGGGGTGATCATCGCCAGCCCGGAATATGTGCGATCCATTCCCGGCGGCCTCAAGAATGCGATCGACTGGCTGGTGTCAGGAGAGCAGATCGTCCACAGGCCCGTTGCACTGCTGCACGCATCACATCGGGGCGATGACATGCTGGCAGGTCTGCGCACGATCCTTGCGACCATCACCGACCGCTTCGCGGACGATATCTTTCTGCGGCTTCCTTTGATGAAGCTGGAACCGGCCGAGGTGTTTCGGGCTGTCGCGACGGTGGAGAACCGTTTGAGGGTGCAGGCCTATCTTCAGGCCTTCTCGGCCTATTGCAAGGCAGCCGGCTAAATCGCCTGAGGTCCGCCCGGTCATCGGATCTCCATCAGCAGGCCGCTCTCGAACGCTGTTTTTTCCTGGAGCGTGTGCAGTATCACGAGCGGGGCTGCGAGCAGCGCGGCGAGGATGAAGGCGGAGAGGAAATGCCTCTTGAGGAAACGGAGGATAGGTCGGATCATCTTGATCTCCAGATGCCGCGGATGTCCTTTGTACTGGACCTCAACAATTGCGGCAGCATGACCGGCTGCCTTGCAAGCTCCGCAATGCTGCCGCAACCCTTGTGGCGGACAGAGGGAAGGTCAAGAGAACAGGCGGGCGATGCGGATATTGTTGATAGAAGACGAGCGGGAGCTGGCCGAGGCGCTGTCGGCAGCGCTTGGCAAACATGCGATCGTCACCGACCACACGATGCACCTGGCCGATGCCGTCGAGCTGACGCGGCAGAACCTCTACGACGCGATCCTGCTCGACCGGCGCCTGCCCGATGGAGAGGGGCTGAGCTTCATTCCAGAGCTGAGGCGGACGGGGAAGGATACGCCGATCATTGTGCTGACGGCGCGCAACGAGCCGAAGGAACGGGTTGAAGGGCTGGACCTGGGCGCCGACGACTATCTTGGCAAGCCGTTCCTGGTCGAAGAGCTGATGGCGCGGCTGCGGGCCGTGCTGCGGCGGGCGCCGGGTCTTGCCGAATTGCAGATTACCGCCGGGCGGATGGTGATCGATCCGCTGCATCTCAGCGTCACTGTCGCAACGGTGCCGCTCGACCTGCCGCGACGCGAACTTCTGGTGCTGGCCGCCCTTGCAAGGAGGAAGGAGAAGACCGTGCTCCGCTCGACACTGGAGGCGGCGGTTTATAATTACGAAGAGGAAATCCAGTCGAATGCGCTCGATGCGCATATTTCGCGGCTGCGCAAGCGGCTGATCGATGCCGGCGCCGGTGTCGCGATCCATAATATCCGCGGCGTCGGCTATCTCATGAAGGAAGAATGATGGCCAAGGTGCAATACGCCAATCCGTCGCTTTGGTGGCGGCTCAGCTGGCAGCTCAGCATCGTTTTCGTCGCCGTGGTGGCGGCTGTCATCGTCGGCCTTTGCGTTTACGGGGCGATGATCCTCTCGCCGAACGTCGCCATGGAATACAGGCTGACCGCAGCGCTCGATGAGGCGCTGATCCGCGATACGCAGGGCAAGCTCGTCATCGTCGACAGCCCGCGCCTTAGCGCCTTCAAGGCCGAGAGCGACAGGCTCTGGTTCGTCGTAGCTGCGCCGGACGGGCAGACTGTTTCCTATGGCGCCGTGCCGGAGGCCTATCAGGTGCTTGGCCCCTATGTGCACCTGATCAAGGAGGCCGATATACGCGGTGCCGCCTTTACCGGCGAGAGCGCCTCGATCGACAGTGTCGAGACGGGGATCGGGCCTTTCCGGGTGATGTATGGCGGCAACCCGAGCCGGAGCGCCACCTTCCTGACCATGCTCACAGAGACCTATCCGATCTATGTGCCGCTGCTGGCGGTCGCTCTGCCGGCGGTCTTTTTTGCTGTGCCCCGGATTGTCGGGCGGGCGCTGAGGGGGATCAGCGACGTGGCGCGTGCCGCAGCGGCAATCGAGCCGCGCCGGCAGGGCGCACGCCTTCCCGTGAGCGGCATTCCCCGGGAAGTGTCGCCGCTCGTGACCGCCTTCAACAGTACGCTGGAGCGGCTGGAGAATGAATTCCGCAAACGCCAGCGCTTCCTGATCGATGCGGCGCATGAGCTGCGGACGCCGATCGCCATCATGCAGACGCGTATCGACGGCATGCCCGATGGCCGCGAGCGGCAGCGGCTGCTCGACGACGTGGCGCGGCTGGCCGAGGCGGCCGAACAGCTGCTCGATTTCGAGCGAAACGACCAGGCGGCCGATCTTGACGAAACGGTCGATCTCGTCGGCATCGCCCGCACTGTGGTTGCCGACCTCGCGCCACTGGCAATCGCGGGCGGCTACCAGATCTGCTTTCAAAGCGAGGTGGAGAGCCTTGAACGCCGCGGCAGCCCTTCCGCCTTACCGCGGGCGGTCAGCAACCTGGTGCGCAATGCCATCGACCACGGCGGCAATGGGGGCATGATCACGGTCGCGATATCGCGCTCGGCTTCCGGCGGCGGCAGGATCAGCGTCGCCGACGAGGGGCCAGGCATTCCGGCCGAACATCGCGAACTGGTGTTCGAGCCCTTCTATCGCGTCACTCCAAGAAGCAAGGGCGCCGGTCTCGGCCTCAGCCTCGTCAAGCAGGTCGCCGCAAACCATGGCGGCGCGGTCAGCATCGAGAGCAGTGCAGCCGGGACACGAGTGATGATCGAACTCGCATAGGTAGGTCAGGCTGGCTTGAGCCGCAACCGCCCGCCGGAAGCGACCTGTAATGTTGCGGCAATTCTCGACCGCCACTTTCGCCTGAGACTAGAGCGCGGCGCGTCTTACAAGACGCGCCAAGGACGCTCTAGCGCTTTAAACCTGCGCATAATCCTTTCCGGAAATCGATTTCGATTTTCGGGGTTATGCGCTATCGGCGACGGAGGCCAGACAGCGTGCGCAGCAATCCATTTTCATTTTCTTTCCTACAGGCTCCGAGGGGCTTGTCTCTCGCCTTGCCGGTGGCGCTTGCCATGACAGCGGCAGGGTGCAGCTCGGTGCCCCTCAAGGGGGCCGGCACGCTTTCCTTCTACGGCAATCTCGGCCCGCCGAAGGGCAAGTTGTCGAAATCGCGCGTCTATGTCGATGGGACGCGCCTTAGCCCGGCAAAGACGGTGAATATCGTGCCGACAACCTTCGCTTTCAGCGCCGCGACCCGCGTCAAATCGGACGCCGACCGGGTGATGGTGGCGAACGCGCTGGACCGGGCGCTCTGCATTTCGCTCAGCGACAAATATCAGCTGGTCTCTTCAGGCCAACCGGCGGACCTGACGATCCGCTCCGTTGTCACCGACATTGTACCGACCAATAAGGCGATGGCGGGTGTTTCCACCGTTGTGACGGTTGGCACCGGTTTCGTGCTGCCCGTCGGCGTGCCGCGGCTGCCGGCCGGCCTCGGTGGACTGGCGGTCGAGGCTGAGGCCGTCGACCGCGATGGTGTGCAGCGGGCGGCGATCGTCTGGTCGCGCGGGGCAAACTCGCTGCAGAACACTCCCCGCGTTTCCGAAGTCGGCGACGCCTATGGCCTGGCGTCGAAATTCAGCAGCGAATTTTCCCGCATGCTGATCAAAGGCAAGGAACCGAAGGGATTGGATATCTCGCTGCCGTCGGGGCAGCGAATGAAATCCTGGCTCGGCGGAAAACCGAAATACGCCGCCTGCGACGCCTTTGGCCGGTCGCCCGGACTGATGGGAGCTGTGGCCGCCAAATACGGCGCGCCGCCGCAATGGACCGAGAAGAAGCCGAAACCGGCGGCGACCTACTGAGAGATACACGCTCAGTCTTGCCCCAGGCGTTGCCCGTGCGGCATCAAAAAGCCCCGCATTTTCATGCGAGGCTCGCTGTTGACGGGTGGATCGGTTTATTGGCACTCGCGGCGCGGGCCGTAGCTCGGCTGGAAGGTATTGTCGTAGGCGCGGTAAGACCGGTAGCGGCTGTAGCAATAGTCGGCATGCGAGCTGTAGGCGCGTGAAGAATAGGCGCGCGGCTGCGAGGCGATGATGCCGCCGATGAGCGCGCCGGCAGCGAGCCCGCCGATGATGGCGCCGCTATTGTCATGGTGGTGATAGTGACGATTATAGCCACGATCCCATCCATAGCGGTCGTCGCGGTAGTAGCTGCCATCGCGATAGTGGTGGCGGTTTCGGTACCACCTGTGATCATTACCGAACTGCCCAGGGCAATTGGTGAAGTTGTTGCAGCCGACGGTCATGATATGGGCGGCACTTTGAGACGCCGGTTGCGCCGATTGCGCCGGACTCGGCACGAAGGCAGGGCCTGCCGAGGCCGGCATTCCGGAGAAAGCCGTCGCTATCGACAGGGCAATGATGGCGAATCTGTTCATTTCTCTCACCTTGGGTAACGGATGTTCGAGGGGGTAACGCACGGGAAGGGGTTTGGTTTCATTTTGGGATGAAAGGCGCGATGTATGTGCGCATCTGCTAACGCAGCGGGGTAAAATGGGACTCGGCCAACGGCGGTCGATGCGGTGGGTCGCGGCCTGCCGGAGACCGGAAAGAATGCTGCGTTCGAGCGTATAGCGGGTTGCGCGTTATCAGGTTCGCTTCCCGCCGGCCAGCAATCGAAGCTGGTTCTCGTCATGCACGCCTTGCCGGTAGAGCTCGATGATAAGTGCGCCTAGACGGGCGGCTTCCTCGCCTGATCGGTCAATCTGGAGCTCTCTACACAGCGCTTCATGGACACGCCTGCACACATCGAGATCTTCGGATGCGAGCGGTTCGTCACGCGTACTGAACAGCTTGTCTGACATCGCAATCTGCCCTCTTTCGATGCCGTGAATCGCTATCGGTGAAAAAAAGATAATTTCGTGATCCTTGCTCTGCAAGATGGGCGAACGTCCGATATTCAAAAACAATTCGGGGCGCGCACGCCCGGAAGGATACGGACGAGGGCAGTGCGCATGGGTATGAGACCGATGGTCGTGTCGGCCTGACAGGCAGCGCGAGCATGGAAATCTACCTGGTTGCGGGGTCCTTGCCGCTTTGCTGCGACAGACGCAGTTCTTTCAGCCTTTTGGTTTTCTCGCGGCGAGCCCGCTGCTCTGCTTCGATGGTTTCCTTGGCGGCTCGCTCGGTGTTTTCGAAGCGATCCTGCCGGTAAGCCTTTGATGAGGGTTCACGTTCTCTTGTCATGGCCGCTAAACGCAAATCGGCGAAAACGGTTTCATGAGAAAACGAGGGAGCCGCTCTCAAAAAATCGAGGTGGTCGGCGTCGCCCGTCTATTGCAGCCGACGGGTGCTCAAATCTGTCGTGGCGGTCAAGTCATGCCGCGGGCGCCTCACCGGCGCCCGCGGCATGACGGATCATTCCTTAATGAAAGCGAGGATGTCCGGATTGATGATGTCGGCATGGGTCGTGCACATGCCGTGCGGAAATTTCTCGTAGACCTTCAGCGTGGCGTTCTGCAGCAGCTTGGACGAGAGCAACGCAGAGTCGGCGATCGGCACGATCTGGTCGTCGTCGCCGTGCATGACGAAGGTCGGCACGGTGATGATCTTCAGGTCTTCGGTGAAGTCGGTTTCCGAGAAGGCCTTGATGCCGTCGTAGTGCGCCTTGGCGCCGCCGATCATGCCCTGGCGCCACCAATTGTTGATGACCGGTTCCGATACTTTCGCACCCGGTCGGTTGAAGCTGTAGAACGGGCCGGCCGGCAGGTCACGGTAGAACTGCGAGCGATTGGCGGCGAGCTGCCTGCGCAGGTCATCGAAGACCTCGATCGGCAGGCCGCCGGGATTGGCATCGGTTTTTACCATGATGGGCGGCACGGCGCCGATGATGACGAGCTTGGCGACGCGGCCCTGCGGCTGGCCATGGCGGGCGACGTAATGGGTCGCTTCGCCGCCGCCGGTGGAGTGGCCGATATGGACGGTATTCCTGAGATCGAGATGCTCGACGACGGCTGCGGCATCGGCGGCGTAATGATCCATGTCGTGACCGTCGCCCACCTGGGTAGAGCGGCCGTGGCCGCGCCGGTCATGGGCGACGACCCGGTAGCCCTTCTCGAGGAAGAACAGCATCTGGGCGTCCCAGTCGTCGGAGCATAGCGGCCAGCCATGATGGAACATGATCGGCTGGGCAGTCTTCGGCCCCCAATCCTTGTAGAAGATCTCGACGCCGTCCTTAGTCGTGACTGTGCTCATGTCATGGCTCCTTGGTTGATTGGATTGATGCGGTCGGAAGTTTGCGCCGTCGCCGGCGGAATTGGCAAGACTACGAGCGCCGTTGCCCCGAAGGCTTGAGCAAGAAGCTGGGGCGTGAGGTAACACCGGCGGAATATGCTGATGTTGTTATTGAATACCCTTTTCTATTATGTTGATATGACAGAAGTTTGTATGGCCCGGTGCGATGGTCGCCGCAACAGGCTTGATGGCGTCGCGACGGCAGCTGATTTCACGGGCGAACGTCTGCAATGAGCCAGTTTTTTTCCGTTCGTTCAAGATATCTGTCCGGGTAGTTCGATATATCTGTCCGGCTAGTTATGTTCGCGTGCTCCCGCAATTTCAGGCAGCCGCCCACGCTCACTTGAACGCCGGTCGACGCCCAACCATCTAATCCTCAACAACAGTATGATGGCGAACCGTCGCAACCGAGACCGCTTTGGCCGCGGACGACCGTTACTCCCGCCTGAGGATTAAATCATGGGTTACATGGACAAGGCGATAGCGCCTCAGAATGACGGGGCGCTGATCGATGTCTATTCGCAATCGATCGCGGCAGCAGTCGACACGGTCGGGCCGGCCGTCAGCCGGATCGAGAGGGTCGGTGGCCGGCAGGGGCACGGGTCGGGCTTTGCCATCTCGCCTGATGGATTGATCATCACCAACAGCCATGTCGTCGACGACGCCAAGGTCGTTCGCATTACCACGCCCGATGGCTTCGTCACCGAGGGCCGTGTGCTCGGCCGCGATGTCGATACCGATATCGCCCTCATTCGCGCCAATACAAGCACCGGCGCCTGGGCGAAGCTCGGAGATTCCCAACGCCTGCGCCGAGGCCATATCGCCATCGCGATCGGAAATCCTCTCGGTTTCGAGTGGACTGTCACCGCCGGTATCGTCTCAGCGCTCGGCCGGTCGATGCGGGCAGCCAGCGGCCGGCTGATGGAGGATGTCATCCAGACCGATGCGGCGCTCAATCCCGGCAACTCAGGCGGACCGCTGGTGTCTTCCAGCGGGGAGGTGATCGGCGTCAACACCGCCGTCATCCAGGGCGCGCAGAGCATCGCCTTTGCCGTGGCGTCGAATACGGCCAATTTCGTTGTTTCGGAAATTCTCCGCTACGGCCAGGTGAGGCGCGCCTTCATCGGTATTTCAGGCGATACGATCGTGCTGCCGCGCCGGGTGGCACTGGCGGCGGGCACGGTGCAGACGACCTCCGTCCGCATCCGCCGCGTCGAGCCGGAAGGGCCGGCGGCAAAGGGAGGGCTGCAGGAGGGCGATTATATCCTCGCTATCGACGGCAGTCCGGTCGGCGGCGTCGATGATATCGTCCGATTGATGGATGGCAGCAGAATCGAGAGGGATACCGAGATCCTGGTGTTTTCAGTAGCAGGCCGGATCGTGAAGAAGACCCTGCTGCCGACGGCGCGGACGCCCTGACAAAGACATCACCTCACGTCAGGCGCTGACCGCCTCCTGCTCCGTCCCTGAAAAATCGACAGCCGCAAAGGCCGCCGCCAGCACCTCCGGCCCGGCGCCGCTCTTGGCTGCATCGGTCGACAGGATCTGGCGGTAGCGCCTGGCGCCGGGCAGGCCGGTGAAGAGGCCGACCATATGGCGGGCCACGTGCTGCAGCCGGCCGCCGGCCGCGATGTGGCGTTCGGCATAGGCCATCATCCGATCACGCAGCGCTTCCCAATCCGGTTCGCCCGCCGGCGCGCCGAAGAAGCGCTGGTCGATTTCGGAAAGGATCGCGGCGTTCTGGTAGGCGGCCCGGCCCAGCATGACGCCGTCGACATGTTCGAGATGGGCGGCGGCTTCATCAAGCGTGCGGATGCCGCCGTTGATGCCGATGAAGATGTCGGGCCAGCGCTGCTTCATCCGATAGACAATGTCGTAGTCGAGCGGCGGGATCTCGCGGTTCTCCTTCGGGCTCAGGCCCTTCAGCCAGGCCTTGCGGGCATGGATCCAGATTGCGTCGGCGCCGGCATCTAGAACGCGGGTGATCAGCGCCGGCAGCGCCTGTTCCGGCTCCTGCTCGTCGACGCCGATCCGGCATTTCACTGTCACCGGCACGGTCGCTGCCGCCTTCATCGCCCCGACGCATTCGGCCACCGTCTCCGGCGTCAGCATCAGGCAGGCGCCGAAGGTGCCCGACTGCACGCGGTCGGAGGGGCAGCCGACATTGAGATTGATCTCGTCGTAGCCGTAGGGTTCGGCGATCTTCACCGCCTCGGCAAGCTTGGCCGGGTCCGATCCGCCGAGTTGCAGCGCCAGCGGATGTTCCGCGGCGTCATGGCCGAGCAGCCGGTCGCGCGGACCGTGGATGATCGCATCGGCCACCACCATCTCGGTATAGAGCAGCGCCTGCCGGCTGATCTGGCGATGGAAATAGCGGCAATGCCGATCCGTCCAATCGATCATCGGGGCGACCGCAAAAATCGGGCTCTTCTGCGTCATCGACGTTCCATAATTCGTTGTTCTCTGGGTGCCGCAAGGGCCCCGCACCGCCGCGGGGGCGGGACCATCTCTTCAGCGCGCATATAACATCTGGCGGTGCGATCGACAAATGACGGTGACGCTGCAAACAGAAACGGCGCCCCTTGCGGAGCGCCGTTCATGCCGCCGAAGCGGAAGTCTGACTTACGAAGCCGAGATGTTGACGGCCTTCGGGCCCTTGCCCATGCGGTCCGGCTCGGTGTCGAAGGTAACCTGCTGGCCTTCGCGCAGCGACTGGATGCCAGAAGCCTGCAGCGCAGAGATATGGACGAAAACGTCCTTTGCGCCGCCGTCCGGCGTGATGAAACCAAAACCCTTGTCCTGGTTGAAGAATTTTACGGTGCCCTTGGTGGCCATTGGGATCGTCCTTTTCCCTTAGTCTGTGTAGTATCCGCGCCCCCGAGAGGAAGCGGACGGCTTTAGCTTTCGCCCCGATCGATGGGGACGAAGGGTCAGTCGGAGAAGTCACGTACGGGGAAAGAACGTCTACGTAGGCGGGTAGTCCCGCGCCGCCTTCCAAACGGAAGGGATTACCACATCTGTCCAGTCACCGGCATGCAAATGCCCGAGTATCAAATTGGTGGCAGCTTTTCGGGCAAAAAGCAAGTGGGATTATTTTGGCATGCCCGCATCGATGGCAGGAAATGTCGAAGATTCAGATACTTGAGGAAGAGTTAGCGGTTCCTTGCATGGCTGTGCCAGAGCGGGATTCCGTTCCGAAACGGGATGAGCGGTGGTGGCGTCGGCAAACAGGATTTGGTCACAGCCCGCAAGCCTCAGATTTTGGAGACTTTCGGAACGTGACCGAGAGGGTACGGGAGAGGACCAAGCTGGACCGAGTGGTCGAAGCTCCACGAAAATTGATTGGAACTCGGCCAAGCTGGAGTGCTGGCTAGCCAAATAGTCAGGCCGGGCACTTTGGAAGAAAATCATGGAGCGCTACCGGTTGGTGGCCAGAATGCAAGGAGTGCTTAAGTCCGATTCGGAAGTCCTTGACTTCGCATGATCGGACTCACTACACGCTATGGATGGCACTCGCGAGACGCGAACCATCAAGATCGGTGACCGAAGGAAGTCGAATGGATTCGCGGCAAACGGTCATCACCTTCGCGTTTGTCGGCATCGTTTACGTGCTGGGTTTGCACGTCCCACTCCCTGGGATCGATTTGGATGCCTTTACCGGCCAGAGTTACACTGTCGATTCCGGCATGCTCTCTCGTGTATCGATCCTAGCCCTCGGACTGATGCCCCTCTACGCCGCGCTGGGACTTGCGGAAATTGCACGGTTGATCGGTTTTCCTTGGCTCAAGCGGAAGGACAAGCAAAGCGGAAACATCGGCCCAGGAGCTGTTGTCGTTGTGATCGCGCTAGTCGTTGCGGCTATGCAGGCTTGCGGCATATCAGGCGGCTTGGCCGCGACGCCTCTCGTCGATGACGAGGTGACTAATTTCACCATCCTCACGATTGCATCCTACATGGGCGCGACGGCGTTTACGATCTTTCTTTCCGACCGGATAAGGATCGCGGGCCTGCGCGACGGCTTCTGGCCGGTCTATTCGATTCCAATCCTGTTAGGCCTACCAAACAACGTAATCATGTCAGTCGAAATGACGAGAACCGGAGCCGTGCCTTCGACGCAATGGCTGATCGTCGCGGTTTATCTCGTGATGTCGGTCGCGGCCGTGGTTGTAACGTCTGTCTTGTGGAGATCGGCATGTCGTGAAACTGGCGTCGTCGAAGGAGAAGCGGTCGAGCCCAAGGAAATTCTCATCTGGCCGCCGGTCCTTGCTATCACCGCTGCAGTTTATGTGTTGGGCGTCATCGCCTTCATTGCCCCAAGTCTTGCTGCTGCAGCGCAAGGGGCGACCCTGCAAGTTATCGTTCTCGCAATAGCATCGATCCTGATCCCGCTCGTTGTTTTCTCTTATATTAGGAGACTCAAGGTCGCGAATATTCGTCTGATTGTGATCGCAATCATTATCGCCTTGATCCAGATATTGCTGCTCGTCTCCGGCGCTATTGTAAGTGCATTCATTCAGCTTCCAGTCAGCCCAGGCGCCATCGGAGTCATCGTTTTGACGGTCACAGCCCTTGGGCTTCAGGACCGGGATAAAGTCAAAGTGGAAGGCTCATTGAGACCTCATGTCTCAGCCCAGACTGACTCATGATCGCTTCAACTCACGGAAACGCTTAGCTCTCTCGGCCAGTTCCCCTCGTTAGTGCTCGAGTAAAGGGTGCGGCACTTGCTCTTTCGGTGCTATAGCTACCGCTACTGCGCATCACCCAGCAAAGCGCTTAGGCTCCACGGATTATTCCCCTTCTGATTGGCGATATCGTCGACCTTCCAGCCGCCGTGCTGCCGCACCAGCGTGTAGAAGAGCGTCACCTCGTCGCCGTTTTCGAACTGCACTTCCACCTCGGCCTTATTATCCAGCAGGATGGGCTGACCGATCCTGACGTCGCTCGCCGCGCCGTCCTGGCCCGCGATGACGGGATCGAAGTCGATCGCGCCGACATCGCCATCGGGCGTGTTGTCGAGATCGGCCTGGAGCAGCTCGTTCAGATGGTCGGAGAAAAAGATCGAATAAGGCGAGGGCGCCTCGGCGTCGCTATTGTCGGTGTTGTAACTGTAGAGCGCCTTGAGCAACGCCTTCGGTGTCTTGTAGGTCTCGGCCGATGCGGGCAAGGCTGCAAGCGCCGACACGGCAAGGGCCAGGATGAATGTGGGAAGACGCATGCGGGCTCTCCTCGGATGAGCAGAAATCATAACCGAAACGGACGTCCAGGTGGAGCTGCATTTTTGAAAGGAGATTGCCCGGGCACGGCCGCTGGCCTTGCCAGTCTCCGGCCGGTGTCTGCGGGCGATTACCAGGAAAGTCGGCCGCTCGTAGCGAGGCGGGGAGTCCGGCCTCTCTTTGTCGGGATCGCCGGTGAAGCATCTTGCGTCCACCGGCGATCGTATCGCGATTAAATCAACGCTTCATGCGACAGGCTGGTAAACGACGGCTCGAAGACGTCCTTCACGGCGATCGTGAAATCGTGGCTGGTGGTGTTTCCAGCCGCGTCATAGGCCTCGGCGGTGAAGGTCAGGCTGTGGTCGCTTTCGAAGTCGATCGCAGCCTTCGTCTGGATCTTGTTGCCGACGAGCTTGAAGATGCCGTCCGCGTCGTCGGTCAGCCGCCACTTCACCGCGCCGCCTTCCGGATCCACGGCGGAGAGAAGGCCGACCGAGGTGCCGATCGCGACATTCTCGGATATCGAGCCGCGCGAGAAGGCA